>JADZAQ010000125.1 GCA_020852555.1 Burkholderiales bacterium
CCGACACCTCCGGCAAGACGCTCGCCACGACGGCGCACGCCAACACGACGTACATCACCGACGTCTACGGAGACGCCGCGCGCGGCGCCGATGCGCTGGTGCGCGAGACGATCGCCGCCAACCTCGCGGCCGCGGCAGGCAAGCCGGCGGCGACGGCGGCAAGGTCGCCGGCGCCCGCGGGTGCGAGCCCGGCCACGCCACCGCACTCGCCTCCCATCGCCGGCCGGACCGCACGGACCGCGCTGTAGCGGCGGCGCATCGGCATGAGCGAAGCCCCTGCACAAGCGATCACGCCGGCGGGCCGGCTCGCCGCGCCGGCGGCGCCGACAGCTCGACCCTATCCGCCGCCACCGCTCACCGGCGGCACCCTCGCCGTCGGCACGCTGGCGCTCGCGGCGGCGACCTTCATGATCGTGCTCGATACGTCGATCGCCAACGTCTCGCTGCCGGCGATCTCCGGCCAGATGGGGGTGAGTCCCAGTCAGGGAACCTGGGTCATCACCTCGTTTGCCGTCGCCAATGCGGTCGCGGTGCCGCTCACCGGTTGGCTCACGCAACGCATCGGCCAGGTCCGTCTCTTCTGCCTCTCGACGGCGCTGTTCGTGATGGCGTCGTGGCTGTGCGGCATGGCGCCGACCTTCGAGACGCTGATCCTGTTCCGCGTCCTGCAAGGCGCCGTCGCCGGCCCGCTCATCCCGTTGTCGCAGGCGCTGCTGCTGTCGAGCTATCCCGCGGCCAGGGCCGGCACCGCGCTCGCCATGTGGTCGATGACCACGCTCATCGCCCCGGTGGCGGGTCCACTCCTGGGCGGCTGGATCACCGACAACTACGCGTGGCCGTGGATCTTCTTCATCAACATTCCCGTCGGGATCGCCGCCTCGTGGCTCACCTGGACGATCTACCGCGAGCGTGAATCGCCGACGCGCAAGCCGCCGATCGACGGCGTGGGATTGGGCCTCCTCGTGCTGTGGGTCGCCGCGTTGCAGATCATGCTCGACAAGGGGAAGGAGCTCGACTGGTTCGCGAGCGGGCAGATCGTCACGCTCGCCGTCGTCGCCGTCGTCGGCTTCGTGTTCTTCCTCATCTGGGAGCTTAACGAGGAACATCCGGTGGTCGACCTGCGCCTCTTCGCGGGTCGCAGCTTCACGATCGGCACGCTCATCACCGCGATCGCCTACGGAATCTTCTTCGGCACCGTGGTGCTGCTCCCGCTGTGGGTGCAAACGCAACTGGGCTACACCGCCACCGACGCCGGCTTCGTGCTGGCGCCGGTCGGCATCCTCGCGCTCCTCCTCTCCCCCTTCGTGGGCCGCTCGATTCCCAAGGTCGACCCAAGGCTCATCGTCACGGTCTCCTTCGTCATCTTCGCGATCGTGTGTTACATGCGCGCGCAATTCAATACCGAGGTCGACCTGTACACGCTGATGGTCCCCACGGTGATCCAGGGCGCCGCCGTCGCCTGCTTCTTCGTTCCGCTGGTGGCGATCACGCTGGCGGGGTTGCCACCGCAGATGATCCCGAGCGCATCCGGATTGTCGAACTTCGCGCGGATCACCGCCGGCGCCTTCGGCACGTCGATCTTCACCACCCTCTGGGACAACCGGGCGAGTCTGCACCATGCGCAGCTGGTCGAGTCGGTGACCCACGCCAACAGCGCCACGGGACCGATCCTCGACCAGCTCGCGGCGGCCGGCATGACCACGACGCAGGCGCTGGCGAGCGTCGACCGCGTCGTCACGCAACAGGCGTACTCGCTTGCCTTCAACGATGTCTTCTATCTCTCGGCGCTCATCTTCCTCGCGCTGACGCCGCTGGTCTGGTTCGCGAAGCGGCCGCGCGCGGCCGGTGACGCGGGCGGCGCGCACTGAGCCCGCCGGCGGTGCCGGCGTGAACGGGTCCTAGCCGGCGTCGGCGGGATCCGTCACGTCGACATCGCTGCCCGGCTCCACCGCCGCCAACGCCTCCAGCAAGAGCTCGGGGCCGGCGCCGTCGAGGCGCCGCGCATCCGACAGCAACTGGCGAAAGCGACGCCCTCCCGGGCAGCCGTGATAGAGCCCCAGCAGGTGCCGCGCGATCGAGCGCAGCGCGACGCCACGCTCGCGCTGCGCCGCCACGTACGGCAGCATCGCCTGCAAGACGCGGGCGCGGGTCGGCGGCGGCGATTCGTCGCCGAAGAGCCGCCAGTCGACCGGCGCGAGGATCATCGGATCGTGATACGCGGCGCGCCCGAGCATGACGCCGTCGACCGCTGCGAGCTCGCGCTCGATCGCCGGCCACGCCGCGAGCCCACCGTTCAGAACGATCGTGAGCTCCGGGAACTCGCGCTTGAGGCGATGGACGACTTCGTAGCGCAGGCGAGGCACCTCCCGATTCTCCTTCGGCGATAGCCCCTTCAGTACCGCGTTGCGGGCATGGACGACGAACACCGTGCAGCCGGCCGCGGCGACGGTCCCGACGAAGTCGCGAACGAAGCCGTAGTCCTCGTTGGCATCGAGCCCGAGGCGGTGCTTGACGGTGACCGGCAGCGACACCGCATCGCGCATGGCGCGCACGCAGTCGGCGACGAGCGAGGGTTCGGCCATCAGGCAGGCGCCGAAGCTCCCGGTCTGCACGCGCTCGGAAGGGCAGCCGCAATTGAGGTTGATCTCGTCGTAGCCCCAGCGCTCGCCCAGCCGCGCGGCGTGCGCGAGCTGCGCGGGGTCGCTGCCGCCGAGCTGCAGCGCAATCGGGTGCTCGGCGTCATCGAAGTCGAGGTGGCGTGCCACGTCGCCGTGGACGAGGGCGGGCGAGGTGACCATCTCGGTGTAGAGCAGCGCGTGACGCGAGATCTGGCGCAAAAAGAACCGACAGTGCTGGTCGGTCCAGTCGAGCATCGGGGCGACGGCAAAGCGGTGTGACAGCGGTCGGTGCATTGGTGTCTCGTTGGCGCGGCGTGACCGACATCGCCGTGCGTCGGACGTAAGCGGGGGCGCGGGCTTTTCTACGCGACAATTGCGCCCCCCGCACCGACGGCACCCGCCGCGGGTGCGGCCATCGGCCGGCGGCGAGACCGCAGCATGCATCGGGATGCGCGGGCACGCAACGGCATGTTTCCACCGAACGCAGGGAGGTCACTTGAAGCCATCGTCTGCATTGCTCGCCATCAGCCTCGCGCTGCTCGCCGGACCCGCCGCCAGCGCGGTCGAGTACGTCAGGGTCTGCTCGCTCTACGGCGCCGGCTTCGAGTACATCCCCGGTACCGACATGTGCCACAACGTGACCACCGGTGACACGCGCGTGCAGACCGAGGGCGGCACCTGGCGCGGGTTGCTGCCGTATCCCGACGGCAAGTGGACGACCGCACCGGTGCTCGACTGCGGCTTCGGACGCTCGATCACCCTCGGCACTTTCGCGGCCACGGACTTCACGCTGAATCCGTGGCGCCGCGCGCAGACGCAACCGATCGACGTGCCGACCCGGTCGGGTGAATTCGTATCCAAGGTCACGATGAGCGGCGGCTTCTACGATCCGCGGGTTCCCAATCGCAGCGGCATCAATGCATCGAATGGCCTGTGCGTCCGCTCGGTGGATCCGAGCGTATCGATTCCTGACGGCGGCGGCCCCCCGCTCAATCCGGTGTTCGGCAACGGCATGCTGCCGATCGCCTGCGTATCGAATTCGCGGATCACCGGCATGCCGGCGGGCTATACCGTTCCCGCGCAGAGCGCGTATCCGTCGATCATGAGCGGCTTCATCGACGCCGAGCAGAACACGTACGGGCCGGTGTATTACGGCAGGCAGCTCGTGGTGACGACCGACTTCGGTTCCGCCGATTTTCTCCAGCTCCAGTACTTCGACGTCGCCGCCCAGGTGGCGCGGCCACTCGCCGGCAAGGTCAGCGTGTCGGTGTGCCTCGAGCAGGGAACGAACCAGCGCTTCGATCCGGCACCGCGCTTGCGCTGAAAGGCGTTCACAAGGAGACGCC
>JADZAQ010000126.1 GCA_020852555.1 Burkholderiales bacterium
CTAGCCTCCGCCGAGATAGGCGCGCTCCAGCGCCGGATCGTCGCGCAGATCGGCCGCGGCCCCGGCGTGCACGATCGCCCCCGAATCCATCACGTAGCCGCGGTCGGCGACCGCCAGCGCCAGCGTGGCCATCTGGTCGACGAGCAGCAGCGTCATGCCCTGGTCGCGCAGGTCGGCGAGCACCTGAAAGAGTTCACCGATCAACGCCGGCGCGAGCCCCAGCGACGGCTCGTCGAGTAGCAGCACGCGCGGCCTCGCGATGAGGCCGCGGGCGATCGCCAGCATCTGTTGCTCGCCGCCCGACAGCAGTCCGGCGCGATTGTGCTTGCGGCGCTCGATCGACGGGAAGCGGGCGAGCATCGCGTCGACCTCGGCGCGATCGAAGTCACGCCGCGCGTACGCGCCGAGCTGCAGGTTGTCGATCACGGAGAGCTCGGGGAACACCTGCCGCCCCTCGGGCACGAGCACGAGCCCCCGCCCCGCGACCCGGTGCGCCGCGAGCGTGGCGATGTCGCTGCCGGCGAAGAGGATCTTCCCGCCGATCGGCCGCAGCAGCCCCGACAAGGCGCGCATCAGCGTCGACTTGCCCGCACCGTTGGCGCCGAGCACCGCGACCAGTTCGCCGCTGTCGAGCGTGATGTCGATGCCCTGCAGCACCCTCGCCGCACCGTAGCCCGCGGTCAGCGTGTCGATGGACAGGATCCGGTCGCCGGCTGCCTGCCAGCCGGCGGCACGCGGCCGTGCGGCGTACTGCGTGCCGCCGAGGTATGCAGCGACCACCGCCTTGTCGTTGCGAACCGCTTCGGGCTCTCCCTGCGCGAGGCAGGCGCCGGCGTCGAGCACGATGATGCGGTCGGAGATGCTCATGACGAGGCTCATGTCGTGCTCGATCAGCACGACGGCGAGCCCCGCTTCGGCGATGCGTTCGAGGAGCTTCGCGAGCGCCTGCTTGTCGGAATGGTTGAGGCCCGCCGCGGGCTCGTCGAGCATCAGGATGCGCGGCCGCAGCGCGAGCGCGCGCGCGATCTCGAGCAGCCGCTTGTCGATGTGCGGCAATTCGCTCGCGAGCCGCGCGGTGCTGCCGTGGTAGCCGACGTAGTCGAGCAGGGCGCGCGCCTGCTGCGCGGCGGCGCTGGTCGGCGACGCCGCGAGATCGGCGAGCGGCGAGCCGAGCGCGCCGCGCTGCATCGCGACCAGCAGGTTTTCCAGCACCGTCATGCCCTCGAAGAGCTGCGGCGTCTGGAACGTGCGCGCGATGCCGGCGCGCGCCACGACGTGCGCCGGTCGTCCCGCGAGGTCGACCCCGTCCAGGCGCACCGAGCCGGTGGTGGGCCGGTAGAAGCCGCAGATCAGGTTGAGCAGCGTCGTCTTGCCGGCACCGTTCGGGCCGATGATGCTCGTGACCTTGCCGGTCGCCACGCGTGCGGAGACCGCCGACACTGCCCGCAGCCCGCCGAAGGTGATGCCGAGGTCCGCGAGCTCCAGCGTCTGCGGATCGGCGCCGGTCGTCGCCGCGAGCGCGTCCGCGACGGGTGCGGCAACCGGCTCCTCCGCGGCGCGGCGGCCCCAGCGGGCGGCCAGCGCACCCGCGACGCCCGTCGGTGCGAATAGCAGCACGAGCAGCAGCAGGGTGCCGAACATCAGGATGCGGTACTCGGCGAAGTCGGACAGCAGTTCGGGCAAGCCGACGACGAGCGCGGCGCCGATCACCGGGCCGTAGGTGCGCTCGGCGCCGCCGATGACGACCACGAGGACGAACAGGATCGACTGGAAGAACGTGAAGGTGCTGGGCGCGACGAACGTCGTCGCCGAGGCGAAGAACGAGCCGGCGATGCCGGCGAGGACCGCCGACACGATGAATGCGAGCGTGCGCACCCGCAACGGATCGACGCCGAGCGCACCCGCCGCGATTTCGGAGTCGCGCACCGCCCGCATGGCGAGGCCCCAGCCGCTTTGCGCGATCCGCTTGTAGACGACGAGTGCGCCGGCCATGAGCAGCACGGCGGCGACGCTGATGCCGCGTTCGCCGAGCGACCAGCCGGCGATCGCCGGGTACGGGATGTTCATGAGTCCGTTCTGCCCGCCGGTGACGCTTTCCCACTCGACCGCGGTGAATTCGACGACGAAGCCGAAGGCGATGGTCACCATCGCGAGATACGGGCCGCTCACGCGCAGCGCGACGAGGCCCAGCAGGCCGCCGACGATCGCGGTGACGACGACGGCGACGGGCAGCGTCCACCAGAAGTCGACGCCGAGCTTGGTGGTCATCGCGGCGGTCACGTACGCGCCGAGCGCGTAGAAGCCGACGTGGCCGAACGAGATCTGCCCGGTGAGACCGATCAGCACATTGAGCCCGATGCCGACGACGACTGTCAGCGCGCCCAGCGTCAAAAGGAAGAGGTAGTACTCGTTGGCGAAGGCCGCGTAGACGAGCGCGGCGACGACGAGCCCCGCGAGAACTGGATCGCGCAGCGTCTTCATACCTTCTTCACACCCGCGCTGCCGAACAGCCCATACGGCCTGATCGCCAGAGCGACGATCACTAGCACGAAGGTCAGGATGTTGGTGTACGCCGAGCCCAGCATCGACGTGATCAGCGCCTCGGCGACCCCGAACACGAAACCGGCGATCACCACACCGCGCGCGCTGCCCAGGCCCCCCAGGATCGCCACGGCGAAGGCCTTGATGCCGAAGAGCGTCCCCATGTCGGCCGCCACCAGGAACAGCGGCGCGATCATGATGCCGGCGATGCCGGCAAGCACCGTCGAGGCCGCGTAGCAGACCATGATCGCGCGCGTGACGTCGATGCCCATGAGGCTCGCCGCTCGCGGGTTCTGCACGATCGCGAGGAGCGCCTTGCCGTAGCGTGTGCGGCTCGCGAACTGGTGCAGGCCGAGCGCGGTCACGATGGCGACCACCAGGATGGCGATCTGCAGCGACGAGATCGCGAGGCCGCCGAGCGTGAACGCCTCGCCCGACAGCGGCAGCGGCAGCGACCGCGGCTCCTTGCCGAAGGTGAACAGGACCACCTGCTCGAGCATGATGCCGACCGCCACGGTGGCGATCAGCCAGGCATTCGAGTTGGCGCGCACGAAGGGCCGCACCGCGATGCGCTCGACGAGCATCCCCCACACGGCGCACAGCGCGAGCGCGAGGACGATCGCCACGGCGAGCGGCCAGCCGAGCGTCACCGAGAACAGATAGCACAGCACCGCGCCCAGCATGAGCGACGTGCCCTGCGCGAAGTTCACCGTGTTCGAGACGGCGTAGGTGATGTGGAAGCCGAGCGCGAGCAGGCCGTACATGCCGCCCATCGAGAGCCCCGAAACGATCGCCAGCGACAGCATCCTGCCTCCGATTGCGTGTCCGCCATCACGCGCGGGCGCCGGCGATGCCCCGGGGTCCCGGGGCACGCGCCGCTCGCCGCGCCACCGCTACCAGCCCGCCACGCCTCCGTCCGAGCGCGGGTCGGTCGCCCCGATGATCGTGCCGCCCGGCTCACGCACCAAGGCGCCCGCGTGGCCGACGAGATCGGAATAATCGTCGACCAATTCGACGTCGTGGCCGGCGGCGCGCAGCGCGGAAACGACCGCGGGATCGGTGCGTCCCTCGACCTTGAGGCTGACGCTCATGTCGCCCCAGGTGCGGCCCAGCAGCCAGCGCGGCGCGCTCACCGCCCGCTGCAGGTCGTGGCCGTACATCGCGTAGCGGGTGAAGATCGCCGCCTGGCTCTGCGGCTGGCCGTCGCCGCCCATGTTGCCGTAGACCATCTCGCGGCCGTCGTCGAGGCGGGCGAGCGCGGGATTGAGCGTGTGGAACGGCTTGCGTCCCGGGGCGAGCGCGACGTGCGAGCCCGGGTCGAGCGAGAAGCTCGCACCGCGGTTCTGCCAGGTGATGCCGCTGCCGTCGAGCACCACGGCGGAGCCGAATTCCCAGTACACGCTCTGGATGTAGCTGACCATGCAGCCGTCGCGGTCGGCAGCACCCATCCAGATGGTGTCGCCGCGGATCGCGGGCTCTGGCCACGGACGCGCTCGTGCCGCGTCGATCGCTTGCGCGCAACGGGCGACCGCATCGTCGTGCAGGAAGTCCGCTGCCGTCACCCGCATGATGTCCGGATCGGTGACGTGGCGGTTGCGCACCAGGAAAGCCTGCTTGGTGGCTTCGACCAGGCCGTGCACGTGTGCGAACGAATCGGCGGACGCATCGCCACGCAGGCGATCGTAGATCGCGAGGATCAGCAGCGAGGCGAGCCCCTGCGTGGGCGGCGGCAGGTTGTAGGCGGTGCCCACCGACAGCCGGACCGACAGCGGAGCGACGAGGCTCGCCCGCTGCTTCGCGAGGTCGGCGGCACGCACCGGGCTGCCGAGGCGCGTGAGCGAGCCGGCGATCGACTGCGCGAGTTCGCCCCGGTAGTAGTCGTCGAGGCCCGCACGCGCAAGCTGCTCGAACGTCGCGGCGAGCGCGGGGAAGTGCTGCAGCGAATGCGCGGGAGGCGGTGCGCCGTTGCGCAGGAACGTCGGTGCGAAGCCGGGCTGCGGCGCGAGTTCGGCCAAGAACCGCGTCGTGTAGTCGACCTGGCTCTGGGTGATGGGCACGCCGTCGCGGGCGAGCGTGCGCGCGTCGTCGAGCAGGCGCGCGAGCGGCAGCCGGCCGCCTGCCTCGCCCAGCGCCGCCTGCCATCCCGAGATGGCGCCGGCGACGGTATTGGCCGCCAGTGGCCCCCGGGTCGGGATCGCGGCGAGACGCTGGTCGCGATACCAATCGATGCTGGCAAGGCCCGCGGCGCGTCCGCAGGCGTCGATGCCCACCGGCTCGCGGCCGCGGCGGCTGATGAGCCAGAAGCCGTCGCCGCCGATGCTGTTCATGTGCGGATAGACGACGGCGATGGTCGCCGCGGCGGCGACCATCGCCTCGACGGCATTGCCGCCGTCGCGCAGCACGGCGAGTCCCGACTGGGCGGCCAGATGATGGGGCGCGGTAACCATGCCGCGCGAGCAGGTGAGGGCGCGTTGCATGATTCAGTCCACTCCGAGCTGGGTCGCGAGCGCGCGCAGCGCCGCTGTGTAGCAGGGCAGCGGGGTGCGCACGATGCCGGCGCCGATCTGGCCGACGCCGGCTTCCTTGTGCGCGATCCCGGTGGTGAGCAGCGGCTGGATGCCGGTGTCGACGACCTTGCGGATGTCGATCCCGCAGGGGGCGCCGATGAAATCGAGGTTGGGCAGCGACAGCGCCGGATTGCGCGCCACCGCCACCTGCTGCAGTTCGCGCGAATAGCCGATCGCCTCGGCGACCGTGCCGCCGACGAGCTGCACCAGCGCGGGCGACGCCGCGAGCGAGAATCCGCCCAGACCCGCCGTCTCGCAGATTGCGCTGTCGCCGAGGTCCGGGTTGCCGTCGCTCGCCTTGAAGCCGGGGAAGTACAGGCCGCGGGGGTTGCCCGATGGCGCCTCGAACCAGCGGCGGCCGAGCCCGCTCACGCGGATCGCGGTCGTGCCCCCGTTGCGGGCGATCGCCGTCACCACGCTGCAGTCCTCGATGCCGTGTGCGGCCACCATCGTCGCCTTGCTCGCGACCATCGACAGGTTGAGGAAGAATTGCGAGTTGCCGGCGATGAAGGCGAGCGTCTCGCGCACCGGATCGCGCGGCAGCACGCTGGCCGCGAGCGGCGCCGCGATCGCGGCGAGGAAGTGCAGCGTCGCCGCCGCATTGCGGCTGTGCACCTCGTCGCCCATGAGCAGTGCCTGCGCCTGGATCGCCTTGAGGTCGATGCCGCCGACCTCGTGCACCGCGTGCTTCAGCGTCGGCGCCAGCACCGTCTCGATCCAGCGCAGGCGCTCGATGACGTCGGGACCGTTGGCGCCGAAGCGAAGCACGCGCCCGATGCCCTCGCTCATGTTGGTGTATGCACTGTTGCCGTGCGCCTGGTTGCGCACGACGAACAGCGGCATCGACGGCGAGATGATGCCCGCCATCGGCCCCACGGCGTCGTAGTCGTGGTTCGGGGCGAAGCCGATGTCTCCGCGGGCGAGCATCACCTCGGCTGCCGCGGCGGAGTCGGCCCAGCCCTCGTAGAGCGTGGCGCCGATCATCGCGCCCTGCATCGGGCCGCACATGTCGCGCCAGGCGACCGGAGCACCGGCGTGCAGCAGCCGCCGGCCCATGTCCGGCCACACGTCGCGCGCGTGCAGCGCGACGTCGGTGAGCACCGGCTGCGAGGACACGATCCGCTCGACGGCGAGCTGGTTGGCGCGGTCGACGCGCGACCCGGCGCAGTCGGGGTCGTTCGCGTCACCGACGAGCTGGGCGAGCAGCCAGGCGAGCTCGGCATCGCCGTTGCCGGGCGGCTGCCAGTCGAGCTGGAGGACGCTGCCTCCGGCTTCGCGCACGCTCTGCGCGAACATGTCGACCCCGACGTTGACGACCGACAGCTTCTCCTGTTCCAGCAGCACCGCACTCATGCGCACCTCTTTTCACGATGGATGTCGGCGGCGAAGCGCAGCGCCTGCCCGCCGGCACAGCCGATGATGACACCAGCCAGCATATCCCAGCCGGACGAATGGCCGATCGCGACGACGTCGCGCGCCGCTTCGCGCACCTGGTGCGCCGGTGCCCAGGCGCCGCCGGCACGCGCGCCGTCGCGCTCGTTCGCCCCGGCGGCCGGCGGATGGGCGAGTGCATGGGCGAGCCGGTTGAGTGCCGCGAAGCTCTCGCCTGCGGCGAGGTCGGCGAAGAGCGCGGCGCCGATCGCGTGCGTGCGCCGGGACGCGGCGGCGACGAGATCGTGGCGCGCCGCGACCCAGGCGCCGTCCATCGGCGCCAGCGCGCGCGCGTACAGCACGGCGCCGACGAAGTCGTCGCCGGACGGCGTGAGCCCGGGGCCGAGACCCAGGAGCGGCAGCGCGGCGTCGTGCAGCGTCTGCGCGTCGTCGCGGTCGATCGCCTCCGCCACGGCGGCCACCTGCGGCGCGACCGCGTGCAGCGGAAACGGCGGGCGCTCGCCGACGAGCACCGCGGCAAATCCGCGCACGTCACCCAGGTCGCGCAGCCGGACGGCGAGTGCGATCGACGACCCGCGCAACGCCGCGAGACTGCGCGGGTCGAGGCGTAGCGCCGGCTCGCGCCAAGGGGTCACGCGCGCGATCGGAAGCGATCCGGCACGGCGCGTCGCCGCGTCGGCGATCACCACCCGCGGATGCATGGCAGCCGATGTCTCGCCGATCCAGATTGGTTCGCCGGCGGCGAGGCGGAACGCCGAGTCGGCGAATCCGGGCAGCGTGACGAAGCGCCCCGCCGCGCGGGACAGCGCCGCGTGCGCTTTCCAGCCGATCGTGCGCGCGGCTGCCGTCATCGGACGATCCTCGTCCCGGCGGTTCCCTGCAGCGCGTCGTACGCGCAGGCGAGCGAGGTGATGATCACGCGTTCCCCGCCGGCCTCGAGATAGCGCAGCGCGGCGCTGATCTTCGGTCCCATGCTGCCCGGCGGGAACTGCCCTTCGGCCTGGTAGCGACGGGCCTCGTCGACCGTCAGGCAGTCGAGCGGGCGCTGGGTGGGTGTGCCGAAGTCGATGGCCACCCGGTCGACGCCGGTCAGCATGACGAGCGACTGCGCGCCGATGTTCGCGGCCAGCATCGCGCTCGTCAGGTCCTTGTCGATGACCGCGGAGACGCCCTGATAGTTGCCGTCGCGATCGCGCACGACGGGGATGCCGCCGCCGCCGGTGGCGATGGGGATCACGTCGGCGGCGAGCAGCGCCTCGATCGCCGGCAGGTCCAGGATGCGCAGCGGCTGCGGCGACGGCACGACGCGCCGGTAGCCGCGTCCCGCATCCTCGACGAACTGCCAGTCGAGTTCCCGGGTGAGGCGCTGCGCATCCTCCGCGCTGAAGAAGCGTCCCACCGGCTTCGTCGGGTTGGCGAAGCCCGGGTCGTCGAGACTCACTTCGACCTGCGTGATGATCGAGCTCGACGACATCGCCACGCCCTCGCGGTGGAGGACGTTGCACAGCGTCTGCTGCAGCATGTAGCCCATGCCGCCCTGCGAGTGCGCGACGCAGATGTCCATCGGCATCGGCGGCAGTTCGTTGGCGGTGCGCGCCATGCGGAACAGGATGTTCCCGACGACGGGTCCGTTGCCGTGCGTGAGCACCAGCTGGTAGCCGGAGCGGATGATGCGCACGAGGTGCGTGCACGCCTCGGCCATCAGCGCGAGTTGCTCGGAGGCGAGGCCCTTGATGGTCGGCGGATAGCTTGCGTTGCCGCCGAACGCGACGACGATCCGCTGCCTCCGTCCGGCCGGGTCCGCGGCCGCGGGAAGCGCTGCATCGTGCCCCGCCGGGCGCGGGGTCGTGCTCACTGGGCGACGCTCCGCATTATCGCGCCGCGGCGATGTCGCCGGCGAGGATCGCCGCCGCGGTGCTGCTCGGCGCGACGAGCGCGCCGGCGTCGCGCAGCCTGGCCTGCTGCGTCGACAGCCGCTGCGAGTCCTCCTCGGTGCCGCAGACGAAGGCGATCACCATGAGGTGGCGGCCGTCGCGGGCGCAGCTGGCCTTCGCCTGCGCGATGGCCGGTGCCAGCGCGCCGGCGGGATCGGGATGCGACGCGTAGCCCAGCACGACATCGAGCACGATCACCGCCGTCGACGGATCGCGCGCCTCGTCGGTGATGCGCGCGACGCGCGGCGCCGGGTCGATCATGGGGTGCGGGCGGCCGACGGTGAACTCGTCGCTGCCCAGGTCGAGCGCGACGTGCCCGGCGCCGTCCGCCGCGCCGGCGCTCGACTTGTCGATCGGCACGTTCGAATGCACGGCAAGGCCGCGCTCGCGCCACAGGATCTGCGCCTCGGTGCAGAACGTGCC
>JADZAQ010000127.1 GCA_020852555.1 Burkholderiales bacterium
CCGGCCACCCCCGATGCAGACCCCACGCGCGGCAGGGATAACGCCACGTGTCGTCAGCCGATCCGCGATGCCCGCAGCAGGCGCGCGACGTCGCCCGCCATCGCCTTGATATCGGGATCAGGCGGAAATGCGAGCACCAGATTGCCGAGCGGATCGAGGAGATAGATGCGCTCGCCGCCGGCTGGAAAGCCGGCGAGGCCACCGGGTGCGTGCACCGCCGCGAGGTCAGGATGCCCGGCGAGCGTCGCCGGCGCCGGCGTCCCCTGCGTCACCAACCACACGCGGACGACGCGGTCCATCTCGCGGCCCTGGATCGTGCGCGCCTGACGCGTCGCGTACAACGCCTGTCCGCACGCGGCATCGCACGCCCCCGGAGCGGCGACGACGAACACCCATTTGCCGCGCAGGTCGGCGAGCGCGAAGGGTTTGCCGTCGAGCGTTCCGCGCACGTCCGGCGCCGGTGCGGTCGGCAGCAATTCGCCGTAGTTCGCGTGCTTGTCGCGCCGGATGAGGTAATACGCCGAGTACGAGGCGACGACGGGTGCGATGCTGACCAGCGCGAGCAGGATCAAGGTGCGCCGATTGCGACGGGTCATGCCGGCCGGCGAAGCCGCCGCCGGTCCGGCGCTGTCGGGGGCGCGATCGGCCGGGCTCACCGGCGCCGCCCGAACGTGAACCAGAGCCACAATCCGGCGGCGAGGGTTGCGAAGATGAACCACTGGACCATGTACGTGCGATGCGTATCGATGCCGAAATCGGGAGGCGGACGATCGCGGGCGAGGTCGTCCCCCGGCCCGCTGGGTGCGGTCTGCTCGACGATCACCGGCACCAGCGCAGTCGCGAAAGCGCGCTGCGCGCGGGCGAGGTCGAGGTTTTGCCAGACCGGCCCGGCAACGGTGTCCGCAGCGAGTTCGAAGTACGCGGCCGGCGGCAGATTGACGCGACCGGTCAGCGCCACCGCGCCACCGGGCGGCGGCACTTGCGGCAACTGCGCGCGCGAGCGCCCCGCCGGCACCCAGCCGCGATCGACGAGCACGGTCCGCCCATCGGCGAGCGTGAGCGGCGTCACCACGGCGAAGCCGGTCCGTCCGCCGCGCACCTTGTTGTCGATGAGGATCTGGTGCGCCGCATCGAAAGTCCCGGTCAGCGTCACGGGGCGAAAGCGCCACTGGGCCCAGTCCGCGGTAGCCGGCAACGCGACCGGCGCCTGTGCGGCGACGGCATCGGCCGCCGCCCGCAAGGCCATTTTCTGGTGCATGCGATCGCGCTGCCAGACACCGGCGCTGACGAAGAGCGCGACGGCGAAGGCCGTGACCAGCGTCGGCAACAGCGCCGGGCGCCGCGAACGCGCGGTGGCGGCAGTCGCTGCGGCGGGCATCATCGTGGGCAGCCGCGTTGGCTCGACAATTTCATTACACTGACGATGCCATGAAAATCATCGTCGTTGCGCTGCTCATCGCGATCGTCGTCGCGCTCTTTACCGCGCTGCTGTTCCTCTACCGTGACCGCGGCCGCGGCAAGCGCGTCGTGTGGTTGCTCACGATCCGCGTGGCGCTGTCGGTGACGCTGGTGGTGATCCTCGTCGTATCGTACCTGATGGGCTGGATCGGGCCGCGCGGCATCCGGTGAGGCGACGCGCTCCTGCCGTCGCCGCGAGCAAGCGCCTACACCATCCAGTACACGAGCACGAAGAGCAGCAGCCAGACGACGTCGACGAAGTGCCAGTACCACGCCGCCGCCTCGAATGCGAAGTGGCGCTCGGCGTCGAAATGCCCCTTGAACACGCGGAAGAGCATCACGGTGAGCATCGTCGCGCCGACGAACACGTGCAGGCCGTGGAACCCCGTCAACATGTAGAACGTCGACCCGTACACGCCTGTCGACAGCTTGAGGTTGTACTCCTGGTGCAGGTGGATGTACTCGTACGCCTGGAAGCCCAGGAAGGTGAAGCCCAGCGCGATGGTGAGGAAGAGCCACCGCTTGAGCGCCCCGCGGTTGCCCGCCTTCAGGGCGTGGTGGGCGATGGTCAGCGTGATGCCCGACGAGAGCAGCAGGATCGTGTTGAGGAGCGGAATGCCCATCGCGCTGATCGGTGCGAACGGCGCCGTGAAGTACGGCCCCTCGGTCGGCCATTGCGCCGCGTAGTCGGGCCAGATCGGCTTCGAGACGATGGCACCCAGTTCGGGAACCGAGATATTGCGCACGTAGAAGAGCGCGCCGAAGAACGCCGCGAAGAACATCACCTCGGAGTAGATGAACCAGCTCATGCTCCAGCGGAACGAGGTGTCGACGCGCTTGCTGTACAGGTGCCGTTCCGACTCGCCGATGACCGTTCCGAACCAGCCGAACATCATGAAGACGAGGCAGGCGAAGCCGGCCGCGACCATCCACGGACCCGCCGGATACTCGTTGAACCAGAAAGCGGCGCCGGACCCCATGAGCAGTAGCGCGAGCGACCCGGTGATCGGCCAGTGCGACGGATGCGGGACGTAATAGCCTGGCGTGGCGCCGGGCGCGGCTGCGCTCATGAATCGCTCCTGGTCGTGGTGCTCGGTGCGCGCGGGCTGGCCGCGCGCTGGGTGTCGTTGGCGGCGCCCTCCACCTCGAAGAAGGTGTAGGACAGCGTGATGGTGCCCAAGTCGGCGGGGGCCTTGGGATCGATGACGAAGACCACCGGCATCTGCCGCGTCTCGCCGGGCTGGAGCGTCTGCTTCGCGAAGCAGAAGCACTCGAGCTTCCGGAAATACGGCGCGGCGTGCTGCGGTCCGTAGCTCGGGATCGCCTGTCCGGTGATCGCTCGATCGCTGTTGTTGGTCACTTCGTAGACGACCTGGCGAAGCTCGCCCGGATGGATGTCGACGAATGGCTCGAGCGAGCGAAACGTCCACGCCAGGTGGCGCACGTTGGAGTCGAGCTCGAGCCGGATGGTGCGATCGGTCACCACCTGCGTGTTGGTCACCGTGTCCGCACGGTCGATGTCCCGCAACCCGGTCACCTTGCAGATCTGCTCGTAGAACGGCACCAGGAGGAAGCCGAAGCCGAACATGCCCACCGCGATGACGGCGAGCCGCTGCAAGAGGCGGCGATTGGCGGCGGCGTGCGTCTGCTCGCGCGGGCCGGGCGCGGCGCTCACTTGTTGGCCCGCCACAGGTGGCGGCCGATGCCCAGGCCGAGGAAGATGAAGGCGATGAGCGCGAGCACGGTCATGCCCGTCTCGCCGTCGCCCAGGTAGCGGGCAACCATGAAGCCGAAGAAGAACACCACCGCGATCGACGCCAGCGCGAGCGCGGTGCCGACATTGGCGCGGCGCTGCGCGTCGGTGGGCGCCGACCGGCGCTGCGGAGACGTCGCCATGGCCCCGCCCGCTTACTTCACCACCGGCGGCGTCTCGAAGCTGTGGTACGGCGCCGGCGACGGCAACGTCCACTCTAGCGTGTGCGCGCCGTCCCACGGCTTGGCGGGCGCCTTCGCCCCGTCGCCGCGGATGCACTTCATGACGACCCAGACGAAGATCAGCTGCGACAGCCCGAAGCCGAAGGCGCCGATCGACGCGACCATGTTCCAGTCCGCGAACTGCTGCGCGTAATCGGGGATCCGTCGCGGCATGCCGGCGAGCCCCAGGAAGTGCATCGGAAAGAAGGTGATGTTGAAGGTGATCATCGCGCACCAGAAGTGCCACTTGCCGAGCTTCTCGTCGTACATGGTGCCGGTCCACTTCGGCAGCCAGTAATAGGCACCGGCGAAGAACGCGAAGAGCGAGCCGGCCACCAGCACGTAGTGGAAGTGCGCCACCACGTAGTACGTGTCCTGCAACTGGATGTCCACGGGCACGATCGCCACCACCAGGCCGGTGAATCCGCCGATCGTGAAGAGGAAGATGAAGCCCACCGCGAAGAGCATCGGCGTCTCGAAGGTCATCGAGCCGCGCCACATCGTCGCGAGCCAGTTGAAGACCTTGACCCCGGTGGGCACCGCGATCAGCATGGTCACGTACATGAAGAAGAGCAGGCCGGCGGCCGGCAACCCGACGGTGAACATATGGTGCGCCCACACGAGGCACGACAGGATCGCGATCGACGCCACCGCGTAGACCATCGATGGGTAGCCGAAGAGCGGCTTGCGGGCAAAGGCCGGGATGATCTCCGAGATGATCCCGAACGACGGCAGGATCATGATGTACACCTCGGGGTGTCCGAAGAACCAGAACACGTGCTGGAAGAGCACCGGGTCGCCGCCGCCCGCGGCGTTGAAGAACGTGGTCCCGAAGTGGCGGTCGGTGAGCAGCATCGTGACCGCGCCGGCGAGCACCGGCATCACCATGATGAGCAGGTACGCGGTGATGAGCCAGGTCCACACGAACATCGGCATCTTCATGAGCGTCATGCCAGGCGCGCGCATGTTGAGGATGGTCGTGATGATGTTGATCGAGCCCATGATCGACGACGCACCCATGATGTGGACCGCGAAGATCGTGAGGTCGAAGCCCATGCCGCCCTGCACCGACAGCGGCGGGTACAGCGTCCAGCCACCGGAGGCGGCGCCGCCCGGGACGAAGAACGAGCCGATCAGCATGATCGCCGCCGGCGGTAGCAACCAGAAGCTCCAGTTGTTCATCCGCGCGAACGCCATGTCGGGGGCGCCGATCATCATCGGAATCTGCCAGTTCGCGAACCCCACCGCGGCGGGCATGATCGCGCCGAAGATCATGATGAGGCCGTGCAGCGTGGTCAGCGAATTGAAGAATTCCGGATTCACGATCTGCAGGCCGGGCTCGAAGAGCTCGGTGCGGATCGTGAGCGCGAGCACGCCGCCCACGAAGAACATGAACAGCGAGAACAGCAGGTAGAGCGTCCCGATGTCCTTGTGGTTGGTGGTCGTGATCCAGCGCATCAACCCGGTCGGGTGTGCGGCGTGACCGTCATCGTGGGCGTGATCGTGCGGAATGCTGCTCATGCGTGACTCCTGATTGGACGGCAGGTCGAATCGCTCGCCTGCGTCACTTCGCTGCGTTGGCCGCCACCGCGGCCTTCTGCTTCTGCTCGGCAACCCACTTGGCGTAGTCGTCCTTGGTCTTGACCTCGACGACGATCGGCATGAATCCGTGCTCCTTGCCGCACAGTTCGGCGCACTGGCCGCGGTAGGTGCCCACCTTCTCGGCCTTGAACCAGCTGTCGCGCACGAAACCCGGAATGGCGTCCTGCTTCACACCGAGCGCCGGCACCCACCACGAGTGGATCACGTCGTCGGCGGTGATCACGAGCCGCACCCGCTGGTCGACGGGCACGATGAGCGGCTGGTCGACCTCGAGCAGGTAGTTCGTGCCCTTGGGCTCGCGATTCTCGATCTGCGCGAGCGGCGTCGCGAGCGTCGAGAAGAATCCGAAGCCCTCCTGCAGGTAGTTGTAGCCCCATTTCCACTGGTAGCCCGTGACCTTGATCGTGACGTCGGGTGCGGAGGTGTCCTTCAAGGCGAGGATCGTCCGCGTCGCCGGCCACGCCATCGCGAGCAGGATGAGGATCGGAATGACCGTCCATACGACCTCGACCGTCGTGTTCTCGTGGAATTGCGCGGCCTCGTGTCCCACCGATTTGCGGTGCTTGTAGATCGAGTAGAACATCACCCCGAAGACACCGATGAAGATCACCACGCACACCCAGAAGATGTACACGTGCAGGTCGAACATCTGCCGGGCGATCGGCGTCACCGGCGTCTGCAGGTTCCAGACGAGCTCCGCGTTGGCGAGCGCCGGCGCGAAGAACGCCGCGGCAAAACCCATCGCGGCGAGCATCCGGCCGCTGCGGCGCGTCGTGCGCTGCACCCGTGCATTGGCTGCACCTTGGTTACGAATCATGCTATCCCCATCGAACATGCCACTGTCGGCGTCGCTGCCGCCGGTCTAGCGCATCCCGGTCAGCCGGCGCAATTCCCGCGCAATGGCGAGCCGCTCCGGCCCCGGCAGCGCGTGGCCGACTTCCCACGACGCACCGCGTCCCCGCAAGAACACCCGCGGCGCCTGCCCTGGTCCGGCCGGCTCCACCTCGACGCGCAACCAGTAACGGTTGAACTCGCGTCGCTGCCGCTTCCCACCCACCGTCTCGTCGACGACCACGCGATCGCCGACCACGACGACCCTCTGCCAATCGGTGACGTGACGCTCGAACCACGCGAACGCCAGCGCCACCACGGCAATGTCCAGCGCCCAATACGGCAGCACCATCCAGGCACCGGCGACCGCAAACGGCAACGCCAACGCGAGGCTTCCGGCCGCCAGGACGCCGAAGGCGAGCCAGCGTCGGCGCCGTCCCAACGAATCGTTGGCGCGCGCGACGACGCAGTACTCGGCGTCGGCGGGAAGCGGCGGAAGCGCAACGCTGGACACGGGGATCATACGGCGCCGAACGTGCGCCCACTACCTGCCTGCGTGCGCAGCGCGGCCTTGCTGCCTAAGGTGCCAAGCGCAAAATGTTAGCACGCTTCGCGCGGCAACACGCCCACGGCCGCCTGGGCATGACCCTTCCGTCGTCGAGGTCGTTGCGCGGCGATCACCGCCTTGCCGCCGCCGTGAAGCCGAGGGTGGCGAGGGCGCCCCGCGGAAGCGCCACCGCGCCGTGGCCGACATCGGCGACACAAGGCGCGGCCAAGCGCAACGCGAGATCCGCGACGTTGTCATCGGCGATCGCCATCGCCGGATCGATGCGATTGGCGACCCAACCGGCGAAGTGCAGGCCGCGCGCGGCGATCGCTTCGGCCGTCAGCAGCGCGTGATTGAGGCAACCCAGGCGCACCCCGACCACCAGCAGGACCGGCAAGCGCAGCCGGTGCGCGAGGTCGAGCAGGTCGGTCGTCGCGTCCAGCGGTACGCAGGCACCGCCGGCGCCTTCGACGACGATCGCCTCCGCGCACCCGGCGATCCGTGCGTACGCGGCGGCGATGATCGAAAGATCGATGCGAACCCCCGCCTGCCGTGCCGCGAGGTGCGGCGCCACCGGCGGCGCAAAAGCGTATGGATTGCGGTCGCGCGGCGCGAGCGCCAGGCCATCGGCAGCCGCGAGCGCCGCGACGTCGGCGTGCTCCGCCTCCCCCGCCTCGATCCCGGCCGCCACCGGCTTCATGCCGGCGACCCGCACGCCGGCGGCCCGGAGCGCGCGCACCAGCGCGACGGCGATGACGGTCTTGCCGACGCCGGTATCGGTGCCGGTGACGAAGATGCCGCGAGTGGCGGGCGAGGCCGGAGGCGCTGCCATCGGGACAGCTACGGTGCCCGCGCCGCGCGGGTGAGCCTGACGATCGCATGGCCCTCGGCGGTGTGCGTCGGCTCGACCTTCCACGCGTGCCCGTACACCACTTCGAAGGTCGCCGGGATGCGGCCATCACGAGCGAGCTCGGACAGAGCGCCCAGCATCCGCTGCCAGCGCGCGCGTCCCATGAGCCCGTGCGGGCGACCGTGCGTCGCGTTGGTGGCCCCGATGAGCTTCAATTCGCGCAGCAGCGCGGCAGGCTCCGGATAGGTCACGGTGATCGTGTCCATGTCCATCACGGGATCGGCGAAACCCGCGCCGACGAGCATGTCGCCCAGGTCGTGCATGTCGATGAAGCGGCTGGTGTGTGGGCGCCCGTCGACGTTGCGGAATGCCGCGCGGATCTCGCGCAGCGTATCCGGCCCGAAGGTGGTGAAGCTCACCAGGCCACCGACCTTCAGCACGCGGCGCCACTCGGCGAAGACCCGCGGCACGGCGTTCACCCACTGCAGCGCGAGGTTGCTCCACACGAGGTCGAAGGCGAGCGAGCGCAGCGGCAAGGCGTTGAGGTCGGCGCACACGCACCACGCCTCCTCGCCGCCGGTCCGCGCGGCCGGCAGCAGGCGACGCCAAAGCGACCGGTTGGCGCGAACCCGGGCGCGCGCCGCCATCACCATCGGCAGCGCGAGGTCCGCCGCGACGACGTGCGCGGCCGGATAGCGCGCCGCCAACTCGGCGAGCGCCTCGCCCGTGCCGCAGCCGCCGTCGAGCACGAGGGCGGGCGCGATGCGCACGACGTCGAGCCGCTCGGCCATGCGCGCGCCGACCTCGCGCTGGAGAACCGCTGCGGAATCGTAGGTCGCCGCCGCGCGACCGAAGGCGCGGCGGACGACGCGAGGATCGACGTCGTGCGGATCAGGCGTGCGGTTCGGCGGCGTGGACATCGGCGAGGAATCCTTGCACGGCAGCGAAGAACGCCGCCGGATGCGACAGGAACGGCGCGTGCGCGGCGCCGGCGATCGGCGCAAGCCGCGCGCCCGGAATGCGCTCGGCGAGCCACGCTCCCGCCGCCGCCGGCGTCAGCGCGTCGCGTGAACCCGTCACCACCAGCGTCGGCGACCCGATGCGCACCACCTCGGCACGCAGATCGGTATCGGTGAGGACGGCGAGCGCCGCGGCGAGCGCGGGGGCAGTCGGCGGCGGGCGCGCGAAGAGCGCAGCGCGCAGCGTCGCGAGCGCCGCGCGGTCGACGCCGCCATCGCCCCCCTGCACTTGCAAGGTCAGGAACCGCTGCAGGGTCGGGCGATAGGCGGTGCGCAGTTCCTCACCGAACCGCGCGAGCGTGACGGGCGACATCGCCGCCGGCCATCCGGGCGCAGTGACGAAGCGCGGCGTGGCACCGACCAGGACCAGCCGATCGAGGAGATGCGGGTGATCGAGCGCGAGCCGCTGCGCGACGATGCCACCCAGCGACCAGCCGAGCACCTGCGCCGGAGCATCGAGGCGGCTGATCACGCGGGCCACCGCCGTGACGGCGCCATCGAGCGTCGACGCGCCAGGGGGTGAGTACCCGTGGCCGGGCAGATCGACGACGTGGACGCGGTGCGTGCCTGCGAACTCGTCGGCGATCGCCGCGAAGAGCCCGCCGTGCAGCGCGAAGCCGTGCAGGAGCACCAGCGGAGGACCGGTGCCCGTCGTGGCGACGAAGAGGTCGGCCGGCGCGGCCGGCACGGCCGGCACGGCCGTCGGGGAGCGCCCGCTCATGCGACCGCGCCCCGGGTGCCGGCGGCGAGATCCGCCAGCGCCGCCAGGAGCGCATCGACGTCGCCGGGCGAATGCGCCGCCGACAGGCAGATGCGCAGGCGCGCGGTCCCGGCAGGCACCGTCGGCGGGCGGATCGCGGGCACGAAGAAGCCGCGCTGCGCGAGCCCGGCCGCGAGCGACAGCGCGCGCGCGGCGTCTTCACACACCAGCGGCTGAATCGCGGTGGATGACGGCAGCAGTCGCCACGGCAGCCGCGCCGCCCCTTGCCGGAAGCGCTCGACGAGCGCGAAGAGATGGGCGCGACGCGACGCTCCGTCGCGGATCGCCCGCAACGCCGCGCGCAGCGCCTCGGCGAGAAGCGGCGGCGCCGCCGTCGTGTAGATGTACGGGCGCGCGGTCTGCAGAATCGTCTCGATGACGCTCGGATGCGCGGCCACGAAGGCGCCGGCGACGCCGGCGGCCTTGCCGAGGGTGCCCATGAGCACGAGCCGCGGCGAGGCGAGCCCGAAGTGCGCGAGGCTGCCGCGGCCGTCGCCCAGCACGCCGAAGCCGTGCGCATCGTCGACGACGAGCCAGGCGTCGTGGTTCTCGGCCAGCGCCAGCAGTTCCGGCAGCGGCGCCACGTCGCCGTCCATGCTGAACACCGCATCGGTGGCGATGAGCCGCTGTCGTTTCGACGCGGCGGCGAGGCGGGTGGCCGCGGCCTGTGCATCGCCATGGGCATAGCGCACGAGGTCGGCGCGCGCGAGCAACGCACCGTCGTTGAGACAGGCATGGTTCAGGCGATCGGCGACGATCACGTCGCCGCGGCCCGCGAGCGCGGTGAGGATCGCAAGGTTGGCGAGGTAGCCCGACGAGAACGACAAGGCGCGCGCACCGGCGCACGGGGCGACGTACGCCGCGAGCTCGTCCTCGAGCGCCTGGTGCGCGGCGGTGTGCCCGCTGACGAGGTGCGAGGCGCCGGCACCCACGCCCCAGCGCTTGATGCCGTCGCGAGCGGCCGCGGCGAGCGCCGGATCGCCGGCCAAGCCGAGGTAGTCGTTGCTCGCGAAGGAGACGAGATCACGACCGTCGACGCGCACGCGCACGCCGTCGACCGTCTCGACGATCCGCCGCCTACGTGCGAGCCCGGCGCTGCGCCGCGCCGCCAGGGCGCCGTCGAGTGCCGCCAGTGCCGCCTGCGTCACGCCTGCGCCGACAGCCCCAGCCGCGCGAAGAGCTCGCGATCGGCGTCGGCGTCGGCATTGCCGGTCGTCAGGAGCCGATCGCCGTAGAAGATCGAATTGGCGCCCGCGACGAAGCACAACGCCTGGATCGCCTCGCCCAGCTCGCGGCGCCCCGCCGACAGCCGCACCTTCGCCTTCGGCATCGTGATGCGCGCCACCGCAACGGTGCGCACGAACTCGAAGGGATCGAGCGCCGACTCGCCGCCGAGCTTCGCATGGAGCGGCGTACCCTCGACCTGCACGAGATGGTTGATCGGCACCGACTCCGGATACGGATCGAGGTTGGCGAGCTGCGCGACCAGCGCCGCCCGCTGCGCGCGCGACTCGCCCATGCCGACGATGCCGCCGCAGCACACGTGCATGCCCGCCTCGCGCACCCGCTCGAGCGTCGCCAGCCGGTCGTCGTAATCGCGGGTGTGGATGATCTCGCCGTAGAACTCGGGCGCGGTGTCGAGATTGTGGTTGTAGTAGTCGAGCCCGGCTTCGCGCAGCGCCTCGGCCTGGCCGTCCTTGAGCATGCCGAGGGTTGCGCAGGCCTCGAGGCCCAGCGCCTTCACCGCGCGCACCATGTCGAGCACCGAGGCGAGATCGCGCTCTTTCGGCCCCCGCCACGCGGCGCCCATGCAAAAGCGCGTGGCCCCCGCGTCCCGCGCGGCGCGCGCGGCAGCGACAACCTCCCCGACGTCGAGCAGCGCCTGGTTCTCGACCCCGGTATGGAAGCGCGCCGCCTGCGGGCAGTAGCCGCAGTCCTCCGGGCAGCCGCCGGTCTTGATCGAGACGAGCGTCGAGAGCTGGACCGCGTTGGCTGCGTGGTGCGCCCGGTGCACCGTCTGGGCGCGGTACACGAGGTCCGGAAACGGTAGCGCGAAGAGCTCGGCGACGGCGTCGACGGTCCAGCGGCCTGCGGGTGGACGCCCGTGGGTCTCGGGCCCCGCCGAGCGGGAGCGATGAGCGGCGACGACGGAAGGATCGGTCATGGACTGGACTCGTGCATTTGGCCGATGGCGCCGGCCCCGGGCCACGCCGACACTGTCGGTGGGGCCGGCGCTCGCGCGTCGGATCGGGTGGGTGAAGGTCGCGGGAGTGTCGAGGAGGGATCCTTCGATGTCAAATGTCTGGCGTGAGAAATTTGACAACTGGCGTCGCCTGGCCGTGGCCGCCGGCGGATGGTCGGCAGCCACGCCGGCCACCACGCGCGTTTCCCCGCGTGCGCTCCTCCACGACGCCCTGCCACAACGCTGCGCGCTGTGCAGCGCGCCCGCCGGCCGGCGCCCGTTGTGCGCCGCGTGCGAGCGCGCGCTGCCGCGCCTCGGCCCGGCCTGTCCGCATTGCGCGCTGCCTTCGATCGAGGGCGAACCCTGCGCCGAGTGCCTGCGCCGGCCGCCACCGTGGACAAATGCCCTGGCGGCGTTCGCCTACGCGTATCCGCTCGACCGCCTGCTGCACGCCTTCAAATATCGGGCGACCCTCGCCTACGCACCGCTCTTCGCCGAGGCGCTCGCGGAACAGGTGCAGGTACCGCCGCAGATGCTCGCCGCGGTGCCGCTCTCGCCGCGACGCCAGCGCGAGCGCGGCTACAACCAGGCGCAGGAGATCGCCCGGCCATTGGCGCGTTGTCTCGGCGTTCCGCTGCACCCGGTGTTGTCGCGCACGCGCGATACGCCGGCACTCGCCGCACTGCCGTGGCGACAACGAGGCATATCGGTGCGCGGCGCCTTCACCGCCGTGGCCCCGGTGCGCGGCGTCCGCGTCGCGCTGGTCGACGACGTCCTCACCACCGGCGCCACGCTGCGCGCGGCAACCCTCGCACTGCTCGCCGCCGGGGCAGCGCGGGTCGACGTCTGGGTGGTCGCGCGTACACTGCCGCCGTCGTCATGAACCACGTTCGCGCCGATGCTCGCCGCTCGTTTCGCCGTCGTCCTGGTCGCCCCGGAGATCCCGCCCAACACCGGCAACGTGATCCGGCTCACCGCCAACGCCGCGGCCGACCTGCACCTCGTGCGACCGCTCGGTTTCCGGATGGACGATCGCGACCTGAAGCGCGCCGGGCTCGACTATCATGAATACGCCAGGGTGCGCGTCCACGCCGACTGGGCCGCATGCCGCGGCGTGCTCGCGAGCGAAGGGCGCACGCGGCTCTTCGCGCTGTCGACGCGAGCGCGCACGTCGCTCTACGCGACGACGTTCACCGCCGGCGACGTCTTCGTCTTCGGCAGCGAGACCGCCGGGCTGCCGCCGCGGATCCTCGACGAATTTCCCGTGGCGGCGCAGCTTGCGATCCCCATGCAGTCGGGGGTGCGCAGCCTCAACCTGTCGAATGCAGTGGCGATCACCGTGTACGAGGCGTGGCGCCAGCAAGGCTTCGCGTCGCCTCCGCCGCGCTGAGCGCGTCGCCGCGACGCGAGGTCAGCAGCCCTCCGCGCGCGGCTCGCGCTGCAGCAACTGCGCCACGGCGTCGCGCACCGGCAGCCCTTCGTGCAGCACGCGATCGACCGCCGTGCAGATCGGCATGTCGATACCGTGCCCGGCGGCGAGCCGCCGCGTCGCGCGCGCCGCGCTCACCCCCTCGGCGACGTGCCCCAACCCGGCGAGGATCTGCGGCAGCGCCTTGCCCTGCGCGAGCGCGAGTCCGACGCGGCGATTGCGCGACAGGTCGCCGGTGCAGGTGAGCACAAGATCCCCCAAGCCCGCCAACCCCATGAGCGTGTCGCGGTTGCCCCCCAGCGCCGCCAGCAGCCGACCCGTCTCGGCAAGGCCGCGGGTGATGAGCGCGGCGCGCGCGTTGTGGCCAAAACCAAGTCCGTCGCTCGCGCCGGCGGCGATGGCGAGCACGTTCTTCACCGCGCCGCCGATCTCGACACCGACGAGGTCCGCGGATTGGTACGCACGCAGCGCATCGCCACGCAACAGCGCCGCCACCGCGCTGGCGAGCGACGGAACCGTGGCCGCGACGACGAGCGCCGTCGGCAGTCCACGCGCGACCTCTTCGGCGAAGCTCGGCCCGGAGACGGCGCCGACCGGCGCCGGCCACAGCGCACCGATGCGCTCGTGTGCCAGGGCGACCCCCGCCGGTCGGTCGGGCGCAACCACGAAGCCCTTCGACAACCACACGAGCGGCAGCGGCGCTCGCGAGGCGAAGTTCGTCACCGTGTCGACGAGCGCTCCCGCGGGGACCGCCGCCACCAGGAGATCGCACGCGGTCGCGAATGCGGCGTCGCTCACGACATCGATGCCGAACGGAAGCATGACCCCCGGCAGGTAGCGTTCGTTACGGCGCGTCGCGCGCAGCACGCGCGCCTGCGCCGGATCGCGTGTCCACAGGACCACCGCTGGCCGTTGCGTGGCGCGCGCGGCCAGATGCACCGCGAGCGCCGTCCCCCAGGCACCGGCACCGAGGATCGCGATGCGACGCAGGGGTCCCACGCAGCGCTTCGCTACAGCCCGAACACCTGGCCGATCCGCGCGTAGCCGACCTGTCCGTCGCGATGGCGCACCTGGACCCAGCCGGGGGTGGCGGTACTCGTCGCCGACGTGGCCGTCTCGGCCAATTCGAGCAGCACGTTCTCTTCGGCGCGAAACGCGACCGGCGCCGCTTCGTCCGGACGTGCCCGAACTTCGGCGGTGGCCACGCGCACGACCAGCATCCGCTTGTCGCCGAGCGACTTGGCCGCGAACCAGCCGATCGTTCCGGTCGCGTCGCGCACCTTGGTCCAGCCGGCAACCGCCACCAGCACTTCCACCGGCACGTCGCGGCCGTACACGAAGAGCGGCTTGGCCTTCGCCGACGGCGCATCGTAGAGAACCGCCGGCGCCTCGGTCGTGGTCCGGAATTCGGCAGCGACGGCGGGCGCGCTCATGCCGACCGCGCCAAGGAGGACCGCCAAGGCGGCTCGGGCAAGCGATCGGCGCACGCTCATGTCGCGTCGACCGTCAGTTGGTGACGGGCGGCACCTGCTGTTGCATCTGCGCCAGTTGCTGCTGGTAGAGCGCCTCGAAATTGATCGGCGCGAGGTGCACGGCGGGAAAGCCGGTCCGCCCGATGGCGTCGGCGATCGTCTCCCGCGCGTACGGAAACAGCACGTTGGGGCAGGCGATGCCGAGCACCGGCTGGATGTCGGTCGCTGGAACCCCGCGCACCGTGAACAGGCCGGCCTGGGACGCCTCGACGAGAAAGACCGTCCTGTCGCCGGTCGTGGCCTTCACGGTGATAGTAAGTACACACTCGTAGACGTCCGGTGCGACCTGCTCGGCACGGGTGCGCAAGCCGATTTCGATTTGCGGCGCTTCGGCGAGCTGGAAGGACTGGGGCGCTCCCGGATTCTCGACCGAGAGATCCTTGACGTAGATGCGCTCGATCGCAAAGCTCGGTTGCGGTGCGGCTTCGGCAGCGCCGGCAGGCGCCGCGGCGGGTTGTTCGGCCATGCTCAAGTGTCCTGACGAGGGCGGGAAAACCGGCCATTGTACCGAACCATCCGCGGCAGGCGACGCGCCGCGGCCGTGCCGGTCGGCGCAGCGCCGCCGGAGCGCGGCTGTCCGCCGGCGTCATCGCGCCGGTGCGTGCGCCGCTTCAGCCGGCGACAAGCAACGTCTCGAGCTTGCCGGCACGGTCGAGCGCCACCAGGTCGTCGAAGCCGCCGACGTGCACCTCACCGACATAGATCTGCGGCACGGTGCGCCGTCCGGTGCGCTCCATCATCTCGACGCGTCGCGCCGGATCGAGATCGACGCGCACCTTGTCGATGCTGGTCACGCCTTTCGCCCTGAGGAAACTCTCGGCGCGGATGCAGTAGGGGCACACGCCGGTCGTGTACATGATGACGGGCGCACGGCGATCAGCCGAAGTATTCATCGTTGGCGGGACGAGTCCGGGGAACGCGTGGCGGCCATCACGCGGCATCGGCGCCGTCGAGCGGCAGGCCCGCGTCGCGCCATGCCTTCAAACCACCACGCAACGAATAGATGTTGGCGAATCCCGCCTTCGCAAGGGCGCCACCGACCATCGTCGAGCGGCGGCCGTGCGCGCAATACGCAACCACCGGGCGCTTGCTGAGCTTGGCGAGTTCGTCGGTGCGCTGCCCGAGTTGCGACAGCGGGATGTGCAAGGCGCCGGGCAGCTTGCCACCCTTGAACTCGCCCGGCTCGCGCAGATCGATGAGCACCGCATTCTCGTGATTCATGAGTTGGGTGACGTTGAGCGTGCCGATCTCCTTGACCGCGGAGAATCGCCGCCCGATCAGCGGCCAGACGAGCATCGCGCCCGACAGCACGAAGGCGAGCACGAGGATCCAGTTCTTCTCCAAAAACTGCATGCGTCACCACCTGCCACGTGCAAAGACTAAAATGATAACCGATGTCCACTCCCGCAGCCGCCGCGAAGCCGCACCGCGCCGCCGTCCGCCCGACCGTGCGCCCCGTCGTCCTCCTGATCCTCGACGGCTTCGGCTGCGCCGATCCCGCTCCCGACAATGCGATCGCCAACGCGCGCATGCCGCACTTCCGCGAGCTCCTCGCCACCTGCCCGCACACGACGATCGCCGCCTCGGAGATGCCGGTGGGGCTTCCCGACGGACAGATGGGGAATTCCGAGGTCGGTCACCTCAACATCGGTGCGGGCCGCGTCATCTACCAGGACTTCACGCGCATCGATCACGCGATCGCGACCGGCGAATTCGCGGCCAATCCGGTACTCGATGCCGCGGTGGCACAGGCGCGCGCGTCCGGCCACGCGCTGCACGTCCTGGGTCTCCTCTCGCCGGGCGGCGTGCACAGCCACGAGCGGCAGCTGGCGGCGCTGGTCGACCTCGCGGCGGCCGGCGGCGTGCGCGACATCCGCGTCCACGCTTTCCTCGACGGCCGCGATACGCCGCCGCGCAGCGCGGCGGCGTCGCTGGCGGCGATGGAGGCGGTGTGCGCGCGTCATCCCGGCGCGCGGATCGCCTCCATCGTCGGTCGTTTCTACGCGATGGACCGCGACCAGCGCTGGGAGCGCGTTGCCGCCGCCTACGATCTGCTGGTCGACGCCACGGGCCGCTACACCGCGCCATCGGCGCAGGCGGGGCTGGACGCCGCGTACGCGCGCGGCGAGAGCGACGAGTTCGTGGCGCCCACCGCGATTGCCGGGCCGGCGGGCGCGCCCGCCGGCATGCGCGACGGCGACGTCGTCGTCTGCATGAATTTCCGGGCCGACCGGGTCCGCGAAATCACCCGTGCGCTGACCGGGCCGGATTTCAGCGGCTTCCCACGCCCGCGGGTGGTGCGTCTCGGCGGCTACGTCTGCCTCACGTCCTACGGCGACGACTTCGCCCACCTCCCGATCGCCTTCGCCCCCCAGTCGATCCACAACGGCTTCGGCGAATACGTCTCCGCACTTGGGTTGACGCAGTTGCGGATCGCCGAGACCGAGAAATACGCGCACGTCACCTACTTCTTCAACGGCGGCGTCGAAGCGGTGTACCCGGGGGAAGACCGGATCCTCGTCCCATCGCCCAAGGTCGCGACCTATGACGAGAAGCCCGAGATGAGCGCGCCGGAAGTGACCGACCAGCTCGTCGAGGCCATCCGGTCGGGGCGCTACGACGCCATCGTCTGCAATTACGCCAACGGGGACATGGTCGGCCACACCGGCGACTACGAGGCGGCGCGGCGCGCGGTCGAGACCCTCGATGTCTGCCTCGGGCGCGTCGTGGCCGCCGCCCGGGCCATGGGCGGCGAAGTCGTCATCACCGCCGACCACGGCAACGCCGAGCGCATGCACGACCCCACCACGGGACAGCCGCACACCGCGCACACGCTCAACCCCGTGCCGTTCGTCTACGTCGGACGGCCGGCGACGCTGCACCACGGCGGCGCGCTCCAGGATATCGCGCCGACGCTGCTCTGCCTCATGGGCCTGCACCAACCACCGGAGATGACCGGGCGCTCGTTGGTGACCTTCGGGTAACCCCTCGTCACCGGCCGGTCGGCGATGACGGGCAAGGAACTTGCAGCGGCCTGGCTGGACCAAGGAGGGCGCGCGGCGGCCGGCGCGCCGGCAAGCGTGTGTTGACATGCGTGGGTCGTACGAACGTTCGCGAGCCGCGACGGGTCCCGCGCCAAGGAGCGGCTGGGCTATACTTTTTTCGAAGTGTCGCGACCTGCGCGAGCGGCGCGAATCGATGGGGATGTCCAAGATCTCATGAACCCAGGGGCAGGACGCATGGCAAGCAAGGAACCGGGCAAGCCGGACGGCTGGAAGAAAGCGGGCCTCATCGGGCTCGGCACCGTGCTCGGGGTGCTGTTGTCGCTCAATTTCTCCGCCATCGCCCAACGCGAGGCGAAAACGCCGATCCCGTACGAGGATCTCCAGCTCCTGTCGGCGGTCTTCGGCAAGATCAAGAGCGACTACGTCGAGGCGGTCCCCGACGACAAGCTCATCAAGGAAGCGATCAACGGCATGGTGCGGGGCCTCGATCCGCACTCGGACTTCCTCGACGCGGAAGCCTTCAAGGAGTTGCAGGTCTCGACGCAGGGCAAGTTCGGCGGCTTGGGGATCGAGGTGGGTGTCGAGGACGGCGTGGTGCGCGTCACCTCGCCCATCGAGGACACGCCGGCGTTCAAGGCGGGGATCAAGGCGGGCGACCTCATCGTCAAGATCGACGATACCGCCACCCGCGGCCTGCCGCTCGGCAAGGCGGTCGAGAAGATGCGCGGCAAGCCCGGCACGCAGGTCGTGCTCACCGTGGTGCGCAAGGACGTCGATCACCCCCTCACCTTCACGATCACGCGCGAGGAGATCAACGTTCAGAGCGTGCGCGCGAAGATGCTCGAGCCGGGCTACGGCTACGTGCGCATCCGCAATTTCCAGGAGCGCACCGGCGAGGATCTCGCCAAGGCGCTGAAGGGCTTCTACGCGAAGGGTGACCTCAAGGGTCTCGTCCTCGACGTGCGCAGCGACCCGGGCGGCCTGCTCAACCAGGCGGTCGCCGTGTCGGCGGCGTTCCTGCCCAAGGATGCGCTCGTGGTGTACACCGACGGCCGCACGCCGGATTCGCGCATGCGCCTGTCCGCGACCAAGGAGAACTACTCGCGCCGCGGCGACGACTGGTTCAAGGATCTCCCCCCGGCGGTGAAGAAGGTGCCGATGGTGGTGCTGGTCGACGGCGGCACGGCGTCGGCGTCGGAGATCGTCGCCGGCGCGCTGCAGGATCACAAGCGGGCGATCGTCATCGGCAACCAGACGTTTGGCAAGGGATCGGTGCAAACGATCGTCCAGCTCGGCAACAACGCCGGGCTGAAGCTCACCACGGCGCGCTACTACACGCCGTCGGGTCGCTCGATCCAGGCCAAGGGCATCGAGCCCGACATCGCGGTCGACGATGGCCGCGACTCGACGAATCGGATCCGCGAGGCCAATCTCGAGCACCACCTCGAGGTGCCCACCGCGACCGGCGCGAAGGTCGACGATGCTTCGTCCAAGTCCGGCGCGGAGGCACCGAAGGCCAATACGCCGAACAAGAGCGACGCCGCGCCGCCGTTGCCGCGCTTCGAGTTCGGCGCCGACGACGACTTCCAGTTGAAGCAGGCCATGAATCATCTGAAGGGCCTGCCGGTGATCGCGTCGACCAAGGCGATCGCGGCCAACGCGGTGGTGCCGGCCGGCAAGTAAGCCGCCCGCCGTGCCACGCTCGACACCCCCACCGGCGCAGCCTCGAGCGCGGGTGGGGGCGGTGCCATAATCGCCGCATGACGACCTGCAGCGTCGATCTATCCGACGCCGAGCTCCTCCGCTACAGCCGCCACATCCTCCTCGACGAGTTCGGGACCGCCGCGCAGGAGAAGTTCGCCAACGCGCACGCGCTGGTGGTGGGTGTGGGCGGGCTCGGCGCGCCGGCGGCGCAGTTCCTGGTCGCCGCCGGGGTCGGCACCGTCACGCTGTGCGACGACGATGTCGTCGACCTCACCAACCTGCAGCGGCAGATCCTCTACGCGACCCCCGACATCGGCGCGCGCAAGGTCGACGCCGCGGCCCGGCGCCTCGCCGCCATCAATCGCGACGTGCGCCTCGAGACGATTCCCACCCGGGTCGACGCCACGGCGCTGGTCGCGCTCGCGCAGACGGCCGACGTGGTGCTCGATTGCTGCGACAACTTCGCGACCCGCCAGGCGGTGAACGCCGCCTGCGTACGCACCGGGCGCCCACTGGTGAGCGGTGCGGCGGTACGCTTCGATGGCCAGGTCGCGGTGTTCGACCCCCGTGACCCAGAGTCTCCTTGTTACCACTGCCTCTTCGGCGATGGCGAGGAGGTCGAGGAGACGCGCTGTGCGACGATGGGCGTCTTCGCGCCACTCGTGGGGATCGTCGGCGCGATCCAGGCCGCGGAAGCGTTACGGCTCATCGCCGGCGCGGGCGAGCCGCTCACCCGCCGCCTCCTCGTCATCGATACGCTGACGATGCGCTTTCGCGAACTCGCCGTGCCCCGCGATCCGGCCTGCCCGGTCTGCGCAACACGCGATGGCGCGGCCCGGCGCCGCTGACCTGAACCTCTCGCCGCAGCGATCAGCCGGCCGGGCAGACGGCGGCTTGGCCGCGTTGCGCCGCCTGGCGCAGGCGCACTTCCCACTGCGCGACCGCCCGCGCGCGTGC
>JADZAQ010000128.1 GCA_020852555.1 Burkholderiales bacterium
CGGGTGACAACATTGCGATGACGGTGACGCTGATTCAGCCGATCGCGATGGAAGAGGGGCTGCGTTTTGCGATCCGCGAGGGTGGCCGCACGGTCGGCGCCGGCGTGGTGTCGAAGGTGATCGAGTAACGGGGATCAGGTATCGGGGATCGGGGATCGGGGATCAGCAGCGGCACCGCTACCCGAAGCCGACCGTTGCGACGAAACGAGATTTTTGCCGACGGCTCACCGCCGACGGCTGAGGACTGAACAGTGAACAACCAACGCATCCGCATTCGACTGAAGGCATTCGATTACAAGCTGATCGATCAGTCGGCGCTCGAGATCGTCGAGACGGCCAAGCGCTCCGGCGCGGTGGTGAAGGGCCCGGTGCCGCTGCCCACCAAGATCGAGCGCTTCGACGTCCTGCGCTCGCCGCACGTGAACAAGACCTCGCGCGACCAGTTCGAGATCCGCACGCATCTGCGGTTGATGGACATCATCGACCCGACCGACAAGACCGTCGACCAGTTGATGAAGCTCGACCTTCCGGCCGGTGTCGATGTGGAGATCAAGCTCCAATAGGAACGAAATTCCACAAAGAGGCGCAGAGCCGCCGAGGAATTCTCTGTGTCCCGGTGTCTCTTTGTGAAGGCAATGACAGCGAGAATGAAGATCCACAAAGAGGCGCAGAGCCGCCGAGGAATTCTCTGTGTCTCGGCGTCTCTTTGTGAAAGCAGTTGAAGTGAACGCGCTGGCCAATTGAAGCCGGCACTTCGGAACCACCGAAGCAACGATAAAGAGAGGTTTTCCAATGTCACTCGGACTCGTCGGCCGCAAAGTCGGCATGACGCGGGTCTTCACCGACGATGGCAGCGCCATCCCGGTGACGGTGCTCGACGTCGGCGGCAATCGCGTTACCCAGGTCAAGGCCCCGGACACCGACGGCTATGCCGCGGTGCAGGTCACGTTCGGCAAGCGTCGTGCCTCGCGCGTGACCAAGCCGGCGGCGGGCCACCTCGCCAAGGCGGGGGTCGAGGCCGGGGAGGTTCTCAAGGAATTCAAGGTCGCTGCCGCCGACCTCGCGAAGTTCAAGGCGGGCGATACGATCGGCGTCGATACCTTCGCGGTCGGCCAGCTCGTCGATGTCACCGGCACCACCAAGGGTCGTGGCTTCACGGGCACGATTCGACGTCACAACTTCAGCAGCAACCGGGCGTCGCACGGCAACTCGCGCTCGCACAACACGCCGGGCTCGATCTCGATGGCGCAGGATCCGGGCCGGGTGTTTCCTGGCAAGCGCATGGCGGGGCATTACGGGAGCGAGACGCGGACCACGCAGCTCCTCAAGGTCGTGCGCGTCGATGCCGAGCGCGGACTGGTGCTGGTCAAGGGCTGCGTTCCCGGCGCCGATGGCGGCCACGTGATCATCCAGCCGTCGGCCAAGACGCCGGCGAAGAAGGGAGCCTGAACATGGACTTGAAGCTCCTTTCCGGCAATGGCGACAAGAGCGCGACGGTGGCCGCCTCCGATGCGCTCTTCGCCCGCGACTACAACGAGGCGCTGATCCACCAGATCGTCGTTGCCTACCAGGCCAACGGCCGGCAGGGTACGCGCGCGCAGAAGGGCCGCAGCGACATCAACAAGTCGCACAAGAAGCCGTGGGCGCAGAAGGGCACCGGGCGCGCCCGTGCCGGCCAGGCGAACAGCCCGCTGTGGCGCGGCGGCGGCAAGATCTTCCCGTCCTCGCCCGACGAGAATTTCTCGCAGAAGGTCAATCGCAAGATGTATCGCGCCGGCCTGGCGTCGATCCTGTCGCAGCTCGTACGCGAGGATCGACTGTCGGTGATCGAGCCGATCACGCTCGATTCGCCGAAGACCAAGGGCTTCGCGGAGAAGATGAAGGGCTTCGGCCTGACGGGCACCGTGCTCGTGGTGACCGACAAGCTCGAGGAGAACGTGTACCTGTCCTCGCGCAACCTGCCGAACGTGCTGGTGCTCGAGACCCGCGAACTCGATCCGGTGAGCCTGGTGCGCTTCAACCACGTCCTGGTGACACGCGGTGCGGTGGCCCAACTCGAGGAGACCCTGTCGTGAGCGCCACGGATTTCAACGTCAAGAAGTACAGCAACGAGCGCCTGATGACGGTGCTGCTCGCGCCGGTCATCTCGGAGAAGGCGACGTTCATCGCCGACAAGCACGAACAGGTGATCTTCCGCGTGCATGCCGATGCGACGAAGCCCGAGATCAAGGCCGCGGTCGAGCTGATGTTCAAGGTCGAGGTCGACAGCGTCCAGGTCGCGAACGTGAAGGGCAAGGAGAAGCGTTTCGGACGCTTCATCGGGCGGCGGCGCGGCTGGAAGAAGGCATACGTCTGCCTCAAGGCGGGGCAGGAAATCAACTTCGCGGTGGAGGCCTAGACCATGGCGGTCATCAAAGTCAAGCCGACCTCCGCGGGACGCCGATCCCTCGTCAAGGTCGTCAATCCGTTGCTCCACAAGGGCGCGTCGCTCCCGTCACTCACCGAATCGCAGAAGCGCGGCTCCGGGCGCAACAACCACGGCCACATCACGACGCGGCACCAGGGTGGCGGTCACAAGCATCACTACCGGATCGTCGATTTCAAGCGTAACAAGGACGGCATTCCGGCCAAGGTCGAGCGTCTCGAATACGACCCGAACCGCAGCGCGCATCTCGCGCTCCTCCTCTACAAGGACGGCGAGCGGCGCTACATCATCGCGCCGCGTGGCGTCGCGGTCGGGACGGAGCTCCAGTCGGGGATCGAATCGGCGATCAAGCCGGGCAACTGCCTGCCGCTGCGCAACGTCCCGGTGGGAACGACCGTCCACTGCATCGAGATGCAGCCGGGGAAGGGCGCGCAGCTCGCCCGTTCGGCGGGCGCGTCGGTGCAACTCCTGGCGCGTGAAGGCAGCTACGCACAGCTTCGTCTGCGCTCGGGCGAAATCCGCAAGGTGCACGTCGACTGTCGCGCGGTGATCGGCGAAGTGGGCAACGAAGAGCACAACCTGCGTTCGATCGGCAAGGCGGGCGCCAATCGCTGGCGCGGCTGGCGGCCGACGGTGCGCGCGATCGCGATGAACCCGGTCGACCACCCGATGGGTGGCCGCACCAACGGCGGTGGCGGCCGGCACCATCCGGTCTCGCCGTGGGGGATGCCCGCGAAGGGCTACAAGACGCGCAAGAACAAGCGTACCGACGGCATGATCGTGCGCCGCCGCAACGCGACGAAGGGATAAGCCATGGCTCGCTCAATCAAGAAGGGTCCGTTCGTCGACGGCCACCTCGTCGCAAAGGTGGACAAGGCGCGCGCGACCAACGACAAGAGGCCGATCAAGACCTGGTCGCGTCGCAGCACCGTGACGCCGGACTTCGTCGGCCTCACCATCGCCGTGCACAACGGCAAGGCGCACATTCCGGTGTATGTGTCGGAGAACATGGTCGGCCACAAGCTCGGCGAATTCGCGTTGACGCGCACGTTCAAGGGCCATTCGGCCGACAAGAAGGTCGCGGCGCCGGCGGCGCCGAGGAAGCGGTAAGGAGTCGCACATGGAAACCAATGCCACGCTGCGCGGTGTTCGCCTGTCGGCCCAGAAGGGCCGGCTCGTCGCCGACCAGGTGCGCGGGCTCCCCGTGGCCCGCGCGCTGGACGTCCTGACGTTCAGCCCCAAGAAAGGCGCCCGCATCATCCGCCAAGTGCTGCTCTCCGCGATCGCCAATGCTGAGCACAACGACGGCGCCGACATCGACGAGCTCAAGGTGAAGACGATCTACGTCGACAAGGCGGACGTGTTGAAGCGCAGCAGCCCGCGCGCCAAGGGGCGCGGCAACGTGATCAGCAAGCAGAGCTGCCACATCCACGTCGTCGTAGGCGACGGAAAATAAGGAATCGAGATGGGTCAGAAGATCAATCCTACCGGGTTCCGGCTCGCCGTCACGCGCAACTGGGGCTCCAAGTGGTTCGCCAACAGCAAGAACTATCCGGGCACGCTTGCCGAGGACATCAAGGTCCGTGAGTATCTGGGCAAGAAGCTTTCGCACGCCTCGGTCGCCAAGATCACGATCGAGCGGCCCGCGAAAAATGCCCGCATCACGATCCATTCGGCGCGGCCGGGGGTGGTGATCGGCAAGAAGGGCGAGGACATCGAGACGCTGCGCGGCGACCTGCGCCGCATGATGGGTGGCGACGTGGGCCTCAACATCGAGGAGATCAGGAAGCCCGAGGTCGACGCGCAGCTCATCGCCGATTCGATCGCTCAGCAGCTCGAGAAGCGGATCATGTTCCGCCGGGCGATGAAGCGGGCGATGCAAAACGCGATGCGCCTTGGCGCACAGGGCATCAAGGTGATGTCGTCGGGACGGTTGAACGGGGCCGAGATCGCCCGCCGCGAGTGGTATCGCGAGGGGCGCGTGCCGCTGCACACGCTGCGTGCCGAGATCGACTACGGCTTCTCCGAGGCGCGCACCACGTACGGCGTCATCGGCATCAAGGTTTGGGTATTCAAGGGTGAGGTGTTGGCGCACAACGCCGAGCCGGCGCAAGCGCCGGCGGCGCTCGCGCCGGATGCGCCGAAGCGTCCGCCGCGCCGCACGCAGTCCCCGGGAGCGAAGAATGCTGCAGCCAGCTAGGCGGAAATACCGCAAGGAACAGAAGGGTCGCAACAAGGGCGTGGCGACCGTCGGCAACAAGGTGAGCTTCGGCGAGTACGGGCTGAAGGCGATCGGCCGCGGCCGTCTCACCGCGCGCCAGATCGAGGCCGCCCGGCGCGCCATGACCCGCCACATCAAGCGTGGCGGCCGGATCTGGATCCGCATCTTCCCCGACAAGCCGATCTCGCGGAAGCCGGCCGAGGTCCGCATGGGCAACGGCAAGGGCAGCCCAGAGTACTACGTCGCGGAGATCGTTCCCGGCAAGGTGCTCTACGAGATGGACGGAGTGGAGGAGGCGCTCGCGCGCGAAGCCTTCGCGCTCGCCTCGGCCAAGTTGCCGATCCGCACCACGTTCGTACACCGCCTCATCGGCGGCTGACGGGATCCGACCATGAAGACATCCGAAGCCAAGAAGGATCTCGCCGGCAAGAACGCCGTCGAACTCCAGGGCGAGCTCGAAGCGCTGCTCAAGGAGCAGTTCGGCCTGCGCATGCAGGCGGCGACGCAACAGCTCACCAACAACAACCGTCTGCGCAGCACGCGGCGCAGCATCGCGCGCGTGCGCACCCTGCTCCATCAAAAGAAGGCAGACCGAGGGACCAAGGCATGACCGAAGTGCAAAAGACCGAAGGCGGGGCGCCGCGCACGGTGTCGCCGCAGACGTTCATCGGTCGCGTGGTCAGCGACAAGATGAACAAGACCGTGACGGTGCTCGTCGAGCGGCGCGTGAAGCATCCGCTGTACGGGAAGATCGTGATGCAGTCGCGCAAATTCCACGCGCACGACGAGGAAGGCGCCGCCAAGCTCGGCGACCTCGTCGAGATCATCGCCACGCGAAAGCTCTCGAAGACCAAGGCGTTTCGGGTCGCGCAGGTTCTGGAGAAGGCATCCGCGGTGTGACCGGCGCGATCGCCGCCGCGAGGGGGTTGTACGCGTCGGCGGGAACTGTCATAATGCAAGGCTTCGTCCGTCGCGGGCTCCATGGGTTCGCGTCGGTCCATCCCCGGAGCGGGCTCCACGGCATCGCTCCGACGGGGTCCAAAACTGGTCCCGCATCGCGAGGCTGGCTCCGCAAGGCCGGCGTCGCCCACCCCGGCGAGGAGTGGTCGGCGGATTAAGTTGGAGAGCGTTTACAAATGATCCAGATGCAGTCGGTGCTGGACGTCGCCGATAACACCGGCGCACGTTCGGTGATGTGTATCAAGGTGCTGGGCGGCAGCAAGCGTCGCTACGCGCACATCGGCGACGTGATCAAGGTCTCGGTCAAGGACGCCGCGCCGCGCGGGCGCGTGAAGAAGGGCGAGATCTACAACGCGGTGGTGGTGCGCACGCGCAAGGGCGTCCGCCGTGCCGACGGCGCGCTCATCCGCTTCGACACCAACGCGGCGGTGCTGCTCACGCCGAAGCTCGAGCCGATCGGCACGCGCATCTTCGGGCCGGTCACGCGCGAGTTGCGCACCGAGCGGTTCATGAAGATCGTCTCGCTCGCGCCGGAAGTGCTGTGAGGCAGCACCGGGTCACGCACAGCGGCACAACGCCAGGGATTCACCAATGAGCAAGATCAAGAAGGGCGACAACGTCGTCGTCATCGCCGGCCGCGACAAGGGCAAGCGCGGCGACGTCGCGCGCATCGTCGGCACCAGCCACGTGCTCGTGAACGGCATCAACACGGTCAAGAAGCACACCCGCCCGAACCCGATGAAGAATCAGCCGGGCGGCATCGTCACCAAGGAAATGCCGATCGACGTGTCGAACGTCGCCATCTGGAACCCGGTCACCAAGAAGGCAGACCGGATCGGCATCCGCCGGCTCGAGGACGGCCGCAAGGTCCGCTTCTTCAAGAGCAACGGCGAGCAGATCGTCTGAGGAAGAACATGGCCCGCCTGAAGGAGTTGTACAAGAAGGAGATCGCCCCGGCGCTCACGAAGCAGTTCGCGTACAAGTCGGCGATGGAAGTGCCCCGCATCACCAAGATCACCCTCAACATGGGGGTTGGCGAAGCGACGGGCGACAAGAAAATCCTCGACAACGCGCTGGCCGACATGCAGAAGATCGCCGGCCAGAAGCCGGTTGTCACCAAGGCGCGCAAGGCGATCGCCGGTTTCAAGATCCGCGAAGGCTATCCGATCGGCTGCATGGTTACGCTGCGCCAGGAGCGGATGTACGAGTTCCTCGATCGCTTCGTGACGATCGCACTGCCGCGCGTGCGCGACTTCCGCGGGATCTCCAGCCGTGCCTTCGACGGCCGCGGCAACTACAACATCGGCATCAAGGAACAGATCATCTTCCCGGAGATCGAGTACGACAAGGTCGACGCGCTCCGCGGAATGAACATCTCGATCACGACGACCGCGAAGACCGACGACGAGTGCAAGGCGCTGCTCGCCGCCTTCCGTTTTCCGTTCAGGCAATAGGACGATCCGCCATGGCCAAGCTGGCACTCATCAACCGCAACGAGAAGCGCAAGAAACTCGTCGCCAAATTCGCGAAGAAGCGGGCGTCGCTGCAGGCGATCGTCGACGATCCGAAGGCGTCGGACGAGACGCGATACGAGGCACGGCTCAAGATCCAGGCGCTGCCGCGCAACGCCAACCAGACGCGCGTCCGCAATCGTTGCGCGCTCACCGGGCGTCCCCGCGGCGTGTACAGCAAATTCGGCCTCGGCCGCAACAAGCTCCGTGACTACGCGATGCGCGGCGAGGTGCCGGGCATCGTCAAGGCGAGCTGGTAAGGCTCGCTGGAGGATTCACGCATGAACATGACAGATCCCATCGCCGACATGCTGACGCGCATCCGCAATGCGCAGATGACGGAGAAGGCCACCGTCGCCATGCCGTCGTCGAAAGTCAAGATCGCGATCGCCAAGGTCCTGCAGGACGAGGGCTACATCGACGGCTTCAAGATCGGCGGCGAGGAGGCCAAGCCGCTGCTCGAGATCGCGCTGCGCTACTACGCGGGGCGTCCGGTCATCGAGAAACTCGAGCGCATCAGCAAGCCGGGGCTGCGCATCTACAAGAGCAAGGACGACATTCCGAAGGTCATGAACGGCCTCGGCATCGCCATCGTGTCGACGTCGCAGGGCGTGATGACCGATCGCAAGGCGCGCGCCACCGGCGTGGGCGGCGAAGTCCTCTGCTTCGTGGCCTAAGGGAATAGGGAGAGAACATGTCCCGCATCGGTAACAACCCGGTCAAGCTGCCTGCCAAGGTCGAAGTCACCCTGGCCGCCGGCTCGATCAAGGTCAAGGGCCCGCTCGGCGAGGCGTCGCGCGACTTCGGCGACTCGGTGTCGATCGCGAAGGAAGGCGATACGCTCGTCTTCACGGCGGCCAACGACGAGTCGCGGGCGATGCAAGGCACGCTGCGCGCGCTGGTGGCCAACATGGTCAAAGGCGTGACCGACGGCTTCGAGCGCAAGCTGACGCTCGTTGGCGTGGGCTTTCGCGCGCAGGCCGCCGGCGACAAGCTGAACCTCACACTCGGCTTTTCGCACCCGGTGGTGCACGCGATGCCGAAGGGCGTCAAGGTCGAGACGCCGCAGCAGACCGAGATCCTCGTCAAGGGCATCGACAAGCAGGCGGTGGGCCAGGTCGCGGCGGAGATCCGCGCGTACCGCCCCCCCGAGCCGTACAAGGGCAAGGGTGTGCGCTACGCCGACGAGCGCGTCATCATGAAGGAGACGAAGAAGAAATAAGCCCTCGCGGCCGTTCCTCGTGATCCGCGACCGGCTCGCGCCGTCCGCGATCTTCGGGAGCGCCGCAGTACCGAGGCCGACTCTTTGACGGAAGCAACCATGGACAAGAAGCAATCCCGTACTCGTCGCGCGCGCCGGACGCGCCATCGCATCGCCACGCTGCGCGCCACGCGGCTCGTGGTCGGGCGGAGCAACTGCCATATCTATGCGCAGATCATCGCGCCCGAGGGTGATCGCGTGCTCGCCTCCGCCTCCACCCTCGAGGCCGACGTGCGGCGCGATGGGAAGAGCGGCGGCAACAAGGCGGCGGCGGAAGTGATCGGCAAGCGCATCGCGGAGAAGGCGAAGGAACTCGGCATCGAGTCCGTCGCGTTCGACCGCTCCGGGTTCCGGTTTCACGGCCGAGTGAAGGCGCTCGCGGATGCCGCGCGCGCCGGCGGCCTCAAGTTCTAAGGCAACGAACATGGCCCAGCAACGGCAAGGCGGCAGACAGCAACAGCAGGACGATCGCAGCGACGGCCTGCGCGAGAAGATGATCGGGATCAACCGGGTCACCAAGGTGGTGAAGGGCGGACGGATCCTGGGCTTCGCGGCGTTGACCGTGGTGGGCGACGGCGACGGCCGCGTCGGCATCGGCAAGGGCAAGGCGAAGGAAGTCCCGGTCGCGGTGCAGAAGGCGATGGACGAGGCGCGGCGGCGGATGGTCAAGGTCAGCCTCAAGAAGGGGACCCTGCACCACGCGGTCGAGGGGCGGCATGGCGCCACCAAGGTGTTCATGCAGCCAGCGTCCGAAGGCACCGGCGTCATCGCCGGGGGGCCGATGCGCGCCGTGTTCGAGGTCGTCGGCGTGACCAACGTGCTCGCCAAGTGCCACGGCTCGACCAACCCGTACAACCTCGTGCGCGCGACGCTCAACGGCCTCATGAACTGCAGCACGCCGTCCGAGATCGCCGCCAAGCGCGGGAAGACGGTCGAAGAGATCCTGGAGGCCTGACATGGCGGGTGAGAAGACGCTCAAGGTAACGCTGGCGCGGGGGATCGCGGGGACTCGCAAGGACCATCGTGCGACGGTGCGCGGCCTGGGCCTCAAGCGGACCCACCACACGGTCGAGGTCGTCGATACGCCGTGCACGCGCGGCATGATCAACAAGGTCGGTTACCTCCTGAAGGTCACCGAGCAGTAGGGAATCGCCATGCGACTCAACACGATCAAGCCCGCCGAGGGCAGCAAGAAGGCACGCCGCCGTGTCGGCCGCGGCATCGGTTCCGGTCTCGGGAAGACCGCCGGGCGTGGCCACAAGGGCCAGAAATCGCGCTCCGGGGGCTTTCACAAGGTGGGCTTCGAGGGCGGCCAGATGCCGCTGCAGCGCCGCCTGCCGAAGCGCGGTTTCGTGTCGATGACGAAGATCGACACCGCCGAGGTGCGCCTCGCCGATCTCGCGAAGCTGCCGGTCGCCGACATCGATCTTCTCGCGCTCAAGGCAGCGGGTCTCGTGCACGCGCAGGCGAAGACCGCCAAGGTGATCAAGACCGGCACGCTCGACAAGCCGGTGAAGCTCATGGGCGTGCTCGCGACCAAGGGTGCCAAGGCGGCGATCGAAGCCGCCGGCGGCAGCGTGGCGTAGCGCCGGCGGCCTCGCGCATCGACGGACCAGCAGCGAACGGAAGGCACACGTGGCAACCGCCAATCCAGCACTGAAGAGCGGCAGCAAGTACGGCGATCTGAAGCGCCGCTTGTGGTTCCTCCTGGGTGCGATGGTCGTCTATCGGATCGGGACGCATATCCCGGTGCCGGGCATCAACGCGTCCGTGCTCGACGAATTGTTCCGCTCGCAGCAGGGCGGCATCCTGGGACTGTTCAACGTCTTCTCGGGCGGCGCTCTCTCGCGCTTCTCGATCTTCGCGCTCGGGATCATGCCGTACATCTCGGCGGCGATCATCATGCAGCTGTGCACCGCGGTGATGCCCTCGCTCGAGGCGCTGAAGAAGGAGGGCGAGGCCGGACGGCGCAAGATCACGCAGTACACGCGCTACGGCACGTTGGGGCTCGCGTTCTTCCAGGCGCTCGCCATCTCGACCGCGCTCGAGGCGCAGGCGGGTCTCGTGAACACGCCGGGCTTCACCTTCCGTATCGTGTCGGCGGTCACGCTGGTGGCCGGGACGATGTTCCTCATGTGGCTGGGCGAGCAGATCACCGAGCGTGGCCTTGGCAATGGCATCTCGCTCATCATCTTCGCGGGGATCGCCGCGGGGCTGCCCAACGCGATCGGCCTGACGCTCGAGCAGGCGCGCACCGGCGCGTACTCCGTGTTGCTGGTGCTCGGGATCGCGGCGCTCGTGGTGGGGGTGACGGCCTTCGTCGTGTTCGTCGAGCGCGCGGTGCGCAAGATTCTCGTCAATTACGCCAAACGGCAGGTGGGCAACAAGGTCTACCAGGGCCAGAGCTCGTTCCTCCCGCTGAAGCTCAACATGGCCGGCGTGATTCCGCCGATCTTCGCGTCGTCGATCATCCTGTTCCCGGCCACGATCGCGCAGTGGTTCGGCCAGGGCGAGAACACGATCTGGTTGCGCGACCTCGCGGCGACGCTCTCACCTGGCCAGCCGATCCACGAGATCCTGTACGCCGCGGCGATCGTCTTCTTCTGCTTCTTCTACACCGCGCTGCAGTACAACCCGAAGGAGACGGCCGACAACCTGAAGAAGAGCGGGGCCTTCATCCCGGGCTACCGGCCGGGTGACCAGACGGCGAAATACATCGAGAAGATCACGCTGCGGCTGACGCTGCTGGGCTCGCTCTATCTCGTGGTCGTGTGTTTCATCCCGAACTTCCTCATCGCGTGGAAGAACGTGCCCTTCTACTTCGGCGGCACGTCGCTGCTCATCATCGTGGTGGTGACGATGGACTTCATGACGCAGGTGCAGGCCTATCTCATGTCGCAGCAGTACGAGAGCCTGCTCAAGAAGGCCAATTTCAAGGGCGGGCTGCCGACGCGCTGATGGCGAAAGAAGACACGATCCAGATGCAGGGGGAAGTCGTCGAGATGCTTCCCAATGCGACGTTCCGTGTGAAGCTCGAAAACGGGCACGTCGTCCTGGGGCACATCTCCGGAAAGATGCGGATGCACTACATCAAGATCCTTCCCGGCGACAAGGTGACGGTCGAAGTCTCGCCGTACGACCTTTCGCGGGCGCGGATCACCTTTCGAGCGAAGTAGGTCGTCGGGTAACAGGGGTCGGGTAACAGGTAACAGAAGCGCCGGAGATTCCGGTGGCGCGGCAAGGGCCGCGGTGAGGTGGTCAGGAGAATGAGATGAAAGTGCTCGCATCGGTTAAGAAGATTTGCCGGAACTGCAAGATCATCCGGCGCAACGGGGTCGTGCGCGTGATCTGCAGCGACCCGCGCCACAAGCAGCGCCAGGGTTGATTCCGGCTGCCGCACCCCCATTTCGACAGGTCTAGCTCATGGCACGTATCGCAGGCGTCAACATTCCGAACCACCAGCATGCCGTCATCGCGTTGCAGGCGATCTACGGTATCGGGCCTTCGCGCGCGAAGGCGATCCTCAGCGTCGTCGGCGTCGCGCCGGCGACCAAGATCAAGGATCTGTCCGACGGCGAGATGGACAAGATCCGCGAGCAGATCGGCAAGTTCGCGGTGGAAGGCGACCTTCGCCGCGAGGTCACGATGAACATCAAGCGACTGATGGACCTGGGCTGCTACCGGGGGTCGCGTCATCGCAAGGGCCTACCCGTGCGCGGGCAGCGCACCCGAACCAACGCGCGCACGCGCAAGGGCCCGAAGAAGGGTCGCACCGTCGCGCTCGCCAAGGGCACCACGAAGTAAGCGGCACGTCACGAGGAAATACCGAAGATGGCACAGCAATCCTCCCAGAAGGCCGCCGCGGCGCGCGCGCGCAAGAAGGTCAAGAAGAACGTGACCGAGGGCGTCGCGCACATTCACGCGTCCTTCAACAACACGATCATCACGATCACCGACCGCCAGGGCAACGCGCTCTCGTGGGCGACGTCCGGCGGCGCGGGTTTCAAGGGCTCGCGCAAGTCGACGCCGTTCGCGGCGCAGGTCGCCGCGGAAGCGGCGGGCCGTGCGGCGCAGGAATGCGGCGTCAAGAATCTCGAGGTGCGCATCAAAGGCCCCGGCCCCGGCCGCGAGTCGGCGGTGCGCGCGCTCAACGCGCTCGGGATGAAGATCAGCAGCATCACCGACGTGACCCCGGTGCCGCACAACGGCTGCCGGCCACCGAAGCGGCGCCGCATCTAGTTGTTTCGCAGTTGCACCCGGAGATCGCCTGGCGGGGCCAGCGATTCCCAGCGTTCTCAACATCGGTCGAAAGTGGACGTTTGCTTTTGGCCGACTCATCATTGGATGGCAAAGTGGCCAGATATATCGGACCCAAGTGCAAGCTGGCGCGACGGGAAGGCACCGACCTTTTCCTGAAAAGCGCGCGTCGATCGCTCGACTCCAAGTGCAAGCTGGACGTGAAGCCCGGACAACACGGGGTGAAATCCGGCATGCGGCAATCCGACTTCGGCAACCAGCTCCGCGAGAAGCAGAAGCTGCGCCGGATGTACGGCTTGCTCGAGCGTCAGTTCCGTCGTTACTTCCACGAGGCGTCGCGTCGTCAGGGATCGACCGGCACCAATCTCCTGCAGCTGCTCGAGTCGCGGCTCGACAACGTCGTGTATCGCATGGGCTTCGGCTCGACCCGCGCCGAGGCGCGCCAGATCGTCACGCACGGCGCGGTCCTCGTCAACGGCAAGGCGTGTAACGTGCCGTCGGCGGCGCTGCGTGCCGGCGATACCGTCGCGGTGACCGACAAGGCGAAGGGCCAGCTGCGCATCCAGGACGCGCTGCAGCTCGCCGAAAAGGTGGGGCTTCCCGCCTGGGTCGAAGTCGACGCCAAGAAGATGACCGGCACGTACAAGGGCGCTCCGGAGCGCTCCGAGTTCGGCCAGGACATCAACGAGAGCCTGGTCGTCGAGCTCTACTCGAAGTAATTCGTGGGCCGCGCGTGACCCCGTGGCCTACGCGAAGTTCTTTGGGTTCTCACTAACCCATAAAGGTATCGCATGCAGAGCAACGTTCTGTTGAAGCCCCGCATCATCGATGTGCAATCGACGTCCCCGTTCCACGCGAAGGTCGTGATGGAGCCGTTCGAGCGCGGTTACGGACACACGCTCGGCAACGCGCTGCGCCGTGTCCTGCTGTCGTCGATGCCCGGCTATGCCCCGACCGAAGTCAAGATCACCGGCGTCCTCCACGAGTACTCGGCGCTCGACGGCGTGCAGGAGGACGTCGTCGATGTGCTGCTCAACCTGAAGGGCGTGGTGCTGAAGCTGCACAACCGCGACCACGTGATGCTGCGGCTCGCGAAATCCGGCGAAGGTGTGGTGACCGCCGCCGATATCGAGCCCAACCACGACGTCGAGATCATCAATTCCGACCACGTGATCGCGCACCTCACCGCCGGCGGCAAGCTGGAGATGGAGATCCGTGTGGAAAAGGGTCGCGGCTACCAGCCGGCGACCGCGCGCATCAAGCCGGACGGTGGCCGCACGATCGGCAGCATTCTGCTCGACGCATCCTTCTCGCCGGTGCGTCGGGTGAGCTACGCGGTCGAATCGGCACGCGTCGAGCAGCGCACCGATCTCGACAAGCTCGTCCTCGACATCGAGACGAACGGCGTGGTCGAGCCCGAGCAGGCGGTTCGCTACGCGGCGTCGGTGCTCGTCGAGCAGTTGTCGGTCTTCGCCGATCTCAAGGGAACCGATACACCCGCGACCGAGCGCAGCTCGCCGCAGGTCGATCCCATCCTGCTGCGCCCGGTCGACGATCTCGAACTCACGGTGCGCTCGGCCAATTGCCTCAAGGCGGAGAACATCTACTACATCGGCGACCTCATCCAGCGCACCGAGACGGAGCTCCTGAAGACACCGAACCTCGGCCGCAAGTCGCTCAACGAGATCAAGGAAGTGCTGGCCTCGCGCGGACTCTCCCTCGGCATGAAGCTCGAGAACTGGCCGCCGGCGGGGCTCGACCGGCCGTAAGCGCCGTCGGCCTCCAGCTACGCCGCCGCCATCGAAAGGACCACGAATCATGCGTCACCGTCACGGACTGCGAAAACTGAATCGCACCAGCAGCCATCGTCTGGCCATGTTGCGCAACATGACCAACTCGCTGTTCACGCACGAGGCAATCCGCACCACGCTGCCCAAGGCGAAGGAGCTGCGGCGCGTCGCCGAGCCGCTCATCACGCTCGCGAAGGTGCCGACCGTCGCCAACCGCCGTGTGGCGTTCGATCGCCTGCGCGATCGCGACGTCGTCGTCAAGCTCTTCGATGAGCTCGGACCCCGGTACCAGGCGCGGCCGGGCGGATACCTGCGGATCCTCAAATGGGGCTTCCGCCAGGGCGACGCCGCACCGATGGCGCTCGTCGAGCTGGTCGATCGGCCGAACGCCGCGGTCGCCGACGACGCGGCGAGCGCGTAGCGCCGCGGCTCGTCACCCGCGCGTAGTGCGGGAGCAGGAAGGCCGGGCCGAGTGCCCGGCCTTTCGTCGTCTGGGATCCGCGCTGCTCCGGCGCGGTGTTGGCGTCGCGTGCCCGGCGCTGCGTTCTTTTGCCATAATCGGGCGTCATGCCTGAAACCATCCTCGTTACCGGCGGCGCCGGCTACGTCGGTTCGCACGTC
>JADZAQ010000129.1 GCA_020852555.1 Burkholderiales bacterium
CCGGAGCCGTCCCATGAAAGCCGCATCGGTCATCTTCGCGTCCACCGCCTTCTCCGCCCTCCTGGTCGCCGCCCCCGCGCACGCGGTGCTCAGCGAGGAAGCCGCCGAGAAGCTGATGAAGAAGGACAACTGTGCCTCCTGCCACACCATCAAGAAGAAGCTCATCGGCCCGGCGTACGTCGATGTCGCGGCCAAATACAAGAATGACAAGGACGCGATCGCCAAGCTCAGCAAGAGCGTGAAGGAGGGCAGCACGGGCACCTGGGGTCCGATCCCGATGCCGCCCAACACCAATGCGTCGGCGGACGACGTCAAGGAACTCGTCACCTGGATCCTGACGCTCAAGAAATAACCGGCACGGCGCCGCCGTCGTGCGGCGCCGGCACGGTTTTGCGCTAGAATCAGCGGCGTTCGTGCAGGAGAGCGTGCCGCGGTGGCAGTCAGCCGCGGCGCCGCCGAAGGCGTAATCCCGAAACCGCTCAGGCACCCAGGACTGCACGCGACGCAACCGCACTCTGGAGAGCGGTCGCGCGATCCTGGCTCGTATCGAGCCGCTCGCCGGCGACCCACCGAAGGGGCAAGCGACGCGCGGGCACGGTGCGCGGCGCAATCTCTCAGGTAAAAGGACAGACGGGGCGAGGCTCGACGAGCCTTGCCCTTTCGCTTTTTTCGGGAGACTGCGATGCAAAAGCGCACACCGCTCAACGAGGTCCATCGTGCCGCGGGCGCGCGCATGGTGGACTTCGGCGGTTACGACATGCCGGTCCACTACGGGTCGCAGATCGACGAGCACCACGCCGTCCGTCGCGACGCCGGCATGTTCGACGTCTCGCACATGCGCACCGTCGACATCACCGGGCGCGGCGTGCGCGACTTCCTGCGTTTCGCGCTCGCCAACAACGTCGACAAGCTCGCCACGCCGGGCAAGGCGCTGTACTCGTGCATGCTGCGCGAGGACGGCGGCGTGCTCGACGACCTCCTCGTCTATTTCCTGCGCGAGGATCTCTTCCGCCTCGTGGTCAATGCGGGGACCGCCGAAAAGGACGTCGCCTGGCTGCGCGCGCTGGCCGTCACCCGCGCGCCGCAGCTCACCATCACCGTGCGCGACGATCTCGCCATGATTGCCGTGCAGGGGCCGCGCGCCCGCGCCCTGCTGTGGCACGCGCTCCCCGGCACCGAAGCCGCAACGGCGGCGCTGGAGCCCTTCAACGGAACGGATGCCGAGACGCCATTCGGCTCCATCTTCGTCGCCCGCACGGGATACACCGGCGAGGACGGATTCGAGATCCTGCTGCCGGCGGAGCAGGCGGTCGCGGTCTGGGAGGCGCTGCGCGCGGCCGGCGTGCGGCCGGCTGGGCTCGGCGCGCGCGATACGCTGCGACTCGAGGCGGGGCTCGACCTGTACGGCCAGGACATGGACGAGACCGTATCGCCATTCGCGGCGGGACTCGGCTGGACCGTCGACTTGAAGAGCCCGCGCGATTTCGTCGGCAAGGCGGCGCTGGCCAACGACGCGCGCCCCTTCGCCTTCGTCGGCCTCGTGCTCACCGATACCGGGGGCGTGCTGCGCGCGCACCAGAAGGTGGTCACCGCGCGCGGCGAGGGGGAGACCACGAGCGGCAGCTTCAGCCCGACGCTGGGCAAGTCGATCGCGCTCGCCCGCGTGCCCGCCGGCACCGCTCCGGGCGACACCGTCACCGTGCTGATCCGCGACAAGCAGCTCGCCGCGCGCGTCGTGAAGCCGCCTTTCGTGCGCCACGGCAAGGTGCTCGTGACCTGACGCATCGGCGCCACCCGCCGCGCCATCGCTTTTCGCCTCGGTACCCGAGTTCGCTTCACTCACCGGAGTCCACGCCATGAACGTCCCTGCCCAACTCAAGTACGTCGATACCCACGAATGGCTGCGCGCGGAAGCCGACGGCACGATCACCATCGGCATCACCGATCACGCGCAGGAAGCGTTGGGAGACCTTGTCTTCGTCGAATTGCCCGCGGTCGGCCGCACGCTCGCGGTCGGCGAGGCCTGCGCGATCGTCGAGTCGGTCAAGGCGGCGAGCGACGTGTACGCGCCGATCGCGGGCGAAGTCGTGGCGGTGAACGAGGCGGTGCCCGCGGCGCCGGAGTCGCTCAATGCGAAGCCGTACGAGGCGTGGCTCTTCCGCGTGCGGCCCGCCGATCCCAAGGCGCTCGACGGCCTCCTCGACGCTGCCGCCTATGAAAAACTCATCGGCTGACGGCATGACGCACGCCGCGATGCCCCCCTCTCCTCTCGCTGCGCTCGAGGATACTGGCGACTTCGAGCAGCGCCACGTCGGCACCGCCGCCGCCGATCAGGCAGCGATGCTTGCCCGGATCGGCTATCCGTCGCGGGCGGCGCTCATCGACGCCGTGGTGCCGCCATCGATTCGCTCGCGCGAAGCGCTCGATCTGCCCGGGCCGCTGGGCGAAGTCGGCGCGCTCGCCCGGCTCGCGACGCTCGCGGCGCGCAATCGCGTCATGAAATCGTTCATCGGCCAGGGCTATTACGGCACGCACACGCCCGGCGTGATCCTGCGCAACGTCCTCGAGAATCCGGCCTGGTACACGGCTTACACGCCGTACCAGCCGGAAATCTCGCAGGGCCGCCTCGAGGCGCTCATCAACTTCCAGACGATGATCTGCGATCTCACCGGGATGGCGATCGCCAACGCGTCGATGCTCGACGAGGCGACCGCCGCGGCGGAAGCGATGGCGCTCGCGCTGCGCATGACGAGGAGCCCGTCACGCCGCTTCTACGTCGCGGACGACGTGTTCGCGCAGACGCTCGCCGTGGTGCGCACCCGCGCCGAGCCGCTCGGAATCGAGGTGGTGACCGGGCCGGCGAGCGCGGCTGCGTCCGCCGCTGTCTTCGGCGTGCTCTTGCAGTACCCCGGCGCCGGCGGCGACGTGCACGACTACCGCGCACTCGTCGCGGAGCTGAAAGCGCGCGGCGCGCTCGTCGTCGTTGCGGCTGACCTCCTCGCCCTCACCCTGCTGGTGCCGCCCGGCGAGTGGGGCGCCGATGCGGTGGTCGGCTCCGCACAGCGCTTCGGCGTACCGATGGGCTACGGCGGCCCGCACGCGGGTTACATGGCCACGCGCGACGAGTTCAAGCGCTCGCTGCCCGGGCGCCTCGTCGGCGTCACCGTCGATGCGCGCGGCGCGCCGGCGTACCGCCTCGCGCTGCAGACGCGCGAGCAGCACATCCGGCGCGAGAAGGCGACGTCGAACATCTGCACCGCGCAGGTGCTGCTGGCGGTGATGTCGGGCATGTACGCGGTCTATCACGGTCCCGAGGGGCTTGTGCGCATCGCGCGCCGCGTGCACCGGCTGACCGCGATCGCCATGGCGGGGCTCGCGCGCCTCGGCTTCATGAGCACGAACGCGACGTTCTTCGACACTCTGACCATCGCCACGGGCGACAAGACGGCGGAGATCGTCGCCCGGGGGCTCGCCGACGGCGTCAATTTCCGGCGGGCGGGCAGCGATTGCCTTGGCATCTCGCTCGACGAGACGACTACTCGCGACGACGTCGCCGCGATCTGGCGCATCTTCGGCGGGGTGGTGCCGCAGTTCACGGTGGAAGAACTCGACGCGGAACTGGGCGCCGCCGTGCCCGGGCCCGCACGCAGCTCGGCGTTCCTCACGCACCCCGTCTTTCACCGCTACCGCTCGGAAACCGAGATGCTGCGCTACCTGCGGCGCCTCGCTGATCGCGATCTGGCGCTCGATCGCGCAATGATCCCGCTGGGCTCGTGCACCATGAAGCTCAACGCGACCGCCGAGATGATTCCGGTGACGTGGCCGGCGTTCGCCGACCTGCATCCCTTCGCCCCCATCGACCAGGCCGAAGGCTATCGCCGGCTCGTCGCCGAGCTCGCCGCGATGCTGTGCGCGGTGACGGGCTACGATGCGGTGTCGCTGCAGCCGAACGCGGGTTCGCAGGGCGAGTACGCGGGACTCCTCGCCATCCGCGCATACCACGCGAGCCGCCACGAGCACGGGCGCGACGTCTGCCTCATCCCGTCGTCGGCGCACGGCACCAATCCGGCGTCGGCGCAGATGGCCGGGATGCGGGTGATGGTGGTCGCCTGCGACGACGACGGCAACGTCGATCTCGCCGATCTCGAGGCGAAGGCGAAGGCGCACGCCCGTGATCTCGCGGCGGTGATGGTCACGTATCCGTCGACGCACGGCGTCTTCGAGGCCGGCATCAAGCGGATCTGCGAGATCGTGCACGCCAACGGTGGACAGGTATACGTCGACGGCGCGAACCTCAATGCGCTGGTGGGGCTCGCTGCCCCGGGCCACTTCGGCGCCGACGTCTCGCACCTCAATCTGCACAAGACGTTCTGCATCCCGCACGGCGGCGGCGGGCCCGGTGTGGGCCCGGTCGCCGTCAAGGCGCACTTGGCGCCTTTTCTTCCCGGGCACTTCGCGTTGCCGGGCGAGGAGGGCAAGCGCCCGCCGGTCGCCGCGGCGCCGTACGGCAGCGCGTCGATCCTGCCGATCTCGTGGATGTACGTCACGATGATGGGCGGGGCGGGCCTCACGGCAGCGACCGAGAGCGCGATCCTCGCCGCCAACTACATCGCGACGTCGCTCGCACCGCACTACCCGGTGCTCTACGCCGGGCCGGGCGGGCTCGTCGCGCACGAGTGCATCCTCGATCTGCGGCCGCTCAAGGCGACGTCGGGTGTCGAGGCGGAGGATGTGGCGAAGCGCCTCGTCGACTACGGCTTCCACGCGCCGACGATGAGTTTTCCGGTGCCGGGGACGCTCATGGTCGAGCCCACGGAATCGGAGAGCAAGGCCGAGCTCGACCGCTTCATCGATGCGATGATCGCGATCCGCGCCGAGATCCGGGCGATCGAGGAAGGCGACCTCGACCGCCACGACAATCCGCTCAAGAACGCGCCGCACACCGCGGCGGCGGTGGCCGACGACGCATGGCCGCATCCGTATGCCCGCGCGCTCGCCGCGTATCCGGCGCCGGGGCAGGCGGCCGCGAAGTACTGGCCACCGGTCGCGCGCGTCGACAACGTGTACGGCGATCGCAACCTCTTCTGCAGTTGCATTCCGGTAGCGGAGGCCGCCGAGGCCGCCGAGGCCGCCGAGGCCGCCGAGGCCGCAACGGTCGCGGACGCCTGATGTCCCCGTCATGAAGATCCTGGTGCTCGGTGCCGGCGCCGTCGGCGTGACCGCCGCGTGGTACCTCGCGCAGGACGGGCACGAGGTCACCGTGCTCGACCGTCACGAGGGACCGGCGCTCGAGACGTCGTTTGCCAACGGCGGCCAGATATCGGCTTCCTATGCGGAGCCTTGGGCCAATCCCGATGCCCCGCTCAAGATCGTCAAGTGGCTGGGCCGCGAGGATGCGCCGCTCCTCTTCCGGCTGCGCCTCGATCCGCGGCAGTGGCGCTGGGGCCTTCGGTTCCTCATCGAGTGCCTGCCGTCGAATACGCGTCGCAACACGATCCAGTGCCTCAACCTCGCGCTGTATTCGCGCGACTGCCTGCGTGAATTGCGCGCGGACACCGGCATCGAGTACGACCACCTCGAGCGCGGCATCCTCTCCTTCTACACCGACCGCGCGGAGTTCGAGCACGGCGTGAAGGCCGCGGCGCTGATGCGCGAATTCGGCTGCGACCGCGACGTGAAGAGCGTCGACGAGTGCGTGGCGATCGAGCCCGCGCTCGCTTCCTGCCGCGACCGACTCGCCGGCGGCATCTTCACCGCGAGCGACGAATCCGGCGACGCCCAGCGCTTCACGCAGGAATTGGCGCGCCTGGCCACCGAGCGCGGCGTCACCTTCCGCTGGAACATCGAGATCGAGCGGCTCGTCGCCGAGGGCGAGCGGATCGACTGCGTCCGCTGTCTCAACGAGGAGCATCGCAAGGAGGTGCTGCGCGCCGACGCCTACGTAGTGGCACTCGGCAGTTACAGCCCGTTCGTGCTGCAGCCCTTGCGCGTGCCCTGCCTCATCTATCCTGCCAAGGGCTACTCGGCGACGCTCGCCATCGATGGGCATCGCGGTGCGCCCACGGTCTCGCTCACCGATCTCGCGTGGAAGATCGTCTTCACGCGGTTGGGCGACCGCTTGCGGATCGCCGGCACCGCCGAGCTGTCGGGCTACGGCATGGCGTTGAACCTCGTGCGCTGCGAAGCGCTCGTCAACCGGACCTTCGAGCTCTTTCCCGACGCCGGCGAGCGCGACAGCGCGCAGTTCTGGACCGGGCTGCGCCCCGCGACGCCGTCCAACGTGCCGCTCCTGGGCGGCACCCGCTATCCCAATCTCTTCCTCGACACCGGGCACGGCACGCTCGGCTGGACGATGGCCTGCGGCTCGGGGCGAGCACTGGCCGACGTCGTCGCCGGGCGCAAGCCAGGCGTGGATTTTGCATTCACGGGGAGAGGCTGACAGCCCGACAGGCTGCTAG
>JADZAQ010000130.1 GCA_020852555.1 Burkholderiales bacterium
CGCTGGCTGCGCAGCGCGAGAATGAAGACGGTGTCGATCTCGGGGACGTAGCGGTACAGCGCCACGTAGCCACGCGAGCCGCGCCCGATGATGAGCTCCAGCTTGCCGCCTCGCGCCGGACGTCCGATCTGCGGGTTTCTCTCCAGGACATCGAATGCCTGGATGATCTCGCGAATCCGAGCGGAAGCATCCTCGACTTCGTGGCGCGCGAGATGGTCGAGAATGCGCTCGAAATCGTCGCTGACTTCGGGCGCAATCTCGATTCGCGACACGGTCAGCGCGCCAATTTGCTCGCGGTCGGCCGGCGCGCCTTGTTCCCGGAGAGCCGCTTCTCGAGGTAGGCGCGCATTTCGTTCCAGGGGATCGTCTTGCCGGAGGCGACGATGTCGGTGTAGCGCTGCTCGGCTACCGCGTCGAAATCGCTGCGCCGCTCCTCGTCGGCGGTCTTCTCGGCGATGGCTTCCAGAATGAAGCTGTGCGCCGTCGTTCCGGCACGCCTGGCCGCAGCGGCCACACGGACCTTCAAGTGATCCGGAAGGCGGATCGTGGTGGTGGGCATGGTGGACTCCGCGAATTGTGGTTCGCATTGTAGCACCGAAGTGCTACGTTGGGCCAGAGACCCATGCGCCGGGCGGTCATCCGTCAGGGGACCGCGACCGCCACCTCGCGGCCGCCCAGCGCTCGCGTGAGGTCGCGGGCCGTCGCACCGACCAGGTTGCCGAGGATCGGGATGCGCTCCGGCGTCATGCGGGTGACGGGCCCGGCGAGCGACACCGCCGCCCACGGCTGGCCGTGCTCGTCGCGCACCGCGGCGGCGACGCAGCGCAACCCGGCGGCGTGCTCCTCGTCGTCGATCGCATAGCCGCGCACGCGGGCAGCGTCGAGGTCGGCGGCGAGTGCCGCGGGCCGGGTGAGGGTGCGTGCCGTGAAGCGCGCGAGTTCGCGCCGGTCGAGCGTCGCGGCGAGCGCCTGCGCATCGAGCAGGCTCAGGATCGCCTTGCCGACGCCGGACGCGTGCAGCGGGGCCCGTGCGCCGAGCTTGACGCTCATGCGCATCATCTCGTGGCACTGCACCTGCTCGACGAATACCGCCTCGCCGCTTTCCATGACCGCGAGGTTGGCGGTCTCGCCGGCACGGTCCATGAGCTCGCGCAGGTGCGGGTACGCCTGCACGGCGAGATTGCGATGGGCGAGAAACGCGGTACCGGCGCGAAAAGCGTGCACGCCCACTTGCCATTCACCCTTGGGGCCGGCGCGCACGAAGCCCGTTGCCTCGAGCGTGGCGAGCAAGCGGTGCACGGTCGGTGCGGGGAGGCCGAGTTCGGCCGCAATCGCGGTCAGCGTGGCCCCCGCCTCGGTGCCGGCCAGTGTTTCGAGCACCGCGAGGCCGCGCGACAGCGCCTGCGTGTGACCGGCACTCTTCTCCGCGCCGGAACGCACTGGCGCACGCGCGAGCGCGCCGCTGCCACCGCGCTTGCGCGAGGCGAACGGATCGCGGCGAGGGCGAGCGGCCATCGTGGACTCTTCGGGTGCTGGCTTCCGGCTCGCATCACCTCGCGTTGCCGGAGACGCTGCGGGGATGCGATTCATTGTAGCATCGTCGGCACCGGTGGCCGATCATTGTGAAATCGACTTTCACATTCGTTTCGGATCGCGGGTGGAAGCCCGAACCTCGCTCACCCCCCGCGCCGTTACGCCCACCTCGATGCCATCGCCAGCGGATGCACCCATCGGGTTCCTGTGGCGCCGCGTCTGTGCGCTCGGCGTCGCGCAGATCGTGTCGTGGGGGACGCTGTTCTACACGATCGCCGTGCTGGGACAGGCACAGCGCACCGCCACCGGGGTGTCGGAGCTGTGGCTCTACGGCAGCTTCACCGCGGGCCTTTTCGCGTCCGGGCTGGTGTCGCCGGCGGTGGGCCGTGACATCGACGTGCGCGGTGGCAGGCGGGTGCTGGCGCTGGGGTCGCTGCTCGCCGCCTCCGCCTGCACGATTCTCGCCGTGGCGCAGGGCCCCGCCGGCGTGCTCGCCGGGTGGGTCCTCGCCGGAGTCGCGATGGGGGCCACACTCTACGATCCCGCCTTCGCGACGCTGCACCAGATCGCCGGCGCCGACTACCGGCGTGCGGTGACGGCGCTGACTCTCTTCGGCGGATTCGCGAGCACCGTGTTCTGGCCGCTCTCACAGTACCTTCTGGAGACCGTCGGCTGGCGGGTGGCGTATGCGATCTACGCCGCGCTGCACCTCGTGCTGTGCCTGCCGATCCACCTCGCGAGCGTGCCGGTTGGGCGCCGGGCCGCCGTCGCGGCGCCCGAACGTCCGGGGCGCACCACACCGCCCCGCGCGTCGGCCTTCGTGTGGCTCGCAACGGCCCTCTCGCTCGTCGCCTTCATCGGCTCGGCGGTGACCTCGCACCTGGTCGGTCTCCTTACCGCCACCGGGCTCACCTCGCGCGATGCGGTGCTCGTCGGCTCGCTCATCGGCCCGATGCAGGTCGCCGGGCGCGTGCTCGAATTCGCCTTCGCGCGGCAGATGCGCGCCGTCGTCGTCGGGACCTTCGCCTTCGCGCTGATGGCCGTGGCGCTCGCGATCTTCACGCAGGTGCGCGGGGCGTGGATCGTGGCCCTCAGCTTCGCGATCGCCTACGGCTGGGCGAACGGCGTGCTCACCATCGTTCGCGGCACGGTCCCGGCCGAACTCTTCGGTGACCGCGGCTACGGCACCCTGCTCGGTCGCCTGGCGTTGCCGCAGTTCGTGACCAAGGCGGTGGCGCCGTTCGCGCTCGCCCTGCTGCTCGTCGTCGATCCCGCACGCGCCATTGCCCCGTACGCGCTGTTCGTGCTGGGCATCGCCGCGCTCGGTGCGTATCGGCTGGCGGTGCGCGACCCGCGCCGCGGTGGCCGCTGACGCTACCGCGAATACTCGGGATCGGTGAAGAGTGACGTCACCACGACGCGCCGGACGTCGCCGCGCTCGGTGATCGCGTAGAGGATCGGCGTCATCAGCTCCTCGAAGATGCCGCGCAGGCTCCGCGCACCGGTCTTGTACTCGATGGCGAGCTCGGCGATCTGCTCGAAGACCTTCGGCCCGACGACGAGCTCGGCGCCCTCGTCGCGGAAGATCTCCTGGAACTGGCGGTAGAGCGCGTTGCGCGGCTCGGTCATGATGCGCACCATCATCGCCCGGTCGAGGTCGTGGAAGCGCGCGATGATCGGCAGCCGGCCGGTGAACTCCGGGATGAGGCCATAGGTGAAGAGATCGGTCGGCTTCACCCGCGAATTGAGCCGATCGAGGATGCGCTGGTTGTCGCCCTTCGCGGTGGCGATGAAGCCGTAGCCGTGCGTCTGCGAAGCGATGATGTCGTCGAGGCCGACGAAGGCGCCGCCACAGATGAAGAGGATGTCGGTGGTGTCGACGTAGTCGCCGCCGCGCAGTTTCACCTGCGCCCCCTCCATGATCTTCAGCAGCGAATGCTGCACCGATTCGCCCGAGCTGCCCTGACCGTGCCCGGTGGACGTTTTCAGCTTGTCGATCTCGTCGATGAACACGATGCCGCGCGAGGCACGGGTGACGTCGCCTTCCGCCTTCTCGACGAGGCGCATCAGCATCGCCTCGATCTCCTCGTTGACGAAGCGCGTGTTGGCGAGCGAGGTCGCCTCGGCGGTGACGAAGGGCACGCCGACGAGGCGCGACAGCGTCTCGCAGGTGAGCGTCTTGCCGGTGCCCGACGAGCCGATGAGGAGCACGTTGCTCTTGTTATGCCCGGCGCCGTCGCTGCGCGCGCGGCCGATCTTCTTGTAGTGCGTGTACACCGCGACGGCGAGGATCTTCTTCGCGTCGACCTGGCCGATCACGAATGCGTCGAGGTGCGCGACGATCGCGCTCGGCTTGGGGACGGGGGCGGACAAGGGTGGCAGCCTGCTGTCGTGGAGCGGCGAAGGTAGCAAGTAGCCATCGTCGACGCAAGGCGGGTCCGCCGCGGGCGGGAGGACTACAATGGCGGCCCGCGCGAAGCGGTCGCGCTCCGCCATGGATCGGCACGCATGCTAAGCGGCAAATCGAAAATTATCGCGCACTTGGGCTACCCCACCGAGTCGTTCAAGGCGCCGCTCATCTACAACCCGTGGTTCGACAGTAAGGGGATCGACATGGTCGTCGTCCCCTTGGGCGTCAAGGCCGAGGACTACGTGCCGTTCTTCGAGCGCCTGGTGCGCCTGTCGAACATCCACGGCGCGCTCATCACGATGCCGCACAAGGTGACCACGGTCGGGTTGCTCGACGAGGCATCGACCGCGGTCAAGATCGCCGGCTCGTGCAACGCCGTGCGGGTGCGCGACGGGCGCATCATCGGTGACATGTTCGACGGTGAGGGCTTCACCCGCGGCATCGAGCGCAAGGGCTTTCGCATCGCCGGCTCGCGCGGTCTCGTGCTGGGTTGCGGCGGTGTCGGTTCGGCGATCGCGGCGTCGCTCGCCGCGAGGGGCGCCGCCGGCCTCGTGCTCGCCGACACCAACGAGGCGCTGGCGCGTTCTCTCGCCGGTCGCATCGCGGAGCACTATCCGCGGGTGGCGACCAGCGTCGGCAGCGCCGATCCGGCGGGATACGATCTTCTCGTCAACGCGACGCCGCTCGGCATGAAGGCCACGGATCCCGTCCCCTTCGACGTGACGCGAATCGCAGCATCGACCTTCGTGGGGGAGGTCGTGATGAAGCAGGAGTTCACGCCGCTCCTGGCCGCGGCGCGCGAACGCGGTTGCCGGTACCAGATCGGCACCGACATGCTCTTCGAGCAGCTTCCCGCCTACCTCGAGTTCTTCGGCTATCCCGGCGTCACGGTCGAGGAGTTGCGGGCCGTGGCCAAGATCACTTACTGAAAGGACATCGTCGTGAGCTACCAAAACATCCTCGTCGAGACGCGCGGCCGCGTCGGCCTCGTCACACTCAATCGTCCGAAGCAGTTGAACGCGCTCAACGATGCGCTGATGGACGAACTCGGTGCGGCGCTGAAGGCATTCGACGCCGACGACGCGATCGGCGCCATGATCGTCACCGGCAGCGCCAAGGCCTTCGCCGCCGGAGCGGACATCGGCGCGATGGCGAAGTGGTCGTACATGGACGTCTACAAGAACGAATACATCACGCGCAACTGGGAGGCGATCCGCGCGATCCGCAAGCCGGTCATCGCCGCGGTGGCCGGCTACGCGCTCGGCGGCGGGTGCGAGCTCGCGATGATGTGCGACTTCATCATCGCCGCGGACGACGCTCGCTTCGGGCAGCCGGAGATCAAGCTCGGCATCATCCCGGGAGCGGGCGGCACGCAGCGCCTGCCGCGTGCCGTGGGCAAGGCGAAGGCCATGGATCTCGTGCTCACCGGCCGCATGATGAATGCGGAGGAAGCGGAGCGCGCGGGGCTGGTGTCGCGCGTGGTCGCGGCCGACAAGCTCGTCGACGAGGCGATGGCCGCCGCCACCACGATCTGCGAATACTCGCTGCCGGTGGTGATGATGGCCAAGGAGGCGGTCAATCGCGCCTACGAAGGCACGCTCGCCGACGGCATCCACTTCGAGCGCCGCATGTTCCATTCGCTCTTCGCGACCGAGGACCAGAAGATCGGCATGCAGGCGTTCCTCGACAAGACGAAGCCGCAGTTCCGGCATCGCTGAGTCGGCGCGCGCCTCGGTCGGCGACGGCGCCGTCGTTGCCCGCGGCTGCGGCGGGCGGCCATCGCGGCCACCCACCGAGCCCGTTGGTTAGAACCGCCGAGTGTAGGCGATCCCGAGGAGGTACTGCTTCATCGCGATCGTCTCGGACGTCGTCGGTGGCAATCCGAAGCCCGCGAAGAGGCTCGTCCCGGTGACCGAGTTGTTCTGCGCGTACATGAACGCGGCGGTGAGTTCGTTGGTCTTGTCGATGCGCCAGGTCGCGCCAGCCGACCACTGGTGCTGCACCACGCCCGGGGCGAGGATGTTGAACGTCACGTCTTCGGAGCGGATCGGGTTGTCGACGTAATTGTAGCCGCCGCGAATCGTCCACTGCTCGTTGATGTCGTACTGCACGCCGATCTTCCACACGTCGACGTTCTGCCAGCCGAAGCCCGCGCCGCTGTCGCCACCCAGGCAGTACTGGCGCTGGCCGGCGCCGCCGAGTTCCGGCGGCGCGCACCGCCCGATCCACTGGCTCGGGTTGTTCACCGACGGCGCGTCGTCGTAGAAGATGCGCTCGTAGTCGACAGCGATGAGCAGCGGCTTCACCGGACGGAAGGCGACACCGACGGCGAAGTTCGACGGAATGTCGAACCCCCCCTGCTGCGCGAAGAGCCCCTTGTACTTGTCGAAGCTGCCCATGCTCACCTTCGACGACCAGGTCACGCCGACGGCAAACTGCTCGGTGAACTGTCCCATGTAGCCCAGGCGCACGCCGATTCCCCAGGCATCGTCGTAGCCGTTGTTGGTGACGGCGCCGGGCGCGGTCGAGAACGCCGGGTTGTCGAACGCCTGCAGACCCTCCATCTTGAAGCGTTGATACGCGACGATCGGCGCGACACCGAGCGAGTGGCCCTTCGCGAACTGCCACGCCGCGTACGGCGCGATCATCAACTGCGTCAGGTCGACCCCGAGGTTATCGCTGCCGCACAGCAGGTTGTACGGCGCGCCCTGGCCGCCACGGAACTGGTAGCACGCGCTTGCCATCGGGATCTGCCCACCGGGATAGTCGGTGTTCATTCCGCCGTTGCCGTAGACGGTAAGCCCGAACGCGAGATCGCTGCGGTATTTCCAGTGGATGCCGAATTCCGGGATGAAGAAGTTCTTGCTGCCGCTGTCGACCGACGCGTCGACGTTGGCCGGCCCCGAGCCCGTGCGCGAGGCGTCGCGGTGCGGCGAGAACCACGCGAGACCGACCTGCCATTGGCTGTCGAGGAACGACGCCGTCGCCGGATTGACCGCGCCGGCGAAGGGCTCCTGCGCCACCGCGACCGCGGCGCCGCCCATGCCGTTCGATTTCATGCCATAACCGTTGGAGAAATAGCCGTCCGTTGCCTGCGCGGCGAACGGCGTGCCGAGCATCAATGCCACCGCGGCGAATCGTGTCTTCACTTGGCTCCCCTTTCCCTACCTGGTCGACAGGCTGTCTAGATGAACAGGCTGACGTCCGCGTCCCGTGCCATCGGCAGGAACGAGGCTGCGCCAACGTAATCCTTCACTTCCGGGATGAAATCGCTCGGCTTGTAGCCGAAGAGGTCGACCGTCATCTGGCAGCCGATGAGGTTGACGCCTGCCTCGAGGGAGAGCGCGCGCAGTTCGGTGATCGGCGCCACACCCGTGTTGCGGATCGTCTTCTTCATCATCTTCGTGGCGAACGCCTCGTAGGCGGGGATGAGCGACTGGACGGCGTTGGGGATGTTCCAGCGGATCGCGCGGAACCAGTCGGGCCCCATCGGCATCTTCATCGGCATCGCCGGGTTGCCGAGCGGGCTCACCTTGAGCTTGCGTAGGTCTTTCTTCAGGAGCTCGAGTCCGTAGAAGGTGAAGAAGATCGACACGTCCCAGCCGAGCGCCGCCCCCGTCGAGGCGAGGATGAACGGCGGGTACGCCCAGTCGAGCGTGCCCTTGGTCGCGATGATCGTCATCGCCGGCGTTTTCGCCGCGCGGATCTCGGCGAGTTTTGCCTCGAGCCGCTCGTCGAGCAGCGCGTCGATGCGGGCGGCGAGCGCAGGATCGAGATCGAGGTTCGCCGTGGGATTGCGTTCCAGTTGGGTGGCCATGGTGGACTCCGGCGGCGCGTTGTGATGCCGCGTTACTTCTTGCGCATGAGGAAGACGTAGGTCTTGTTCTCTTCGGTGTGCGACAGCAGCGCGTTGCCGGTCTGCGTGGCGAACGCCTGCATGTCCTTCACCGCGCCGGGGTCGGTGGCGACGATCTTCAACACCTGTCCCGAAGTGAGCTCGTTGAGCGCCTTCTTGGTCTTGAGAATCGGCAGCGGGCAGGACAGGTTGCGTGCATCCAGTTCCTTGTCGAAGTTCACGGTGATCTTCCTCTCGGTGTCGTGACGGTGGTCGACGCGTCTTCGCGTCGCAATGGCCGAATGCCCTGCTGATGACGTGGGAAATAGCCTAGCACGTCCGAAGCGGATCCGGCCAACGAAAGAATTGCGCGATCGCAAGTCATGGTCGGGGCGCGCGGCGACCGGCGGATCGGACCAGGATGGGCGATGGTACATTGCGCCGATCTCGGGTCGGTTCCGCTTGGGGGGTCGACGGTGACGGGTTCTGGACTGGGACACACCATGGCGAAACTGCGCATCGCGGTGGCCGGCGCCGGCCTCATCGGCCGGCGGCACCTGGAGGAGATTGCGGCCAGCACCGACTGCGTGCCCGCCGGCATCGTCGATCCCGGCCCGAAGGCCGCCGAAGTGGCGGCGCGCTTCGATGTGCCGCTGTATGCTACATTAGGGGAATGCCTGGCGGCGAGGCCGGACGGGGTGATCGTCGCCACCCCCAACGCGCTGCACGTCGAGCAGGCGTTGCAGTGCGTCATCGCGCGCCTTCCCGTGCTGGTCGAAAAGCCGTTGGCCCACACGGTCGAGGCGGGCGAGGCGCTCGTCGCCACCGCGGAGAAGGCGAAGGTGCCGATCCTCGTCGGACACATGCGCCGGCACAGCCCGATCATGGACACCGCGATCGAGGTGGTCCGCTCGGGCAAGTTGGGCAAGCTCGTCGCGGTGATGGGCAGCGCCGTATTCTGCAAGCCGGCTGCCGACGGCTACTTCGACCCGCCCAACGACTGGCGCCGGCGGCCGGGTGGCGGGCCGATCCTCATCAACCTGATCCACGAGGTCGACGCGCTGCGCTCGCTCATGGGCGAGATCGTCGCCGTGCAGGCGCAGGCGTCGAACGCCACGCGCGGCTTCGAGGTCGAGGATACCGTGGCCATCACGCTGCGCTTCGCGGGTGGGGCGCTCGGGACCTTCATGCTCTCGGATACCGCCGCTTCACCGCGGAGTTGGGAGCAGACGTCGCAGGAGAACAAGGCGTACGCGACCTACGACGACGAGGACACCTACGTGGTCATGGGCACGCACGGCTCCCTCGCCATTCCCACGATGCGTCTGCGCACCTACGCGAGCGATGCCGATCGCTCGTGGTTCAAGCCGTTTGCCTCGAGCGTGGTACCGACGACGCGCGCCGATCCGCTGGCGCTGCAGATCGCGCACTTCGCCGACGTCATCCGCGGCCGCGCGCAGCCGCTCGTGAGCGGCCGCGACGGGCTCAGGAATCTGCGCGTGGTCGACGCCATCGCCCGCGCGGCGCGCGACGGCGGCACGATCGCGATCCGCGGCGCGTGAGCGAGGGTCGGCCGAGCGGCGATCCGGAAGCGGCCGCGGCGCGCTCCGCACCGCGGCGTCGTACGCCGCCGTATCGACGTGCGATTCAGACCGGATTGACGTAGGTCGTCTTCACCGCCGTGTAGAACTCCGCCGCGTAGGTTCCCTGCTCGCGGGGGCCATAGCTCGATCCCTTGCGACCACCGAACGGCACGTGGTAGTCGACCCCTGCGGTCGGCAGGTTGACCATCACCATGCCGACCTGGGCGTGGCGTTTGAAGTGCGCGGCGTGCTTGAGCGAGCGCGTGGCGATGCCTGCACACAGGCCGAAGGCGGTATCGTTGGCGACGGCGAGCGCCTCGTCGTAGTCCCTGACGCGGATGACGCTCGCCACCGGGCCGAAGACCTCCTCGCGGTTGATGCGCATCGTCGGCGTGGTCTCGGTGAAGAGCGTGGGCGCGAAGTAATAGCCGTCGGTGGTGCGCGCGAGGCGCTCGCCGCCGGCGACGAGCTTGCCGCCTTCGGCCTTGGCGATGGCGACGTAGTCGATGTCCTGCTTCAGCTGCGACGGGTCGACGACCGGGCCGATGTCGGTGCCGGCCTTGAGTGCGTCGTCGATCGTGAGCTTGGCCATGCGCGCGGTGAGTGCGGCGACGAAGCGATCGTGGATGCCCTCGGTGACGATCACCCGGCTCGCTGCCGTGCAGCGCTGCCCGGTCGAGAAGAACGCGCTTTGCAGCACCACGTTCACCGCGACGTCGAGGTCGGCGTCGTCGAGCACGAGCTGCGGATTCTTGCCGCCCATTTCGAGCTGGACCTTCTTCATCGTCTCGGCGGCGGCGCGGGCGATGTTGCGGCCCGTCACGACCGAACCGGTGAAGCTCAGCGCATCGACATCGGGCGAGGTGACGATGGCGTCGCCCACCACCGAACCGCGGCCCATGACGAGGTTGAACACGCCCGGCGGCAGCGCGCTGCGCGAGATGATCTCAGCGAGCGCCCACGCGCAGCCGGGAACGAGGTCGGCGGGCTTGATGACCACACAGTTGCCGTAGGCGAGCGCCGGCGCGATCTTCCAGGCGGGAATGGCGATCGGGAAGTTCCACGGCGTGATCATGCCGACCACCCCGACCGGCTCGCGCGTGATCTCGACCTCGATGCCCGGACGCACCGACGGCACCAGCTCACCCCGCGCGCGCACCGCCTCCTGTGCGAAGAACTTGAAGATCGAGCCCGCGCGCGCCGCTTCGCCGATCCCCTCCGGTTTCGTCTTGCCTTCCTCGCGGGAGAGGAGCGTGCCGAGTTCCTCCTTGCGGGCGAGGATCTCGGTGCCGATGGCATCGAGGATGTCGGCGCGCTGCTGGATCGTCGACTGCGCCCACTTGGGGAACGCGGCGCGCGCGGCGGCGATCGCCGCATTCGCCTGCTGCCGGTCGGCCTGCGCGTACTCGTCGATGACGTCGGCGGTGTTGGAAGGGTTGACGTTCGGGGTGGCGCTGGCGCCCGCCACCCACTGGCCGTCGATGAGGTTGTGCTTTTTCATGATGTCGGTTCCGCCAAGGGTCGAGGGGAGCTAGCATGGTAGCGCGTCGGCCGGAAGGTGGAGTTCCGGCACGAGACTCACGGGCGACGCCGGTGTTGCCCGGTGCGGTCCGGAAGCAGGCTGGGTCGCCAGGCCGTTGGCGCCGCGTCGAACGCCCGATTTGACTTGCGCCACCGGTAACCGGTGGCCGGCGGATGTCGATCACGACGCGAGCGTGCGCCGGCGCATTCGCCACCGTCGCCACGCTCGCCACAGCAGGAAGGGGATGCCGATGACGCTGACGACGCTCCATACCACGAGCGCACGATCGGAGGGATGGGCGGGAGGCGCGATGAGGTCGTCATCGCGCAGTGCGTCCGGAAACGGTCGTTCGGGAACGGGGACGATCTGCATGCGGGTCCGATCGCGCGGCAGCCGCGCGCGGTATTCAGCCATGCTGGCGACGGGTGCGTCGCCAGGCGCGCGGCTCGAAGGGAACTGCGGTATGCGCACGAAAGCAAGGGCGTCGAGATCGTCGCGCAGGTCGCGCGCGAGCCCCTCGGCACCCGGAGGCACCTCGCCGCGGGCGAGCGCAAGGAGTCCGCCGAACGCTTCCTCGAGCGCTACCGCCGGGAGCAGGCGGGTCTGGTCGGTGGCGAGGTAGTCGAAGGTGTGCATCGCCTTGGCGAGCGAGCGCTCGCGCAGCACGAGATAGGGGAACGCGAGCCAGGCGAGGGCGCGTCCGGTGGGCCCGCGCGCGCGGACCGGCCAGCCCAGCGCGCGCAGCGTGTCGACGCTGATGCTCGTGCAGTTCACCATCGGGTGGTAGTAGACGAGCTGATGCCGGTAGAACTGGTTGTAGACGCGGTTGAGCGCCGACTGCACGAGCGCCGCCGTTCGTTCGTTGCGCAGCACGGCGACGATCATGTACGTCGGGCGGTACCAGTTCTGCCCCGCGTTGAGGTCACCCAGGTAGTTGTCGAGCATCACCGGCGCGGCGATGATGCCCTTCTCGCTCTCGATGTCGAGCGAGTAGAAATTGTTGACGAGCCAGTCGCCGATCTGCCCGTCGGCCGCGATGCGCCCGGTCACCAGCGCGAAGTGTCCGGCGTGCGCCTCGTCGTCGTCGCCCTGCGCGCCGTTGAGCATGAGGGCGAGCACGGGCTTGCCGCGCCAGTCGCCGGGGACACCGGCGCGCTGCCAGAGCGTATGCGCGGCGTAGGGCGCGTCGGCACCACCGTGCGGCGCTTCGCGCAGCAGCGCCCGCAGCGCGAGCGCGGGTGAAGCGGCCGCGGGCGTCGCGCGTGGCGGCGGCGCCGAAGGACCCAGCACGAAATCCTCGGGCCACACCGTGCGCATCGTGAAGACGCCCTGTGTGGCGCTACCGCGCACGGTCAGACGATGCGGCGCGAGCCAGGCGATGGACGACGTATCGTAGTACGACCTGTTGAGCGGTATCTTCGCCGCCGGCCGCACCGGCAGCGTGATGCCTTGCACGGCGAGCGACGATCCATCCGCCGCGAGACGCGCGCCGCGCGCCACGAGCGGCGCCGCCGTCCAGACGAGCGGGGGGCGATCGATCGGCGCC
>JADZAQ010000131.1 GCA_020852555.1 Burkholderiales bacterium
CAAGACGCAGCGGCCACCCTGACGGGTGGCCGCTTTTTCTCATCGCGCGCGCGGACACGCAGCGACCGGCACGCGTCGTGTAGGCATCCGCCGACACGCCAATCGGCGTTCATCCGAGCGACCACGCGGCGGCGATCGCGCATCATCCAGCCGTCGCACGTGGATGCCGGTTCCCGGCACGGGCTACTCCCCTGGTCCGAACGGCGATCGAAGCGGCCGCTCTTGCGGCCGCTTCTCTTTCGGATCCCGCGAGCGCACACGAGCGGATCAGCGCGCCGCGAGGAGGGCGAGTTCCAGCCCGTCTTCGCGCCGGGCGGTGACCTCGCTCCCGGCGGGTTGCAGCGCAAAGGCGAAGGCACGCATGCTCCACGCCGCCGCGCCGGCGATCGAGCCGAGCCGAGCGCGCGTGGCGAGCCTCCGCAGATGCCCCGAACGGTAGAGGTAGAGCGTCAACGCGAAGAGCGTGCCCCCCGGCAGGATGAGTTCGAGCGCGAGATACGGCCCGGCGCGGCGGGCGAGCTTCGCGAGTTCTCGGGCATAACGGGTGATCCGGGCAGACATGGCACGACTCCGTCGATCCGGTCGCGCGCCGGACCCTCCGGCTTGCGACATGACGGCAGTGTGCGTGGTCGGCGCTCGCCGATGGCTGACGGATCCGGGCCTGCGCGCGGGCCCGTGCGCCGGGCCGCGACGTGTCTGCTATTGCCTTGATCGATAACGGGAATTCGACAAAAGACGAGCACGCGCCGAGGCCGCGAAATGCGCCGCCACGCGAGCCACCGGCGACCTGCCGGTGGCTGACAGATCGCTTACCCGCGACTGACGGCGTCGCGGGTCGCCGCGCTCGCCGCCGGCGCCGTCGGCGCCGTCGGGTCGATTGCCTGCTGGAGCGCGTCGTCGACGCTCTCCACGTAGTGGAAGCTCAGTTGCTCGCGGGCGTCGGCCGGGATCTCCTCGACGTCGCGGCGATTGCGCGCCGGCAGGAGCACCGTGGTGATGCCCGCGCGCAGCGCGGCCAGGACCTTCTCCTTGATGCCGCCGACCGGAAGCACGAGGCCACGCAGGCTGATCTCCCCGGTCATCGCCACGTCGTGGCGCACGGGTCGATCGAGGACCAGCGAGGCGAGCGACGTGAACATGGCGACCCCGGCGCTCGGCCCGTCCTTGGGGATCGCCCCCGCCGGAATGTGCATGTGGATGTCGCTCTTCTCGAAGATCGCGGGGTCGATGCCGAGCGAGGCGGAGCGCGCCTTGACGAGGGTGAGCGCCGCCTGCGCGCTCTCCTTCATGACGTCGCCCAGGTGGCCGGTCAGGATGAGCTTGCCGCTCCCCGGCGTGCGCGAGGTCTCGATGAAGAGGATGTCGCCGCCCACCGGCGTCCAGGCGAGCCCGGTGGCCACGCCCGCGACGCTGGTGCGCATCATCACCTCGTTGTCGAAGCGCTGCGGGCCGAGGATCTGCACCACCTCGTCGCTGCCGACGACGACCTGCCCCTGCCCGCCCTCGGCGATGCGCATCGCGGCATGACGGAAGAGATTGCCGATCTCGCGCTCGAGATTGCGCACGCCCGATTCGCGCGTGTAGTCGGCGATCACCGTGCGCAGCGCGGCATCGGTGACCACGCACTGGTCGGTGCCGACGCCGGTCGCCACCGCCTGGCGCGGCACGAGGTAGCGCCGCGCGATCTCGAGCTTCTCCTGCTCGGTGTAGCCCGGCAGGTCGATCACCTCCATGCGATCGCGCAACGGACCCGGGATCCGGTCGAGGACGTTCGCGGTCGCGATGAACACGACCCGCGAGAGGTCGAACGCCACGCCGAGATAGGTGTCGCGGAAGGCGGCGTTCTGCTCCGGGTCGAGCACCTCGAGGAGCGCCGCCGCGGGGTCGCCGTGCAGCGAGGTGCCGAGCTTGTCGATCTCGTCGAGCATCAGCACGCAGTTGCGCGACCCGGCCTTGCGGATCGCCTGGATGATGTTGCCCGGCATGGCGCCGATGTACGTGCGGCGATGCCCGCGGATCTCCGACTCGTCGTACACGCCGCCCAGCGACAGGCGCTGAAACTTGCGGCCGAGCGCGCGCGCGATGCTCTGTCCGAGCGAGGTCTTGCCCACCCCCGGCGGGCCGACGAAGCACAGGATCGGCGTCTTCCCCTCGGGATTGAGCTTGCGCACCGCGAGATATTCCAGGATGCGCCGCTTGATCTTGACCAGCCCGAAGTGGTCCTCGTCGAGGACACGGCGTGCGTCGTCGAGCGAGATCGGCGCCTCCGCAGGCAGCGTCCACGGCAGCTCGACGAGGCGGTCGAGATACGTGCGGACCATCGAGTACTCGGGCGATTGCTCCGACATCTGCGCCAGGCGCGCCAGCTCCTTGCGGGCGTGCTTGGCGACCTCGTCGGGCATTCCCGCCTTCTCGATCTCGCCGCGCAACTGCTCGATCTCCGCGCCGGTCCCCTCGCCCTCGCCCAGCTCGCTCTGGATCGTCTTCAGCTGCTCGCGCAGGAGCGCCTCGCGCTGGCGACCCTCGAGCCGCCCTTGCGTTTGCTCGCCGATCTCCCGCGACAGGCGCAACACGTCGATCCGCGCCGCCATGAAGGCAAGCACGCGATCGAGCCGCGTCCGCACGTCGAAGGTCTCCAGCAGCTCCTGCTTCTCGGCGGTCTTGATGTCGAGGAGGCCGGCGACGAAGTCGGCGAGCGCCGCGGGCGAGGTCACCTGGTCGACCGCCGCGGCGAGTCCTTCCGGCGCCCGCGGCAGCAGTTCGACGAGCTCGCCCACGCGTTGCTTCACTTGCAGCATGCGCGCCTCGAGATCGCGATCGAGTTCGGGCGCCTCCGCGAGCATCTCGACGCGCGCCACCCGGAACGGATACCCCTCGAGGTATTCGTGGACCCGGAAACGCTGCTCGCCCTGGACGATCAGGTTGTGGGTGCCATCGGGCGTCGTGACGTAGCGCAGAATGCCGGCCGCGGTACCCACGTCGTGGAGGTCCGCCGCCGCCGGCGCCTCGATCTCCGGCGAGCGCTGCAACAGGATGCCGACGGTGCGCTGCAGCCGCGCCGCTTCCTGCGCGCCTGCGATCGTCTCTGGGCGGCCGAGCGCGAGCGGCGCAATGAGCCCTGGAAACAGCACCATGTTGCGTACCGGCAGGATGATGAGCGCATCGGACGGCAGTGCGGCCGACCGTTGCGGATCGGTGGTTTCGGCTTCCGCGGTCATGGTGTGGGTGGCCATCTCCTGCGCGCTCAAGCGAACCTCCGCAGCGCGAGCACGAGGCAACCATCGATGAACTCGCGCGCGATCACCTCGTAGCGCCCCGGCGAGAGGTCGATCACGCGCTCGAAGCGCCCGTAGGGGATCTCCAGGCGGTGGATGGTCGTATCGTGACCGGCGGCGAGGCGGCGCTCGCCGACGATCGACAGACGGGCGCCGTCGGTATGCACGGCGATGGCTTGTGCCGGCACTCCCGGCAGCGCCACCCGCACGACGAGCGCGTGCGCATCTTCGAAGATATCGATCGGCGGCTCCCAACGCGGGCCGCCGTGCCCGCCGGCCAGCGTGAAGAACTGGCGATGCATGCGATCGGCCTCGCGCAGCATTTCGAGGGCTTCGCCGAAGAGGCCGGCATGAGGATTACGCACGGGCGGTCCGTTCAGAATGAAGGAGGTGACAAGCGTCATCGGACAGTATAGGTGACGCCGGCCGGCGCGCGTTTCAAGGCCCGGCGCCGCGGCCTGGCGCGGCGGAACGATCAGGCGAGCGGAGCACCGCCGAAGTGCGCCGTCACCCAGCCATAGCCCACCCGCTCCTGCTCGAGCCGCAAGCGCGCGCGGATGCGGTCGAAGCGCAATTCGTCGTAGAGCGCAGCCTCGGCGGCGGTGAGCCGCGGCAGATCGTGCCGGATGGGCAGCGGCTCCTCGCCCCAGTGCAGCCGGTGTGCGAGCAGCGTCGAGCGGTCCATGAGGAACGATGCGACGTGCGGAAAATGGCCGCGCAGCCCGTCGAGGATCGCGAAGCCGTGCGTGTCGATATCACCCCAGTAGTGCAAACCGCAGCGCGTGAGCCACGCGGCGCGCGCCAGCGCGTCCCAGCCGTAGCCGGCGCCGAAGACGACGATCGCGCGCGCCACCGGCGGGAAAGCGAGGAAATTGATCTCGTTCTCGGTGACGAACACCCGCTCGATGGGAAGCGCCAGGTCGGCGAAGCTCGCCGCGTCGAGCGTCACGTCCGGCGCGCCGCGGCACCCCGGCAAGGTGGGCAGCGCCGGATCGAGCGCGCGGAAGCGGATGCGCAGCGGCTTCTCGCGAAATCCGTAGCGACGCGCGAACTGGGCGGTACCGGTCGCGGTCGCGTCGATCGCATCCGCCGCCAGAACGAGATCCAGCCACTCGCCCAACACGCCGTGATGGGTCTCGACGAACTTGCTGTCCACCCCCGGCACATCGAGTTGGCGCACGTAGATCGCCGGGCGCGGGTGCGTCCGCAGCCAGCCGACCACCGCCAGCAGCCGCGACCAACGATCGGCGAGCGCCAGCGCGGGCAAGGGTCGGCGCGTCAGCCACGGCAGGAGTGCCGGCTGGGCAGCCGCGGTCGCGTCCCACAGCGTGCGAAACGTCGCCGCCGCACGGGCCTGGCCGACGATGGCAAGAGCATCGGCGAGCGAATCCACGAACGCCGCCACCGGCAGACGCTGCCGCCCCTGTACGCGGTGCGCCCACTCGCGCCACTCGAAGCGCACGTGAGCAGCGGCCGTCACCGCGCCCGCCCACGCCCGCACCGCGTCGAAGCGATCGGCGAGGTCCGCGGCGGTCGGGGCCTTGAACGCGAGTCGCAGCGGCCAGGCCGGCCCCTCGCCCACCCTGGCGCGCAGCAGCTCGCCGCGATCCCACAGGCGCTGCACCTGCGCGCGCAGCGTCGCCGGCGTCGACCAGGTCACGTCGTCGCCGCGGCGCTGCCCGCCTTCCGCGCGCGGTACTCCTCGATCGTGAGGCAGCGCAGGCGGGAGTCCTGGCCGTCCTCGTTGTGGACGAAGCCGACGCTCGCGACGAACGGCTCGATGACGTGGATCTTCTGCAGCGGCGTCACGATCAGGAGTTGCAGGTTGAGTTGCTGGAACAGGCGCAAGCCGTACTGCGCCGACTCGTCGGAGCCGCGGCCGAAGGCCTCGTCGATGACGACGAAGCGAAACGAACGCGAACGCACCGCGCCCCACTCCAACCCGAACTGGTAGGCGAGGCTCGCCGCGAGGACGGTATAGGCGAGCTTCTCCTTCTGGCCACCCGACTTGCCGCCCGAATCCGCGTAGTGCTCGTACTCGGTGCCGTCGGCGCGCCAGCGCTCGCTCGCCGCGAACACGAACCAGTTGCGCACATCGGTGACCTTGGCGGTCCACCGGCGGTCGACGTCCGCCAGGCCTTCGCGTCCGCGGAAGCGGTCGATGATCGCCTTGACCTGCAAGAACTTCGTCTCCGAATACTGCTCGTCGGCGCTGCCCGTCAATGCGCCTTCGGTGCACGCGCGCAGATCGAGCTGGAAATCGCGGATTTCCGCGTCGGAGCTCGCTTGCGCGACGACCTCGATGAAGCGGCCCGGGTCGTAGTCGATCGCCTGCAGCGACTGGTTGATGACCTCGACGCGCTCGCGAATCGTCTCGCGCTCGCGGGCGAGCTGCGCGTTGAAATGGGCGATCTCGTTGATCGTGTTGACGTTGAGCAGTTCCTTGAAGCGCGCCTCGAAGCGCGGCAGGTCGTCGCGGCGCAGGCCGTCGAGCATCCGCGCGTACTCGCCCGCGGCCGCGAGGCTCACGTCGATCTCGACCGTTTCGGCCTTGAATTCCTCCTTGAAGCCGCGCATCGCGTCGATGATGTGCTCGGTCAGGCGCGCCAGGCGCTTGTCCTCGTTGTCGATGCGATCCTGCAGCCACTTCCGCACCTCCTGCTCGCGGTTGTCGCAGGACTCGACGGTGAGCTGATGCTCGCCCAGCGCCTGCCGGCGCCACTCGGCGAGCCGCTCCGCCCGCGCGTCGTCCACCGGAGCCGCGTCGGCGACCGCCTGTGCCTGCGCGCGCAGTTCCTGCGCGGCCTCGATCTTGCTCTTCACTTCGCCGCGCCGGCCGAGCGCCTCGTCGAGCTTCGCCTGCGTGTCGGACGCGCGCTCGCGCGCCGACTGCAGCTGCCGGCCGATCTCCAGCAAACTATCCGATGCCGCCGCGAGCCGCGCGTGCTCGTCGGCGAGCCGCGCGATCTCGCGTGCCGGGCTTTGCCAATCGATGGCGGCGTAGCGCGTGAACTCGTCGAGCCGGGCCAGCGCCTCGCGCTGGCCGTCGCACTGCCGGCGCGATTCCTGGAGGCCCGCGATGCGCTCGCCGCGGACGGCGAGATCGGCCTCGAGGCGGGTGCGCTGATCGCGCAGCGCGCGCAGCTTGTCGGCGTTGCTCCAGCCCAGGACGTAGCGGCTGCGATCGTCGATGCGATGGCGGTCGTCTTTCTCGTGGCGTCCGCTCGGATCCTTGATCTGCCCCGCCGCGGTGATCGCGCGGGCCTCGCGGCGAAACTGCTCCGCGCTGGTGCAGCACGCGACGTCGAAACGCTCGCGCAGCGCCTGCTCGAGCCACTCGTAGTGCGCCGAATCCGGCCTGATCGCGAGCTTGCGCACCAGCGACTGCGGATGCAGGCTCGCCCCTGCCGCACCCTTGCGCGGCCGCACGTGGAAGTACACGAGACGCGCCTTGAGGTGCTCGCGGTCGACCCACGCGGCGACCGCCGGATAGTGGGCATCGTCGACGAGGAGCGCGAGACCGAAGCCGCGCAGCAACCGCTCGGCGGCGCCTTCCCAGTCGCGCTCGTCGGCGCGCACCTGGATGAGCTCGCCGGCGAAGGGCAGCGTGTCCTCGGCGATGCCCAGCGCCTGGCACAGCGCCTCGCGGATGCGGACCTGCGCCGCATCGATGTTGCTCTTGCGCCGCTCGAGGCTCGCGATCTCCGCCGCCAGTGCGTCGTGCTCCTCGCGCCCCTTGCGAAAGGCGAAATCCTCTTCGCGCTCGCGATTGTCGAGTTCGGCGATGCGCTCGCGCAACGCTTCGGCGCGGGCGCCGATCGCCGCGCGCTGGGCGAGGAATGCTTCCTCGTCGGCGGGCTCGGACAACTCGAAGCGCGCCAGAAGCTCCGCGTAACGCCGCGCCCGCTGCCGGCGTTCTTCCCTGTCCTCCTCGTGGCGCCGAATGTCGGCCGCCAACGCTTCGAGGCGGTCGCCCCCTTTCTCGCGCAGCGCCCGCTCGAGCCGGCCGAGCTCCTCGCGGTCGCTGTCGCGCTGGGACGCGAGGCGCGTGATCTGGGCATCGAGCCGCCCCGCGTCGCCGGCGAGTCCACCGAGACGGCGCTCGAGCAGGTCGCACTTCAGCCGCGCGAAGTACGCGCGCAACGCGTCGCGCGCCACGCGCAGGTCGGAAATCTCCGCGGCGAGTGCTCCGTGGCGCTCGGCGTCGGCCACCAGTGGGGTGAGCAGGGCGACCTGTCGCTTGGCCTTCAGCACCGCCTGGTGCGCGCGATCGAGATCGTCGAAATGATGCATCAGGGCATCGATCCGATCGCCGATCCCGAACGGCTCCAGCATGTGCTGACGCACGAAGTCGGTGAGATTGCCGACGGACTTCATCGACACGGTCTGATGGAAGAGATCGAGCGCCTGCTCGTGCTCGATCCCGAAGCGCCGCCGGAACCATGCCCCGTAGGGCGGGAAGCTGTCGAAGAGCTCGCAGCCGCCGGCGCGCAGCCGCCGCCGCAGCACGGCGATGTCGCTGCCGAAGCCGGTGAAATCGTCGGCGATGGTAAGCGCTCGCTCAGTCGCCACGAAGAGGCGAGCCGGCTGTCCGTGCGGATCCTTGAGCCAGAACACCTGCGCGAGCGTGATCTCCTGGTCGTAGCCCTCGTTGCGGAACACGGCGAGGATCACCGTGTAGCTCGCCGGGTCACGCAGCGCCACCGGACGCGTGCTGCCCGTCGCCTCGTTGCGTTCGCTCTTGTAATGGCCGAGGACGTACGAGCGCAGGCTGCGCTCGCGCGCTTCGGCGCCGGCGGCCTTGTTGTACGCGACGCGCTGCGCCGGCACCAAGAGCGTGGTCAGCGCATCGACCAGCGTCGACTTGCCCGAGCCGATGTCGCCGGTGAGCAGCGCGTTGCGCCCATCGAGGGCGAGGCGCGCGACCCGGCGATCGAACGTGCCCCAGTTCAGCACCTCGAGCCGCGCCAGGCGAAAGCCAACCCGGGTGTCGTCGGCGACGAAATCGAGCGCGAGCGAGGTGGCCTTACCCATCGCGCGGCTCCTGGCCCGACGCCGTCGACAGCGCCGTGCGATACTGCTCCAAACGCGCGTCGAAGTCGGCGAGCCACTGCGCATCGACGAAGGCCTTCAGGATGCGCTGCACCTCGTAACGTCCCGGGTCGCGAGCGCCGCCCGCGGCGGGTTTGAGACGGCGCAGGAAGCCCAGGTCGACGACCTTCCCGATCGTCGCATCGACCTGATCGACGAGCCGCGCCTCGTTGCTGCCGTCGGGAAGGAAGACCCGCACGAGAGCGGCGATCTCCTCGCGCGTCAGCACGAGCCGCGTGTCGCCGCCGCCCGCATCGAACTCGGCCAGCCGCCGGCGCAGGAGCGCGAGCAGGAGGCTCACCGCATACGACAGCGGCCGGCGCGGCACGAGACGCGGCAGCGGCGGCGACCCATCGGCGGCGTCCGCGTCGGGCCGGCTCCTGAGGAACGCAAACCCCTCCGCCTCGTCGACGACGAGATCGAGGAGCAGCACGCCCGCCTGCTCGCGCACCCGGGCCTGCAACCGCAGCAGGCTCGCCCACCGGCGCTCGTCGTCGTTGCGATAGACGACGCCCTTCAGCAGCAGGATGACGAGTGCCGAGAGCTCCGGCACCGCTGGCGCGGTTACCTCGGGAGGCGGATCGGCGGGAACGCCGCCCTCGTCGATCGCGATCTCTTGCCTCGTGTCGCTCATGGAGTCGGTCGGCCGCGCTTCGCCGTCAGCGCGTGAAGATCACACGGGCGAAGCGTGCGCGACGCTCGATCGGGGCGCCCGCCGCATCGTGCGCCGGCCAGCGGATCGACTCCTCCACCGTGTCGTCGACGATCGCGCGCACGCCCTCGAGGGTGTCGGCGCCGCCCGAGCCGTGCGCGAGTTCGAGATACGCGACGAGCTCGGCCAGGCCCTGCCGCAGCGGCTCGGCGGCGAGCAGGTCGTGCAGCGTGACCTGCGCCTGGCGGCGCAAGGCGCGCCGGATCGTGGTCCGCAAGCGCAGCTTGTCCACCACGATCTGCTCGAAGAGCCGCCCGGTATCGACGTCGTCGTCGCCGTCGTCGAGCATGAGCGCGGCAAGGCGCGGCTGGCGGCTTGGCGTGAACAGTGGCCGCTCGAACGGAAGATCGACCTGCACGCCCATCGCCGCGATGTCCATCACCGTACCGGAGGGCGCTGCATCGCGCACGGCGAGCGCCTTGCTCTCGATCGCGCGCAACAGCTCGAGGATCCGCCGGTTCTCGACGAAGCTGCGATCGTCCAGGAACCGCCGCAGCTGCTGCGAGAGCTGCGCGACCGTACGCTGCGTCTGCTCACCCGCTTCCAGCCAGTCGTGGTGCACGCGGCGGGTACGCGGATCGGGTGCGAGCGCCGCCACGGCGGGCAGCGCGAGCACCGCCGCCAGGCGGCCCGAGAGCTCCTCTTGCCGGCGACTCGACATGAGGAAGTCCCAGAACGCGCGGAAGCTGCGGCCCTGATCGGAGTCGCCGATCGCGTCGCGCTCGCCCATGATCTCGTCGAGCAGCGCGCCCTTGCTGCCCTCCCACAGCGCGATCTTCTCGCGCACTTTGCGATCGAGCTGGCGGAAGTTGTGCTCGACCTCGCGGAAATCCGCCAGGAGCTCGCGGGCGAGTTGCTGGAACTGCAGGAAGCGGTCCTTGACCGCGGTGTCGTCGAGGAGTGGCAGATCGCCCGCGGCGACCGCCGCGATCTCGGCATCGAGTGCCGCACGCTTCTCCTGCAACTCGGCGAGCCGCTTGACGGGGTCCGCCTCGGTCCCGGCGCCGATTTGCTCGAGCAGCGCGAACAGCGTGAGCAGGCGCGACTCGGTCCCGACGAACGGCCGCTCGGTGAGCGACGCCACCCAGGCGATCGCCTTTTCGGTCGCCGGGGTCAGGTCGTACTGCGCCTCGTCGGTGCCCGCCTTGTAGAACTTGCGCAGCCATCCCTTGTCGGATCCCGCCCAGTCGTCGAGGTAGTCGTGTGCGGTCCGGGGATACGCCTGCGGCCCCTCCAGCTCGCGCAACGCGAACAGTTGATCCTCGAGCGCCTCGGCGAGGTCGGCCTCACTCATCGTGCGCACGTTGGGCGCCACGAACACTCGGTGCAGGAAGCTTGCCACCAGCGGTGCGTGCGGTGACGCAAGGAGCCGCCACGCGGGGTGGCGGTCGCGCAGCGCGGTGAGGATCGTGTAATCCATGGGCGGTGGTTCGGTCGGGTGGTGCGCGCCTCCGCGCGCCGGCCGGTCGTTGATTGTGCCAGTGGACGGGCGGCCCGTCGCGGGCCGCGGCCGCCGCCTCGGCACCCCGTCAGAAGCGGTAGCTCAACTCGGCGAAGGCGCTGCGCCCGGGCTGCCGATTCGAGACGAAATAGGTGCGGTCGGTGAGATTGTCGACGGTCAGGTTGACGCGCCAGTGGGGGTCGATGCGATAGGTGAGGCCCGCCGTGACGAGCGTGTACCGGTCATACGAGCCGAACACGCCCTGGTAGGTATTGGTGTTCATGTCGTCACCGGAGGGAAAGACGTGGTCGACGTAGCGCACCGCAACCATCCCCGACCACGCATTGCGGTTGTATTCGATCCCGGCGGAGCCGGTCGTGCGGGGCACGTCGGTGAGCTTCTTCCCGACCGTTGCCGGATCGACGTCGTTGCTACGAATATCGTAGCGAAAGTGGTAGGTCAGGTTGCCGAACGCCACAAGGCCGCCGATCGGCGTCGGCCAGCGCGCGCTCGCCTCGATGCCGTCGACGTCGGCCATTCCGACGTTCTCGGCCTGCGTGCGGGTCACGGTCTCGGTCGAAGTCGGCAGCTTGCGCCGGTAGATGAGATCCTCCAGACGCTGGCGGTAGACGGTGAGTGACGCGCGACCCCCGCGCTCGAACGCGAAGTCGGCGCCAACTTCGAACGCTTTGACCCGCTCGGGCCCGAGATTGGGCGACGGTTCGTAGACGAGCGTCGCGGCGCCGGTGCCGACCACGGTACGCCCGTACAGGTCGAACAGCGCCGGCGGCCGGAAGGCTTCGCCGTAGGAGGCGCGCACCGAAACCCAACGCAGCGGCTCCCAGACGATCGCGACCTTGGGGCTCACCTGGTCGAAGCTGCGTCGGGGGTACGTCGCGTCGAGAAGCGGCGCGAAGTTCTGCCGCGCGTAGCCGTCGGTCTTGAAATAGTCGAAGCGCGCACCGGCGTAGACGCTGACGCCGACGTCGTCGAAATGGTGTTCGCTTTGCACGAAGACCGCGGCATTGTCGGTGCGGCCGCCGTCGGTATTGAGCGTCGCCCCGGTCGTGTCGGTGTTGCGCCAGGCGGAGAGCTCGGAGATCGTGCGGTCGAGCCGGCTCCAGTTGAGCGACCCGCCGGCGACGAGCACCCAGTTCGCCGCCAGCGGTGCGCGCCACGCCACGTCGGCATCGATCCGGCGATTCGGCTGTTCGGTCAGGTTGCCGGGCCCCGAGTCGTACTGCGCGACGCCGGGCCGGGCCTGCGCGAACCACAGGTTGTTGTGCAGAAGGCCCACCTGTGCCCGCAACTCGCTGCCGCCGTCGAAACGGTGCGTGGCGCGCACGAAGCTGCGCAGGTCGCGTTCCCCCGCCGGGGTCGCGGTGAACCAGTCGGTCTGTTGCAGTGCGAGCCTGCGCAAGGTGCCGGCGTCGTCGAAGAGCACCGTGCCGGCGTACACCGGCGCCCCGGCGGCGTCGCGCAAGTAGCTGTCGGGGGGGCGGTAACGCACCGCATAGTCGGCATAGCCGAAGCCGGCGACGAGCGTCGTCGCGGGTGACGGCGAGTAATGCAGGCTCAATAGCGCATTGCTCTGCGACCAGGGTCGCGCGCCCTGCGTGCCGATCCAGTATCGCGGCGAGCCGTCGGGAGCGGTGGTCGGATTCACGCCGGTGACGAGCGTCCCGGCCGTGCCGCCGCCGCGCGCCACGGGCTTCACCACGTAGCAGCAGTCGGGGTCGCCGTCGCTCTCGCGGTAGCTCGCCGACAGCACGATGCCCAGGCCGCTCGCGTAGCGCTCGCGATAGAGGAGCGACCCCCCGCGCTGCGCCAGACTCCCGGCCCCCGCGCGGACCTCGGTCACGGCATCGTCGGGACTCCCGGTCAGAAAGTTGACGACCCCGCCCATGGCGGCGCCGCCGTAGAGCGCGGAATAGGGTCCGCGCACGACCTCGACGCGCTGGACGCTGTCGAGCGGAATGCCGACGACGTTGATGCCGCCGGTGAGCGCGTTGTTGACGGGCTGGCCGTCGATCATGACCAGCGTGCGCGGCGTGCGCGGAATGCCGCGCAGCGACAGCACGCCCTGCCCGGTCCCCGGGAACGCCGGCCCGAGCGCCGCGCCGCGCACGTACAGGCCCGGCACGTCGGCGAGCGCATCGCCGAGACGCAGCGGATTGCGCAGGTCGAGCTGCTGGCGATCGACGATGGTCACGCTCGCTGGCGAGCCCAATTCGGCCGCCGGCGACCGGGTCGCCGTGACGACCACCGATTCGAGCGTGATCGGTTCATCGTCCCCTTCGGCGAATGCCGGGGTCGACGTCCCCGCGAGGGCAAGAGCAGCCAGCACGGCGGACCAGCCGCCCCGACGAAACCGGGCGACTGCCCAAAGGAATTCTCGATTCATGGATAGGATGAGCGCACCCCCATGCGTCGGCCCGCGTTCGAAACACCCGCCGAAACGGCCGCCAGGAGGCTGCTCAGGACTTTATTGGTGCAGTGCAGCGCAACAGTTGACGAGGATCAATAGGTGGCCCCGGGCCCTACGGCGACAATAGCCACGAAGGATGCAAGGATAAAGCTGTTCAACCCAAGGGGATTTCATCGATGAGAAGGATCGCACGGATTTCGCCGGTCGCCTGGATGGTCGCGGCCGCGCTCGTGTCCACGGCGGGCGCCGTTCACGCCCAACAGGCAGCGCCCCAGGCAGCGCCCCAACAGGCCCAGCCGCAAGCGACGCCACAAGCGGTGCAACAAGCGCAACAGACGCGCGACCGGGTCATGACCCAGGAGGAGATCCGTCTCCAGGCGGGCGCTTCGCCGCTCGGCCAGGTGGAAATGCACCAGAACATCAACCCGAAGGCCCCGCCGATGACCAAGGCGGAGTTCGACAAGGCGCGGCAAATCTACTTCGAGCGCTGCGCGGGTTGCCATGGCGTGCTGCGCCGCGGCGCCACCGGCAAGCCGCTCACCCCGGACATCACGCTCGCTCGCGGGACCGAAATCCTCAAGACGTTCATCAAGTACGGCTCGCCCGCGGGCATGCCGAACTGGGGCACGTCGGGTGAGTTGAGCGACGCCGAAGTCGACCTCATGGCGCGCTACGTGCAGCAAGAGCCGCCGACGCCGCCCGAGTTCGGGATGGCGGAGATGAAGAAGACCTGGAAGGTCGTCGTTCCGCCCGAGAAGCGCCCCACCAAGAAGATGAACAACTGGGACATCGACAACCTCTTCTCGGTGACCTTGCGTGACGCGGGACAGATCGCGTTGATCGACGGCAAGTCGAAACAGATCGTCAACATCATCCCGACCGGCTACGCGGTGCACATCTCGCGCACGTCGGCATCTGGACGCTACCTGTACGTGATCGGCCGCGACGGCAAGATCAACTTGATCGACCTGTGGATGGAGAAGCCGGACACGGTGGCCGAGATCCGTATCGGCCTGGAGGCGCGCTCGGTCGAGACGTCGAAGGACAAGAAGTACCGCGACAAGCTCGCCATCGCCGGCGCCTACTGGCCGCCGCAGTACGTGATCATGCAAGGCGATACGCTCGAGCCGCTGCGCATCCAGGCGACCCGCGGCATGACGGTGGATACGCAGGAGTTCCACCCCGAGCCGCGCGTGGCGTCGATCGTCGCGGTGCACGACAAGCCGCAGTTCATCGTCAACGTCAAGGAAACCGGGTACGTGCTGCTGGTCAACTACAGCAACATCGATGCGCTCAGCGTGACCACGCTGGAAGCCGCACGCTTCCTGCACGACGGCGGCTGGGACTCCACGCACCGCTACTTC
>JADZAQ010000132.1 GCA_020852555.1 Burkholderiales bacterium
CTCGCCGGTCGCGCCTGTGCCGTCCACCGGACCACCGATCCCGCTGCCTGGAACCGCTACAACGTCCTGCTGCACCGGCTCGCGCGCAAGGCGGTTGGCGCGCATTCGCCGTCGACCTGACGCCTGACGCCGTCTCGTTCGGTTACCCGGCAAGGTTGCCCGGCACTTGCCGAAAGCGCATCCCGCTGCGTTCCGCTGCACTGTCCGCCGCGCGGCGATTGCTCAGTACACGCCCTGCGCCAGCATCGCGTCGGCGATCTTCACGAAGCTGCTGATGTTGGCGCCGTCGACGTAGTTGACGGTGCCGTCCTTGTGCTTGCCGTGACGTACGCAGTTGCCGTGGATGTCTTTCATGATCGCGTGCACACGTTCATCCACTTCGGCGTGCGTCCACGACAGGCGCATCGCATTCTGCGACATTTCGAGCCCCGAGGTCGCCACCCCTCCGGCATTGGACGCCTTGCCCGGCGCGTACAGGACACCGTTGGCATGGAAGACCTCCACGGCCTCGAGCGTGGAGGGCATGTTGGCGCCTTCCGCGACACAGACGACGCCGTTCTTCACCAGGGTGCGCGCATCGTCGTCGTCGAGCTCGTTCTGTGTCGCGCAGGGCAGGGCGATCTCGGCGGGGATGTGCCACGGGCGCTGACCCGCGAGATAATCGAAGCGCGGATCCTCGCCCAACTCGGCCAGACGGCCGCGGCGCACGTTCTTCAACTCGATGACCCGCTCGATCGCCTGCGCATCGAAGCCGTTGGGCGCGTACAGCGTGCCATCCGAGTCGCTGAGGGTCAGCACCTTGCCGCCCAGTTCGGTGGCCTTGACGGCGGCGTACTGCGCCACGTTGCCGGCGCCCGAGATGAGCACGCGCGCGCCACTCGTCATGCGGTTCGCATGCTGGAGCATCTGCTCGACGAAGTAGACGACCCCGTAACCGGTCGCCTCCGGGCGCATCTGGCTGCCGCCGTACGCGATCCCCTTGCCGGTGAACACACAGCCCGCGTGGTTGGAGAGCTTCTTCATCATGCCGGCCATGAAGCCGACCTCGCGCGCGCCCACTCCGATGTCGCCGGCGGGGACGTCGGTGTCGGGGCCGAGGTGGCGATACAACTCGAGCATCATCGCCTGGCAGAAGCGCATGACTTCGCCATCGCTCTTGCCCTTGGGGTCGAAGTCCGAGCCGCCTTTGCCGCCACCCATCGGCAGCGTGGTGAGCGCATTCTTGAACGTCTGCTCGAAGGCCAGGAACTTGAGGATCGACAGGTTCACCGACGGATGCAGCCGCATGCCGCCCTTGAAGGGGCCGATCGCCGAGCTGTGCTGCACGCGCCAGCCACGGTTCGTCTGGACCTGGCCGCGGTCGTCGGCCCAGCTCACGCGGAACTGGATCACGCGCTCGGGTTCGACCAACCGGTCGACGAGGCCGTCGCGGGCGTATTCGGGGTGCCGTTCCAGGAACGGCCACAGGCTGCTCGCGACCTCGCGCACGGCCTGCAGGAATTCGGGCTGGTGCGGATCGCGGTGTTGGACGCGCGCAAGGAAGTCGTCCTTGGAACCGGGTGCGCTCATGCGGGTTACCTCTCGTGGTCGGATACGGGTGCCGATCACCGCGTGTTCACGTCCGCAACTGACCCGGCGCCGGTGGTCGCCGACGGAAGCCTGCACGCGACTGCTGCCGGACGCGGCGTGGGGTGACGGGAGCGGCGTCGATGGGTCGACGGGGATTGCTGCGATGCGACATGCTGCTCCGTATGCTACTGCACTGCGGGAACCGTGCCTACCGAGGTCAGCAAAACACGGTACCCGGACGCGACGATGCGTTGCGCGAATGCCTTACAATATACAAGAAAATAAATTATAATTCGTGCCAGCATTGGCGGCCGCGGCGGATGGTGATGACGGGATTCACGAAGAGCGATCTCAAGGTCGCCGAACAACTGCGTGGGCACGCCGAGGAGGCGTGCGGGATGCTCAAGGTCCTCGCCAACGAGGATCGCCTGTTGCTCCTGTGCCAGATCGCCGCCGCCCGGCGCAACGTGAGCGAGCTCGAAATCGCGACCGGGATTCGCCAGCCCACCCTCTCGCAGCAACTGGCGGTACTGCGCGAGGAAGGCCTGGTGGCTACGGACAAGGAGGGCAAGTACGTCTATTACCGCCTGGCCGACGCCAACGTCGTGCGCGTCATGCGCATGCTCTGGGACATCTACTGCGGTCCGAAGTGAAGAGGGGGTTGAAGATGATGGAACACGACCAGTTGCACGCGGCGCGGGTCACCCTGCCACCATCACCCGCGCGCCGGCGCGCCCTGCTGCTCGCGGGCGCGGCGGTCGCCGCCGGTGCCGGGCTCGCACCTGGCGCGGTCCAGGCCGCCGACAAGGTCAAGACCAAGGCGCGGATCGTCATCGTGGGGGCCGGCGCTGCGGGACTGACCGCGGCCTCGCGTCTCGTGCAGGCGCTCGACGGCGCGCAGATCACGCTGATCGACGCCCGCAAGGAGCACTTCTACCAACCCGGCTTCACGCTGATCGGCGCCGGGATCAAGCCGATCGGCTACGTCGTATCGACGACCGCCGAGTACGTGCCGCCAGGCGTGGAACTCGTCCCGGAAGCCGTCGCCGAGTTCGATCCGCAGGGCAACCGGGTGGTCGCCGCCAGTGGCAAGGCGTATGCGTACGATTTCCTGATCGTCGCCACCGGCATGACCCTCGAATACGGCCTCATCGAGGGCATGGACGAGCGCCTGATCGGCCAGCACGGCATCGGCAGCATCTACCGCAGTCCGGGGGCCGCCTACGCGACCTGGCAGGCGCTGTCCGCCTTCGCCGACCGGGGCGGCCGCGGTGTCTTCACCCGTCCCGCCACCGAGATGAAGTGCGCCGGCGCACCGCTCAAGATCACCTTCATCACCGAGGATCACCTCACGCGCCGCGGCCAGCGCAGCAAGGCGAAGATCGTCTACAACTCGAACAACAAGGTCCTCTTCAGCGTGCCCATCGTTTCGGAGAAGGTGCGCATGCTGTTCCAGGAGCGCGGCATCGACGTCAATTACGAGCGCGTGCTGAAGGCGATCGATCCGGGTCGGCGCATCGCGACATTTGCCACTCCGGGTGGCACCGAGGAGCAGGGCTACGACTTCATCCACGTGATTCCGCCGATGCGCGCCCCCGAGCCGGTGCGCAACAGCCCGCTGCCGTGGCAGACGGGTGCGTGGGCGGCGGAAGGCTGGCTCGAGGTCGACAAGGGGACGCTGCGTCACGTGCGCTATCCGAACGTCTTCGGCGTCGGGGACATCGCGGGCGTGCCCAAGGGCAAGACGGCGGCGAGCGTGAAGTGGCAGGTGCCGGTTGCCGTCGACCATCTCGTGGCCGAGATCGCCGGCGGCAAGTCCGGCGCGCTGTATACGGGCTACACGTCGTGCCCGCTCATCACTCGCCTGGGCCGCGCGATGCTGGTCGAGTTCGACTACCAGAACAACCTCGTGCCGTCGTTCCCCGGGGTGATCGCGCCGCTCGAGGAACTGTGGGTTACCTGGGTGATGAAGACGATGGCGCTCAAGCCCACCTACGTC
>JADZAQ010000133.1 GCA_020852555.1 Burkholderiales bacterium
CTCTTCGGAGGCGCGTAGCTCAGCTGGTTAGAGCACCACCTTGACATGGTGGGGGTCGTTGGTTCGAGTCCAATCGCGCCTACCATATCGGCTTGCCTTCGCACGGCCGCTTGCCTTCGCAGGGTCACCGTCGCGCGCAATGGATGGGTGACCGTTCAGGTCCGTCGCAGGCACTGGGCTTGGAGGAAACGCCTCCGATGCACGACCTCTACCAGCGTTTCGAGCATGCCGTCGACGGTCTCGCAGACCTGACCGGGTATCCGTACCGAGACCGGTCGCACGCCTGGCTCGAGCGGCTGCGCGTCAATCTGCCCGAACTGCGAACCATCGAAGCGCTGCAACCGACTGCGCAACTCGGTTACCTCGCGCCGCCGTCCGCCCGTGCAACTGTCGAAGGTGGTGCCGAGATCACCGACCACACCCAAGGCGCGGCAGCGATCGCACGCGAGTGCCGGGCGTCGCCCGAGCGTGCCGCCGAACCGGCACGAGCCGCCCTCGCTGCCGCAGGCGAACGTGGGGATCTGCGCGCGTTCATCACCCTGAGCGATCTCGCCGCGATCGAAGCTGCTGCCGCGGGTGCGGCGCACCGGCTGCGCGCCGGCGCGGCGCTGCCGCTGCTCGGGGTGCCCATCGCGGTGAAGGATCTCATGTCGGTCGCCGGCTTTCCGCAGACCAACGGCTCCGGAGGTCCGACACCCGCACCGGCGACCCGCGATGCCGCTGCCGTCGCGCGCCTGCGCGCCGCCGGCGCGCTGGTGGTCGGAACCACGAACCTGCACGAGCTCGCCTACGGCATCACCAGCGAGAATCCGCACCACGGGTCGGTCGTCAATCCCCGGCACCCCGGTTACACGCCGGGGGGATCGAGCGGCGGCTCGGCGGCCGCGGTGGCCGCCGGCATCGTACGCCTCGCGATCGGCACCGACACGGCCGGTTCGATCCGGATCCCCGCGTCGTGCTGCGGCGTGGTCGGCTTCAAGCCGACCTTCGATGTCGTGCCGCGCGACGGCGCGCTGCCGCTCGGCGCGAGTCTCGATCACGTCGGCCCGATCGCCGCCGACGTAGCCGATGCGGCGCTCATGTACTCGGTGATGGCGGGCCAGCCCGCGCGCACCGTGCGGCCGCGGCCACTCGCCGGATTGCGGGTGGGCATTGCCGACCATTACTTCTTCGATACTCTCGCGGACGACGTTGCGCATTCGGTGCATGCGGCGATCGACCTGATGCAGCGCGATGGCGCGATCCTCGTCCCGATCGCCTTGCCTGGAGTGGAAGCGAGCGCTGCGTTGCAGTTCGTGACGGTGTGCGCCGAGGCCACCGACCTCCATACGAAGCGGCTACGTGAAGCACCGGAAACCCTCGGCGCCGACGTGCGCGTGCGCCTCGAGATCGGTCAGTTCCTGCCCGCCACCTGGTATGCCCGCGCCCAGCGTGCGCGCGCCGATCTGGCGGCAATGTTCGCGACGGTGATGCGCGAGGTCGACGTGCTCGTCACGCCGACGCTGCGCGTCGCGCCGCCACCCTCGGGAGCACGCACCGCGCGCCTCGGTGGTCGCGACGTCCCGCTGCACACCGCGGTCGTCGCACTCACCATGCCGTTCAATCTGACCGGGATGCCGGCGCTCACGCTGCCTTGCGGCCACGGCGAACACGGTCTGCCAATCGGCGTGCAGATCGCCGGTGCTTGCGGCGACGACTGGCGGGTGCTGAATGTCGCGGCGCGGCTCGAAGCGTTGTTGCCGCCGATGCGCTGAACGCCGGCGCCAGCCGCCCGACGGCGCGTCCGACTTCGCCGGCGAGCGCCCGAACCGTCCGCAGCGATCAGTCCGGCGTCACGCCGTGAGCGTTCCCGTCGCGCAGGCGCGCTCGAAGCGCGCGACGTGCGGCGCGATGTCGTAGCCGCTGGCGCTGAGCCACGTATCGCTGTAATAGGTGTCGAGGTAGCGGTCGCCGGAATCGCAGGCGAGCGTGACGATGGCCCCGGTCTCGCCGCGCGCCTTCATCTCCGCGGCAATCTCCAGCACGCCGCAGAAGTTGGTCCCCGTCGATCCCCCGTACTTGTGGCCGACGAGGCGCGCGAGCACGTGCATCGCCGCATAGCTCGCGGCATTGGGGACGCGGATCATGCGGTCGACCACACCAGGCTCGAACGATGGCTCGACGCGCGGCCGGCCGATGCCTTCGACGTCCGATCCGCCCTCGGCCTTGAGCGCCGGATCGCGCGTCTTGAAGTAATCGTAGAAAACCGAACGGTCGGGGTCGACCACGGCGAGCTGCGATGCGGTGCCGTGATAGCGGATGTAGCGGCCGATCGTCGCCGACGTGCCGCCGGTCCCTGCGCCCACCACGATCCAGCGCGGCTCGGGATCGGGCTCGGCGCGCAATTGCGTGAAGATCGACTCCGCGATGTTGTTGTTGCCGCGCCAGTCGGTCGCGCGTTCGGCGAACGTGAACTGGTCCATGTAGTGGCCGCCGCGCTCGCGGGCCAACCGCTCGGCCTCGGTGTAGACCGCGGTAGGTTGATCGACGTAGTGACAGCCGCCGCCGTAGAACTCGATCTGCGCGACCTTCGCGGGCGACGTGCTGCGCGGCATGACCGCGATGAAGGGCAGGCCGAGCATCCGCGCGAAGTACGCCTCGGAGACCGCGGTGCTGCCCGACGACGCCTCGACCACCGTCGATCCCTCGCGGATCCAGCCGTTGCACAGGCCATACAGGAAAAGCGAGCGCGCGAGGCGATGCTTGAGACTGCCGGTGGGGTGCGTCGATTCGTCCTTCAGGTAGAACCGGATACCCGGGAAACCCGGCAGTTCGACGAGGATGAGGTGCGTATCGGCCGAGCGCTGGAAGTCGCGCTCGATGCGATGGATGGCTTCGCTTACCCAGGCACTCGACATGGTGCTTCTCCGTGCAGAAAAAGGGCGACCGCGCATCGGCCGCCCGAAGGCGGCGAGTGTCCCATGCGACACGCCGACCGGCAAGGGAGCATGCGGACGCGCTTTCCCCTAGAATGGCGCCACCGTCGAACGAGCGCAAAGGAACCGATGAAACCGATGACCTCCTGGGAACGTGTGGAAGCCGCCATTGCCGGCGCGCCGGTCGACCATCCGCCGATCGCGCTGTGGCGGCACTTTCCCGAGGACGACCAGCACGCCGACAAGCTCACCGCGCAATCGGTCGCCTGGCAGGAGCGCTGGCGCTTCGACCTCGTCAAGTTCATGCCGTCGGGCACCTACGGCGTCGAGGATTGGGGCGCGGTCACCGCTTACGACGGGCAGGCGAACGGCGCGCGGGCCGTCGTCAAGCCTGGCGTCGCGCGCACCGAGGACTGGCTCGCCGTTCGCGATCTCGACGTGCGGCGCGGCAGCTACGGCCGGCAGAACGAGGCCCTGCGCGCGACCGCGCAGGCACTCAAGGGCTCGGTGCCGATCCTGCAGACGATCTTCTCGCCCCTCACCACGGCGCGCAAGCTCTCCACCGATCGACTCTACGCGGACCTGCGCCGCGCCCCGGACGCCGTCGAACAGGCGCTGCGCGTGATCACCGACGTCACCATCCGCTTCGCGCTCGACGCGCTCGCCGCGGGCGCGCACGGCATCTTCCTCGCGACCCAGCAGGGCTCGTGGCGACTTCTCAATGCCGCTGAATTCGAGCGCTTCGGCAAGAAGTACGACCTCGAAATCCTCGCTGCGCTCAAGGGCAAGGCGCGGCTCAACATGCTCCACGCGCACGGTGACGACACCATGTTCGACACGCTCGCGGGCTACCCGGTCGAGATGCTGAACTGGCACGACCGGACCACCGACCCCGATCTGCGCGGTGCGCTGCCGCGCTTCCCGCGCCTCCTGGTCGGTGGCGTGAACGAGTATGGGGCGCTGCTGCGTGGCGACGTCCAGGGCGTCGCGAGCGAGGTCGGCGACGCGATCGTCCAGACGGGGGGGCGACGGCTCATGCTCGGCCCCGGCTGCGTGGTCCCGATCGCGGTGACCGACGCCGCGATCGAGGCCGCGACACGTGCCGCGCGCGAGCCCGTTCGGGCCTGAACGAACTCTCTCGATCTTGCCGCCGACGCGGCGCTCACTGCCACGAGGAAAGCCATGCAGATACAACGTTGGATGCCCCCCTTCGCGCTTGCGGCCGCATTCGCCGTCGGCCATGCCCCTGCCGCGGTCGCGCAGGACTGGCCCGCCGGCAAGACCATCCAGATCGTCGTTCCCGCCCCCGGCGGCGGCGGTACCGGCGACTCGATCGCGCGGGTCATCGCCGAAGAACTCGCCAAGCACCTCAAGACGTCGGTCGTCATCGACAACAAGCCGGGCGCCAACGGCAACATCGGGGCCGCCTACGCGGCGCAGCAGACGCCCGATGGCTACAAGCTCCTCTTCTCGTGGGCGGGCACGCTCGCGGTCAATCCGAGCCTCTACAAGGGCCTCAACTTCGATCCGCAGAAGGACTTCGTGCCGATCGCGCTGGTGGCCGACGTCCCCAACATCCTGGTCGTCAACAACGACCTGCCGGCGAAGAGCCTCGCGGAGTTCACCGCGTACGCGAAGGCCAATCCCGGCAAGCTCAACTTCGGCTCCACCGGCAACGGCAGCTCGATGCACCTCGCCGCCGAGCTCTTCATGCGCGAGACCGGCACCAAGATGGTCCACGTCCCGTACAACGCGCCCGGCACGGCGACGACCAACCTCATGGCCGGCGACATCCAACTCATGTTCCAGCTGGTGCCGGGCATCGTCGGGCAGGTCAAGGGCGGCAAGGTGCGCGCGATCGCGGTGATGGCCGACAAACGCTCGCCGGCGCTCCCCGACGTGCCGACCACGGTCGAATTGGGCGCGCCGAAGCTCCTCTCGTCGACCTGGTTCGCGCTCCTCGCACCGAAGGGCACGCCGCCGGCGATCGTCGACAAGGTGAACGCCGCGGTCAACGAGAGCCTGCAAGACCCGGCGGTGCGCAAGCGCCTGTCCGACATGGGCGCCTCGCCGCTCGGCGGAACGCCGAAGCAGCTCGCCGACCATCTCGCGGCAGAGACGGTGAAATGGGGCAACATCGTGCGCGACGCCAAGATCCAGATCCAATGACCTTCGCCCACTCCCGATGGCCGCGGCCATCGGGACACCGACGACCGTGACCGCAGCGCTGCCGGTCGTCGGCTGGATCGGCCTTGGCAACATCGGTGCGCCCATGGCGCACCGCGTCCTTGCCGCTGGATTTTCGCTGCGCGTGTGGGCGCGGCGTCCGGAGGCGGTCGGCGACATCGCCCGCGCCGGAGCGGACGTTGCCGCGACCCCCGAGGCGCTGGCCCGGTCCTGCGACATCGTCGCCACGATCGTCGGCGGCCCCGACGACGTGGTGGGCTTGCAGCAGCGCATGATCGGCGAGGCGAAGCGCGGCAGCGTGTTTGTCGACCTCACGACCGCGGCACCTGGAACCGCCGCCGCCGGCGCTGCGCTGGCGAGCGCTGCCGGCGTCGGTCTGCTGGATGCGCCGGTGACCGGCGGCGTCGCGGGCGCTGCCAAGGGATCGCTCACCTGCTTCGTCGGCGGCGATGCCGCCGCGCTGGAGACCGTGCGGCCACTGCTCGCGACATTTTGCGCGCGGATCGTGCCCTGCGGTCCGGCGGGTGCCGGCTACCGGATGAAACTCGTCAACCAGACGATCGTCGCCGGTACGCTGCTCGGCGTCGCCCACGGCGCGGCACTCGCCCGCTCGTGGGACCTGACCGCACCGCTCGTGCGCGACGCGCTCGGCAGCGGAACGGCATCGGGCTTTCTCTTCGATGCCTACCTCGAGCGGATGCTGCCGCCCGCCGGTGCCGCGACGTTCACGCTCGGCATGCTGCGCAAAGATCTGCGTCTTGCCCGCGCCGAGGCCCGCACCGGCCACGGCGACGCGGCGTTCCTGGACACCGCCCTCGCCGCAGTCGATACCGCCTGCACACGGCACGGGGAGCACGCCGGCGTGCAGTGGCTCGCCGCGACGAACTGACCGCCGCAACGCATCCCGTCTGTAAACCGATTGCGCGGTGTCGCGTTGAGGGCAGCGTGATGGTCACGCGGCGGGAGCTGCGTATCCATGATGGTGGCAGGGAGGTGTCGAGCCGTACGCGTAGCGGCACCTCTGTCGTGTCGGCCCGACGTTCGGCGGCGCGACGGCCCGCGGGGTCATCACTCGCACGGCGCCGATCCGACGATTCGTTGGCACGTACCTTGCGGAAGTGAGAAAGCGTCATATAGTGAAGGCAGGACCAAGCCGCGAGTCCCGCGAGCGTCGACGGCCCTACAACGACAATAGCTGCCGCTGCGTACCGCCCTCGCGAAGGAGAAGCGATGGGCACGTTGTTGGAGACGTTCCGCACAAACTACGCGGCAGTGCGCGAGGAAGAGCTTTCGCTCGACGAGTATCTCGATCTGTGCAAGACGGATCCGTCGGTGTACGCCACCGCCGCCGAGCGCATGCTTGCCGGCATCGGCGACGCCGAACTCGTCGACACCCGCAACGACCCGCGCCTCGCGCGGCTCTTCGGCAATCGGGTGATCCGCCGCTACCCCGCTTTCCGCGAGTTCTACGGGATGGAAGAAGCGATCGAGCAGATCGTCGCCTTCTTCAAGCACGCCGCGCAAGGGCTCGAGGAGAAGAAGCAGATCCTCTACCTGCTGGGTCCCGTCGGCGGCGGCAAGTCGTCGATCGCCGAGCGATTGAAGACCGTGATGGAGTCGCACCCCATCTATGCCTTGAAAGGGTCGCCGGTCAACGAGTCGCCGTTGGGGCTCTTTCCACCCGATCACTATGCGCAGGTGCTGCAGCACGACTACGGCATCCCTCGTCGCTACCTGACCGGCATCATGTCGCCGTGGGCGATCAAGCGGCTCGAGGAATACGCCGGTGACGTCACCCGCTTTCGCGTCGCGCGCATCATACCGTCGGTGCTGCGCCAGGTCGCGATCACCAAGACCGAGCCAGGCGACGAGAACAATCAGGACATCAGCTCGCTGGTCGGCAAGATCGACATCCGCAAGCTCGAGCACTACGCGCAGAACGACCCCGACGCGTACAGCTACTCCGGCGGCCTGTGCCTCGCCAACCAGGGACTGCTCGAATTCGTCGAGATGTTCAAGGCGCCGATCAAGATGCTGCACCCGCTGCTCACCGCCACGCAGGAGGGCAACTTCAAGGGTACCGAAGGCTTCTCGGCGATCCCGTTCAACGGCGTGATCGTCGCCCACTCCAACGAATCGGAGTGGCACAGCTTCCGCAACAACAAGAACAACGAGGCGTTCCTCGATCGCATCTACATCGTCAAGGTGCCGTACTGCCTGCGCGTGTCCGACGAGGTCAGGATCTACGAGAAGCTCCTCGCCGGCTCGTCGCTCGCCAAGGCGCCGTGCGCGCCGGGGACGCTGGAGATGATGGCGCAGTTCTCGGTGCTCTCGCGGATCAAGGAGCCCGACAATTCGAGCCTCTACTCGAAGATGCGGGTTTACGACGGTGAGACCCTGAAGGACGTCGACCCGAAGGCGAAAACGCTGCAGGAGTACCGCGATTACGCCGGCCCCGACGAAGGCATGACCGGCCTGTCGACGCGCTTCGCCTACAAGGTTCTCTCGGCGGTCTTCAACCACGACCAGACCGAGATCGCCGCCAATCCGGTGCACCTCATGTATGTCCTCGAGCTCCGCCTCGCCCGCGAGGACCTGCCCGACGAGATCCGCCGGCGCTACCTCGAGCACCTCAAGGGCTATCTCGCACCCCGCGACGCCGAATTCATCGGCAAGGAGATCCAGACCGCGTACCTCGAGTCGTACGCCGAATACGGGCAGAACATCTTCGACCGTTACGTCACCTTCGCCGACTGCTGGATCCAGGAGGAGGACTACCGCGATCCCGAGACAGGCGAGAGTTTCGACCGCACCGCCCTCAACGCGGAGCTCGAGAAGATCGAGAAGCCCGTCGGTATCGCCAACCCCAAGGATTTCCGCAACGAGATCGTGAATTTCGTGCTGCGCGCGCGCGCGCACAACGGAGGCCGCAACCCCGCCTGGAACAGCTACGAGAAGCTGCGCGAGGTGATCGAGAAGAAGATGTTCAGCAACACCGAGGACCTGCTGCCCGTGATCTCGTTCAATGCCAAGGCGTCGGCGGCGGACAAGCAGAAGCACCAGAACTTCGTCGCCCGCATGGTCGACAAGGGCTATACGGAGAAGCAGGTGCGGCTGCTGGCCGAGTGGTACCTGCGGGTCCACAAGTCGTCGTGATCGGCGCCGCGGCGCACGCCAGGGGAGCCTCGACATGGCACATCTCATCGACCGGCGGCTGAACGACCGCGGCAAGAGCGCGGTCAACCGCGAGCGCTTCCTGCGCCGCTACAAGCGGCACGTGCAGGAGGCCGTGCGGAAGATGATCGGCGAGCGCAAGCTGTCCGATCTCGAGCGCGGCGGCGAGGTGCGCGTCCCGCGCAAGGACGTCGCCCAGCCGTCGTTCGGCTTTGGCGGGGGCGGCGACCGTGAGCGCGTATTGCCGGGCAATCGCGAGTACAGCACCGGCGATCGCATCCCGCGCGACGACGGCGCGGCCGGCGGTAGCCGGGGGCGCGAGGGGGGCGAGGGCGACGCGCAGGACGACTTCGTCTTTTCACTCTCGCGCGAAGAGTTCCTGCAGATCTTCTTCGACGATCTCGCGCTGCCCCGCCTCGCGCGCACCGAATTCGGACAGGTGCAAGGCGCGCGAAGCATTCGTGCCGGCTTCACCCGCACCGGTGCCGCGGCCAATCTCGCCGTCGTGCGCACCATGCGGGAGGCGCTCGCGCGCCGGATCGCGCTCGGCGGCGCCCTTGCGGGCGAACGCGCGGCGCTGGAGGATGCCTTGGCCGCGGCTAGCGCCGCGGGCGACGTCGGCGCCGCGGCCGAACTCGACGAAAGGCTGCGCCGCGTCGACCGGCGCCGCCGGAGCATCGCCTTCCTCGCCGACCCCGATCTGCGCTTCCGCCACCGTGTCCCGCGTCCCGAGCCCATCGCCCGGGCGGTGATGTTCTGCCTCATGGACGTGTCGGCGTCGATGGACGAAGAGAAGAAGGATCTCGCCAAGCGCTTCTTCTCGCTCCTCTACCTCTTCCTCACGCGCAAGTATGGCGAGGTCGATCTCGTCTTCATCCGGCATACCGACGATGCCGACGAGGTCGATGAGGACACCTTCTTCCACGATACGCGGTCCGGCGGCACGATCGTGTACTCGGCGCTCGCGCTCGCCGACGAGATTCGTTCGGCACGCTACGCGAGCGGCTGGAACGTGTACGCGGCGCAAGCCTCCGACGGTGACGCCTTCGGCGCCGATCCCGCCCGCAGCGCACGCTTCCTGCACGAGCGCCTGCTGCCGTTCGTCCGCTATTACACCTACCTCGAGCTCGCGCCGGCGGGTGCGGATGCGCGACCATCGAGCCTGTGGGCCGAGTACGAGCGCCTGGTGGGTGCCGCGCAGGGCCGCTTCGCCATGCGCCGGGCCGGGGCCCGCGAGGAGATCTACCCCGTATTCCGCGAGCTCTTTCGAAAGGAGACGAGCGCATGACGACGCTGACGCAGCGGCAGTGCGCGGCAGACCATCGCGCTGCCGGCATGGTCGAACCGGGGACGATCCGATGAGCGTGCTCTCCACCGGCGCCGACTGGGACTTCGACCTCCTCGAGCGCTACGATGCGGCCATCGCGCGCATCGCACACCACGAGTTCGGGCTCGATACCTACGCCAATCAGATC
>JADZAQ010000134.1 GCA_020852555.1 Burkholderiales bacterium
CGCGTACGGGCGCAGAGTCTCATCACCGTCGAGGATCACCTCGAGGAGCAGCGCGTCGCGGTGCGGATCGCCGATGATGCGCAGGCTCAGCGTGAAACGCTCGTGGGTGTGCACGACGCGCACTGCAGGAACGCCGGGCGCGGCCATCTCTATCGCATAGTGGCCGAGGCGCTTCACCTCGCACCAGAAGCCCGCATCGTCGGCGACGATGAACCCGAGGTCGCGGATCTGGGGCGTGTCGATGCGCGGGAAATAGACTTCGTTCACGATGCCGAAGCCGATCGTGAACCACAGGCGCGAAGGTCCGAGCGAGCAGCCGACCAGATCCTTCGCGCTGCTCGTCCATGTCGGCGGGATGCCCGGGCCGCTGGGTGCAGGTACCTTGCGCACCATGTCCGTCGCTCCATTCATGTGGCGCGCTTGTCGGGAGGGGAGCGCACGGTCCCGGCCGCGGGCATCGCACGCATGACGCGCGGGGCGCGTTGCGGACGTCGAATCCGCACGGGATTCCACAGGCGGAACCCGCCGAGAAAGGCGTTGCCGTTGTCGCCTGCCCGCACGTACTCGGGCAGCGCCTTCATCCTGCGTACGTTGCCGCCGCCGAGTACGACGTAATCGGGTGCGAGCGCTTCGTTCAGCGTGGCGACGACGTCGAGGACCGCTTTGCGCCAGCGTCGCTTGCCGAGTCGCGCGAGGCCGCGCGCGCCGACGTAGTCTTCGAAGGTGCGGCCCTTGCGGTAGGGAAGGTGGGCGAGCTCCATCGCTTCGAGCCTGCCGTCGACGATCAAGGCGGTCCCGAGTCCGGTGCCGAGACCGAGGAACAGCATGCGGCCGCCCGCATAGCTGCCGAGGGCCTGCATCGCGGCATCGTTGATCACTTTGACGGGCCGTCCGAACGCGCGGGCGAAGTCGAAACCGACCCACCCGGGGCCGAGGTTGCGCGGTTCGCGCAGCGGCGCGCCGTGCAGCACGGGACCGGGATAGCCGAGCGACACGACGTCGTAGCGCCAGTCGACGGTCGCTTCGCGCACGCGATGAACCATCTCCTCCGGGGTCAGCGTCGGTCCCGAGACGAACGTACGCGGCACCGATTTCCCGCTCGCCAGGCATTTCACGTGGCTGCCGCCGACATCGATGCTCAGCACTTTCATCGCGAAGTGGCCTTCAGCGCCTGCCCGGCCGACTCGTCTGCCACGACCCACGCGCGTTCGCGCGGGACGCGGCCGGCGGGCAGCCGCTCGTCGCCGTCGACCAGACGCGCGAGCATCGAGGCTTTCGCTGCGCCGCACACGAGCCACAGCACGCATCGCGCGCGAGCGAGGACGGGCAGGGTGAGCGTCATGCGTCGATGGCCGCGATGGACGTCGGTGGTCGTCACCCATGCATGCTCGACCGCCAGCGCCGCGTCGTCGGCGAAGAGCGACGCCACGTGTCCGTCGTCGCCGAGCCCGAGATGGATCAGGTCGAACTCAGGGGGTGATCCGGCCAGCACGCCGAGCGTCTCGGCGTAATCCATCGCCGCCTCGCGCGGGTCGGCCGCGTCGCACGGCATCGGGTGTGTGCGCTCGGGCATGACGCCGTTCCCCGCGAGCAGCGCTCGCGCGATCGCCGTCCAGTTCCGTGCGGGGTTGGAGACCGGCACGAGTCGCTCGTCGGTCTGGAAGAGTTCGACCCGCGCCCAGGCCAGCGGCAGGCGCGCGAGTGCCGCGTACATCGCGAGCGGCGTGCGGCCGCCGCTCAACGCGAGCAGGAAGCGTCCGCGATCGCGCACGGCCGCATGCGCCTGTTCGGCGATCAACGACGCGGCACGCCGGGCAGCGGCGGCGGCATCGGGAAGCACTTCCACGTGCATCGCTCACCCACGCACCGGGCAATGCCAGCCACCGGCGTGCGCGGCAATCGCATCGGCTGCGGGTGGACCCCAACTGCCCGCGGGATACGGATGCACCGCGAGTGGCAGGTGCAGCACCGGGTCCACGATGCGCCAGGCGGCCTCGACGCCATCCTCGCGAGCGAAGAGCGTCGGATCACCCGTCAGGGCATCGCCGATCAGGCGCTCGTAGGCCGTCATTTCCGGTGTGCGGTCGTTGCACACGGAGAGCTCGATCGCTTCGCCCGCCATCGATGTGCCGGCGTGCTTGGTGGACGCACCGATCGCGACGGCCACGCGATCGGGGCCGAGCCGGAAGCGGAAATAATTGGGGGGCGAGACGGCCGCTGGCCCGAACACCGCCTGCGGCGGACGCTTCAAGGCCACGAGCACTTCGGTCGCCGTCGCCGCCAGACGCTTTCCCGCGCGGATGAAGATGGGGACGTCCGCCCAGCGCCACGAATCGAGGAAGATCCGCAGAGCAACGAACGTGTCGACGGTCGATGCCGGATCGACGCCCGGCTCAGCGCGATAGCCGTCGTACTGGCCACGCACGAGGTCGTCGGCGGCGAGCGGACGGATGGATCGGAACACCTTCGACTTTTCGTCGCGCAGCGCGTCCGCGCCGGCACCGGCGGGCGGTTCCATCGTGAGGTGTGCCAGCACATGCAACATGTGGTTCTGCACGACGTCGCGCAGCGCGCCCACTTCCTCGTAGAAGCGGCCCCGTCCTTCCACGCCGATCTCCTCGGCCATGGTGATCTGGATGCTCTGCACGTAGTTCCGGTTCCACACCGGCTCGAGAAAGGCGTTGGTGAACCGGAAGTAGAGCAGGTTCTGCACCGCCTCCTTGCCGAGGTAGTGGTCGATGCGGAAGACCGCATCTTCGGGAAACCCACGGTGCAGCGCGCGGTTCAACGCCTGTGCGGAGGCGAGGTCGCGGCCGAAGGGTTTCTCGACTACCACGCGCGCACCCGCGGCGCCGCCCGCTGCTTCGAGCCCGTCTACCACGGACGTGAAGAGGCTCGGCGGCACGGCGAGGTAGTAAAGCGGATGCTGCGCATCCTGGAGCGCGACGCGCAGTCGTCGATGTGTCTCGTCGTCGCGATAGTCGCCGTCGACGTAGCGCAGCGAGGACAGGAGCGTGTCGGCAGCAGCGTCGTGCGCGGCGACACCGTGTTCCCGCAGACTGCCGCTGACATGCCGACGGAACTCGTCGACGCTCCAGCCGGATCGTGCGACGCCGATCACCGGCACCCGCAGGGTGCCACTGCGCACGAGGGCATGCAGCGCGGGGAAGAGTTTGCGGCGCGCGAGGTCGCCCGTGGCGCCGAAGAGCACCAATGCGTCGCTCCGCGCCACGCTCATGGTGCGGGGTCCCCGCGCTCCTCGTGGCCTCCGAACTCGCGGCGCAGCGCGGAGAGCATGCGGTTGGCGAACGCCGCGTCGCCGCGTGAGCCGAAGCGTGCAAAGAGCGCCGTTGCCAGCACGGGCGCCGGCGCGCCGATGTCGATTGCGGCCTGCAGCGTCCAGCGGCCCTCGCCCGAATCGGCGACGCGACCCTGCACCTGGTCCAGATCGGGATCCTGCAGGAGCGCGTGCGCGGCGAGATCGAGCAGCCACGAGCGGACCACGGAGCCCCGCCGCCACAACTCCGCGATCTCGGCGAGATCGAACTCGTAGCGATACGCTTCCGGATGCTCGAGCGGCGCGGTCTCGGCGTCGGCCGTCTGCGTCTGCAGGCCGCTGCCGGCACGCTGGAGGATGCCGAAGCCCTCGGCGTAAGCCGCCATGAGGCCGTATTCGATGCCGTTGTGGACCATCTTCACAAAGTGGCCGGCTCCGCTGGGACCGCAGTGCAGCCAGCCGCGCTCGGCGCCCGCATCGCGGCCGTCGCGCCCGGGCGTCGGCGGCGCGGCGTCCGCCGCGGGGGCGAGTGCATCGAAGATCGGCGCGAGCCGTGCGACCGTGTCGGCCTCGCCGCCGATCATGAGGCAGTAGCCGTTCGCGAGGCCCCAGACGCCGCCGCTGGTGCCGACGTCGACATAGTGCAGGCCATGCGCGGCGAGCGTCGCAGCGCGACGCAAGTCGTCGCGATGATGGGAGTTGCCGCCATCGACGAGGATGTCGCCGGGCCGCAGGAGCGGCACGAGCGCGTCGACGGTGTCGTCGACGACCGCCGCCGGCAGCATCAGCCACACCACGCGCGGGAGCGCGAGTGCCTGCGTCAGTTCTGTCAGGGACGCGGCACCGCGAGCGCCGCTCGCGACGAGTCCCTGCACCGCAACCGGGTCGACGTCATAAGTCACGCAGGCATGCCCCGCGTGAAGGAGTCGTTTCGCCATGTTGGCGCCCATCCGGCCCAGTCCCACGATACCGATCCGCATGTCGAACTCCTTGCTGTGGACGCGCCGCAGCCCGACGGGCGACCGGCTCAAGCGTCTAGAGCGCATCGCGCGCGACAAGTTTCGTGCGAACGCGATTGTCGGCACGACTGGCCTCACCGCCACATGCTGCAGTGCATGCATTGATTGATCGGTATCAAAGAATCGCACTGCGTCATGTC
>JADZAQ010000135.1 GCA_020852555.1 Burkholderiales bacterium
GGGAGGTGCTGGTGATGCTGCGCTCGCCGCCGCCGCACTACCGTCCCGACGACACCTACTCCGGCGCCTACGATGCAGCCATCGGGCGCGCGGCGCAGCGGCGAGTCGCCGGGCGCCAGAACGGAGCATCGGAGCGGACCTCGAATCGACCTCGCGGCGCAGCCGGATCACGAACGCCGTGCCCTGCTTGTGCGGCGCGTCGTCGATGAAGCCGGCGATCCGCCATCGGGCCTCGTCGCGGTTCACGGCCGCGATCAGTTTCACAACGTCGGGATAGGACGCTCCGTACAGAACGAGGCCATCGCCGTTAACGCCGCTTCTTGCGGCCCTTCGCCTTGGCGGGATCGGCGTCGAGCACCAGGTCCGCGGCGCGGCTTTCCTTGCCGCGCTTCTCCAAGTCCGCCATCAGCCCTTCGTCGGTGAGGTCGAGCGGCTCGGAGTGGTCCCAGTCGTGCTTGGCCACCTTCTCGAGCGCCTCCACGACATGCTTGTCGTCGACCTCGATGGCGAGCTCGCGCCGCGCGTCGAAGCTGCCAGGCGCGAGATTCACCGAGCCGACGATCGCGCTCTGCGAATCGGCGAGCAGCATCTTGCCGTGCAGGCGCAGACCCTTGAGCTTGTGCACCTTGGCGCCGACGTCGGCCATGATGCGCAGGCCGCCCACGCCCTCGATGAGCTTCTCCGCCTTGAGCGTATGCGGCGGCCGGGCGATGACGTGTACCTTGACGCCGCGGCGCGCCGCGCGCACCACGCGCTCGATGATCACCGCGTCCTGGTAGCGCTCGTTCTGCAGCCACAGCGACTTCTGCGCGCGGTCGATGAAGTGCGCGAAGCGCTCGCGGCCGTTGGTGTTGCACCAGATGAGCGCGGAGTCCTCGTGCGGCGCGAACGGCTGGCGCTGCCAGTCCGCGTCGAAGCACTCGGCGACCTCGACCACGTCCTTCACCCGCTTGGTGACCACCGCGTAATCACGGGTCTCGGTGACGTTGCGCGTCTCCCAGTTGAGCGACATCACGAACGCCTGCTCGCCGTCGACCACCATCGACTTCTCGTGGGTGAGGTCGAACGCAGGATTGCTGTCGAGCACCGACACGCCGGCCTCCACGAGCTGGCGGCGTGACTCCTCGTTCTCGGTTTCGCCGCTGCGGCGCGCGGGATTCAGCATGACCTTGACCGCGACGCCGCGCTTCTTCGCGTCGATGACCGCCTTCAGAAGATCCGCGTCGGAGAACACGAACATCTTGATCCGCAGCTCCTTTTGCGCGGAGGCGATCGCCTCCAGCAGGGGCGCGGGGCCGGCGTCGGGAAAGACGATGAGGGAGCGTGCCATGTCGTATTCCCCTCACCCCGTCCCTCTCCCCGCAAGCGGGGAGAGGGGGAGCAACCGACGCTCTGCGGCAGACGTCCCTCTCCTCGCAAGCGGGGAGAAGAGGAGCAACCGACGCTCTGCGGCAGACGTCCCTCTCCCCGCAAGCGGGGAGAGGGTGCCCGACAGGGCGGGTGAGGGGGGCCGTGATGCAAATGAAGAGGTTGTCGTCACCATTGCTCAGGAAGGTGCCTTCGTGTCGCCGAACTGCACATGGTACAGCTCGGCGTAGATGCCGCTCTTGGCCAGGAGCTCGTCGTGCGTGCCCTGCTCCGCGACGACTCCATTCGCCAGCACCAGGATGTTGTGGGCGTCGCGGATGGTCGACAGCCGATGCGCGATGCAGATGACGGTGCGGCCCTTCATCAGCCGCTCGAGACCTTCGATGACCAGGCGCTCCGACTCGGTGTCGAGCGCCGCGGTGGGCTCGTCGAGGATCAGGATCGGGTTGTTGCGGATCACCGCGCGGGCGATGCCGATGCGCTGGCGCTGGCCGCCGGACAGCGTGTCGCCGCGCTCGCCGACGATGGTGCCGTAGCCGTGCGGCATGCGGTCGATGAACTCGTCGGCGTTGGCGAGCTTCGCCGCGGCCTTGATCTCCTCGTCGCTGACCGGACCGGGCCGGCCGTACGCGATGTTGTCGCGGATGCTGCCGTGGAACAGCACCGTCTCCTGCAGCACGAAGCCGATCTGCTGGCGCAACGGATGCAGCGCGAAGTCGCGGATATCGGTGCCGTCGATCCGGATGCTGCCGCCGGTCGGGTCGTAGAAGCGCGGAATGAGGCTCACGATGGTCGACTTGCCGCTGCCGGTGCCACCCACGACCCCGACGACCTGTCCGGGCTTGATGGTGAAGCTCACGTCCTTGAGCACCGGGGTGTCCGCGTTGTACGCGAACGCGACGCGCTCGAATGCGATGTCGCCCTTGAGCGGCGGCGGCGTCGGGGCGCCGCGCTTCTCGGGAATCATGTCGTCGGCGGACAGGATGGCCTGGATCCGCTCGAGTCCCACCGCCGTCTGCGCGATGGTGTTGGTCATCTTCGCCAAGTCCTGCACCGGCTTGAAGAACTTGGACAGGTACGCGAGAAAGACGGTGAGCGCGCCCACCGTCATGACGTCGGTCATGATGAGCGACGTGCCGCGCCAGAGCACGAACGCCGTGCACAGCGCAACCACGACGGCCACCACGGGCGACAGCAACGACTTCACACGCCGCGCCTTCAGCGCCGCGGCCACCGTCGCCTCGCTCGCCTCCTTCATCCGCTCGGCTTCGAGGTCCTCGCGGTCGAAGGCGCGCACCGAGCGCACCGAGCCCAGCCCCTGCTCGGCGACGGCGACGATCGCGCTCTGCTTCTTGCGCACGTTGCGGGTCGCTTCCTTCACCGCCTTCTTGAAGCGCATCACGAACAGCAGCAGGAAGGGCGTCACGCCCACCGCGATCAGCGCGAAGTCCCAGTTGAGCCAGAACATGATGCCGAGCATGCCGACGATGGTCATCAAGTCGACCACGATCGAAAGAGTCGCCGACGACGCGAAGTCCTGCACCGTCGACACGTCGCTGGTCAGCGTCGACAGGAGGGCGCCGGTCTGGTGGGTCGAGTAGTAGCCGAGCGACAGGCGATGCAGGTGATCGTAGATGCGAATGCGCAGGTCGTGCGCCACCCATTGCCCCACACTTTCGGTGTAGTAGTTGTCGATGTAGTCGGCAATCGAGTCGAGCAGCGCGATGACGATGGTGGCGAGCGCCGCGAACAGCGCGAGTCCCATGGTGTCGCGATCGATCCCGAGGTCGTGCACCCACATCAGCCACTCCGGCAGCTTCTGCTTGCCGAGCGCGTTGTCGAGCACGATCTTGAGCGGCCAGGGTGCGGCGAGGCTCATCAGCGTCTCGACCATCATCGCCGCGAACACCACGATCACCCAGGTGCGGTACGGCCGGATGAGCGAGCGCACCAGGGCCAGCAGCGGCGTCTTCGGTGCGTCGGGAGCAGCAATTGCGGGCGCGGGATCCATGGCCGCGACGTTACGGTTTCCCGGCGCGATCGGCAATAGACGTGCACGCGATCCTGCGCCCGGCGAGCGTGCACGTGGTCATGAGCTTGCCGTCGTAGTCCCAGGCGCGCGCGATCCAGCCCGCGGCGTCGCGGTCCATGGTCATGAAGCCGAACCCCGTGCTCGACACGATCTCGGCCACCACCGCTCCCGGCGCCGGCTGCGCCGACGGGGGGAACGGGACCGGGAACGGATCGTCGCGCGCGGTGCCGCCGTTGCCGGTGATGAACTGCGGCGCGTGCGGCGTGCTGAAGGTCACGATCTCGAACAGGTGGTTGTGGCCGGACAGCACGAGGTCAACGTTGGCCGGGAACAGCGCGCCCGGATACATCGGCTCGAGCACCGATTGCAGCCCGCGGTTGCCGGGGAAGGGCTGCTGCGGATTCGAAGGATTCGACGCGAAGCCGAGCACGGGGTGATGGGCGAGGAAGACGTTGCCTCTGGCGCGAGCGCCGAGCGCGAAGGCCGCCTCGTACTGCGCCTTGTAGTTGCGGTACATGAGATCCGCCGGCGGGATCGGCGCCAGGCCCACCCACGACGAGTCGAACACGAGGAGCTGCGTGTCGGCGTTGCGGCCGAGCGGCA
>JADZAQ010000136.1 GCA_020852555.1 Burkholderiales bacterium
CAGGGCAGCGACGGCGACTTCCTCAAGGGCCAGGGCTTCGCCTACGCGCGCTACGTGCACAGCCGCTTTCCCGGCTTTGGCGCGTCGTGGAGTGCCTGGGTGGCCGACGTCGAAGTGAATCGGGTGAGCGGCGAGGTGCACGTGCGTCGCGTCGTGGTGGGCCACGACGCGGGAACGATCGTCAATCCCGCCGGCGCGGTCCACCAGGTGCACGGCAACGTCGTGCAGACGACGAGCCGGGCGCTGAAGGAGCGCGTGCCGCTCGACGCGGCCGGGGCGCCCGGGGCACGCGAATGGGGAGCGTATCCGATCCTCTCCTTCCGCGAGGTGCCGGTGATCGAGGTGGTCACGATGCCGCGGCAGGGCGAGCCGCCGCTCGGCATCGGCGAAGCGTCGTCGGTGCCGGGAACCGCGGCGATCGCCAATGCAATCTTCGACGCGACCGGGGTGCGCTTCCGCGAGCCGCCGTTCACGCCCGAGGTGGTACGTGCGGCGCTGGGTGTGGCGGCGCCACCCAGCCCGCGTCAGGCGCTGGCCGCACCGTCCGGGTCGCGCTCAACGCCGGCGCTGGCGTCGCCATCGATGCGCGAGGTGCCCGTGGCCGCACCCCGGAGACGGCGGCGTGCATGGGGGATCGCGGGTGCGCTCGTCACCGGTGCGCTCGGCATGGCGGCCGCATTCGTCGGCTACCGCCCGGCACTGGCTCCCGTCGCCCCCCCCGATCCGTCGCTCTTCACCGCCGCCGCGCTGGAGCGCGGGCGGGACGTTGCCGCCGCCGGCAACTGCGCCGTGTGTCACACCGCCCCCGGCGGTGTCACCAACGCCGGCGGCCGGGCGATGGAGACGCCGTTCGGCACGATCGTCACGACCAACCTCACCCCGGACCCCGAGACCGGCATCGGCCGCTGGTCGTATCCCGCGTTTGCACGCGCGATGCGCGAAGGCATCTCGCGCGACGGCCGCCACCTGTATCCCGCGTTTCCGTACACGGCGTTCACCAAGCTCTCCGACGACGACCTCCTCGCGCTCTACGCGTACCTCATGAGCGAGCCCGCGGTGCGCCACGCGGTGGCGGCGACCGACCTGCCGTTGCCGTATCGGCGCGCGGCGATGCCGCTGTGGAACGCACTCCACCTCGACCCCGGCGCGTACGTGCCCGACCCGGCGCGCTCGGCACAGTGGAACCACGGCGCGTACCTCGTCGACGGCGCCGGACACTGCGGCGCCTGCCACACGCCGCGTGGCGCACTCGGCGCCGAACGCAGCAGCGACGCTTACCTCGCCGGTGCGATGGTCGAAGGCTGGGAAGCGCCGGCGCTCACCGCGCGCTCGCCGGCACCGGTGCCGTGGACCGAGGATGAACTCTTCGCCTACCTGCGCCATGGACACACGCGCGAGCACGGCAGTGTGGCCGGTCCGATGGCGCCGGTCGTCCGCGACTTGGCCAGCTTGCCGGAGAGCGACGTGCGGGCGATCGCGACCTATCTCGCGTCGTTCCACGCACCGGCCGGCGATACCGCGGCGATCGCCCGCACCCTTGCCGAGACCTCGCGAGCGAGCCCCGTGGACAGTCCAGCGGCGCGCCTCTTCACCGGTGCCTGCGGCGCCTGCCACCACGGCGGCGACGGGCCGGTCCTCCTCGGGCGCAACTTGCCGCTCGCGCACTACACGAGCCTGCACAGCGACCGGCCCGACAACCTGTTGCGGGCGATCCTGGAAGGCGTGCGCGAGCCGGCAACCGCCGAAATCGGCTTCATGCCGGCGTTTCGCGACGCGCTCTCCGACCGCCAGGTGGCCGTGCTCGCGGCGTACCTGCGCGCACGCTTCGCGCCGGGGACGCCGCCGTGGCCCGATCTTCCTTCTGCAGCCGCCCGCGTCCGGGCGCATCCGACACGATGACGACCACCCCACCAACATCCCGGGCCGCACCGCTGGCCGGTCTGCGTGTCCTCGATCTGTCGCGGGTGCTGGCGGGACCCTGGGCCGGACAACTCCTGGCCGATCTGGGCGCCGACGTCGTCAAGGTCGAGCGGCCGGGGACGGGCGACGACACGCGCGCCTGGGGCCCGCCATGGCTCAAGGATCGCGACGGCCAGGACACCACCGAGTCGGCCTACTTCCTCTGCGCCAACCGCAACAAGCGGTCGGTCAGCGTCGATCTCGCGCAACCCGAGGGGCAAGCGGTCGTGCGCGACCTCGCGGCGCGGGCCGACGTGCTCATCGAGAATTTCAAGCAGGGCGGCCTCGCGCAGTATCGACTCGACTACGCGAGCCTCGTTGCGGACAATCCGCGGCTCGTCTACTGCTCGATCACCGGCTTCGGACAGCAGGGTCCGTACGCCGCGCGCGCCGGCTACGACTTCCTGATCCAGGGGATGGGCGGGCTGATGAGCGTCACCGGCCGTGCCGACGGCGAGGAGGGTGCGGGACCGCAGAAGGTCGGGGTGGCGCTGACCGACATCATGACCGGCCTGTACGCGACGATCGCGGTGCAGGCGGCGCTGGCCGAGCGCGAGCGCTCGGGGCGCGGGCAATACATCGACCTGGCGCTTCTCGACGTGCAGATCGCCTGCCTCGCCAACCAGGCGTCGAGCTATCTCGCCGGTGGTGTCGTGCCGCGGCGCCTGGGCAACGCGCACCCGGCGATCGTGCCGTACCAGGACTTCCCGACCGCCGACGGCGACATGATCCTCACCGTCGGCAACGATGCGCAGTTCGCGAAATTCTGCGCGGTCGTCGGGCATCCCGAGTGGGCGGCCGATCCGCGCTTCGCGACCAACCCGGCACGGGTCGCCAACCGTGCGGCGCTGATCCCACTCCTGCGGCAGGCGACCGTCGCGCGCACCACACAGGCGTGGATCGCCGCGCTGGAATCCGTGGGCGTGCCCTGTGGGCCGATCAACCGCATCGACGAGGTCTTCGCCGATCCGCAGGTGCGCGCGCGCGGCGTGCGCATCGCGATGGAGCACGGAACGGCGGGCAGCGTCGCGCTGGTCGCCAATCCGATCCGCCTGTCGGCGACCCCGGTCACGTATCGATCCGCGCCGCCGGCGCTCGGCGAGCACACCGCCGCGGTGCTCGCGGACTGGCTCGGGATGGAAAGTGCGGCGATCGCCGCGCTGCACGCGCGCGGCGTCGTCTGAATGGCGTCAGCGATCGGCGAACGCCCGCTCGACGACGAAGGCCCCCGGGGTCGTGGTGTTGCCCTCGGTGAAGCCGCGCTCGGCGAGCAGCGTCTTCAAGTCGCGCAGCATGGCGGGACTGCCGCAGATCATCGCGCGATCGACTTCCGGATCGAGCGGTGGCAAACCGAGATCGGCCCCGAGCTTGCCGCTGGTGATGAGGTCGGGGATGCGGCCGGTGTAGCGGTACTCCTCGCGGGTGACCGTCGGGTAGTAGGCGAGTTGCGTCGCCACCATGTCGCCCAGGAATTCGTGCGACGGCAGGTGCTCGGCGAGGAGGTCGTGATAGGCGAGCTCGTCGACGTTGCGCACGCCGTGCACCAGCACGATCTGCGCGAACCGCTCGTAGGTCTCCGGGTCGCGCACGATGCTCATGAACGGCGCGAGCCCGGTGCCGGTGGCGAGGAGGTACAGGCGCTTGCCGGGGTGCAGGTAATCGACGAGCAGCGTGCCGGTGGCCTTGCGGCCGACGATGATCGAGTCACCCGGACGAATGTGCTGCAAGCGCGAGGTGAGCGGTCCATCCTCGACCTTGATGCTCAGGAATTCGAGGTGGTCCTCGTAGTTGGCGCTCGCGATGCTGTACGCGCGCAGCAGCGGCCGGTCGTCGATCTCGAGGCCGATCATCGTGAAGTGCCCGTTCGAGAAGCGCATCGCGGCGTTGCGCGTCGTCGTGAAGCTGAACAGGCGGCCGGTCCAGTGGTGCACGGACAGCACGCGTTCTTCGTTGAAGGCGCTCATCCGGGGGGTTCTTGCGTGGTCGGGACGGCGGCGTCGCCGGCCACCGCGAGCGGCCTCGCGCGGCGCGCGGCTTGCCGGCTGACGATTTGATGTAGCAAATGCTACACTGCCGCGCGCTGCCCGGCAAATGCGACGGGTCGGAGGGGGAGGGCGCTCGACTGCGCCGCACGCCGCGGCGAGGTCGTCGCTCGACCTGCCGGCGCGGACCTGGCGGGTGGCCATGTCGCCGTGGCAGGATGGCGGCTTCGAGCTTCGGTTGCACCGATCCGTTCCACCCACCTGAGGGAGTCAGCACCATGTTGCGATTGATGAGCCGCATCGCTTTGCCGTTGGCCGTGGCCGCGCTGCTGGGGGCGACCGCACTGCCTGTCGGCGCGCAAGGCACGATCAAGATTGGCGAGATCAACAGTTACAAGGCGCAGCCCGCGTTCCTCGAGCCGTACAAGCGGGGGATGCAACTCGCGATCGACGAGATCAATGCCGCGGGGGGCGTCAACGGCAAGCAGCTGGAACTCATCACCCGCGACGACAATGCGAATCCGGGCGACGCGGTACGCCTCGCCGAAGAGCTCGTCTCGCGCGAGAAGGTCGACGTGCTGACCGGCGCCTTCCTGTCGCACATCGGCCTCGCGCTCACCGATTTCGCGAAGCAGAAGAAGGTGTTCTATCTCGCGAGCGAGCCGCTGACCGACAAGATCGTGTGGCAGAACGGCAACCGCTACACGTACCGGCTGCGCCCGTCGACGTACATGCAGGTGGCGATGCTGATCCCGGAAGCGGTGAAGATGAACAAGAAGCGCTGGGCGATCGTCTATCCCAACTACGAGTACGGGCAGTCGGCGGTGGCCACCTTCAAGGAGCTCTTGAAGGCAGCGCAACCGGGCGTCGAGTTCGTCGTCGAGCAGGCGCCGCCGCTGGGCAAGGTCGACGCCGGCAGCGTGGTGCAGGCGCTCGCCGACGCCAAGCCGGATGCGATCTTCAACGTGCTCTTCGGCGCCGATCTCGCGAAGTTCGTCCGCGAGGGCAACACGCGCGGCCTCTTCAAGGGTCGCGAAGTGGTGAGCCTGCTCACCGGCGAACCCGAGTACCTCGATCCGCTGAAGGACGAGGCGCCCAACGGCTGGGTCGTCACCGGATATCCGTGGTACGCGATCAACACGCCCGAGCACAAGGCGTTCCTCGCCGCGTACCGGAAGGCGTTCAACGACTATCCGCGTCTGGGGTCGGTCGTCGGCTACAGCGCGATCAAATCGCTCGCCGCCGGCATGCAGAAGGCGAAGTCGACCGACACCGAGAAGATGATCGCCGCCTTCTCGGGTCTGCAGGTCACCACGCCGTTCGGCGTGATCACCTATCGTCCCGAGGACCACCAGTCGACGATGGGCGGTTACGTCGGCAAGACCAAGAACGACGGCGGCAAGGGGATCATGGTCGATTTCCGCTACATCGACGGCAGCAAGGTCCTGCCGTCGGCAGCCGAAGTCAAGAAGCTGCGCCCCGCCGACTGACCGGCGGCCGCGTCCCGCATGGACGCCCTCGCAAGTTTCGTCGCGCAGCTCCTCAACGGGCTCGCGGGGGCGTCGTCGCTGTTCCTGGTGGCGGCGGGGCTGTCGCTCATCTTCGGCGTCACCCGGATCGTCAATTTCGCGCACGGCTCGTTGTACATGCTGGGGATCTACGCCGCCTATTCGGCGGTGGCGTGGCTGGGCGGCGGCGTCGGGTACTGGCTGGGGCTCGTCCTCGGTGCGGCGGCAGTCGGCGTCGTCGGCGCCGTCGTCGAGATGACGGTGCTGCGCCGCATCTACCGCGTGCCCGAGCTCTTCCAGCTCCTCGCGACGTTCGCGCTGGTGCTCGTCATCAAGGACGCGGCGCTGTGGATCTGGGGTCCGGAGGAACTGCTCGGCCCACGCGCCCCGGGCTTGGGCGGCTCGGTCGCGATCCTCGGCCGCGCGTTTCCGACGTACGACCTGTTCCTGATCGTGGTCGGCCCCGCGGTGCTGGGAGCCGTCTGGCTGCTGCTCACCCGGACGCGGTTCGGCACGCTGGTGCGCGCCGCGACGCAGGATCGCGAGATGGTGGGGGCGCTCGGCGTCAACCAGGCGTGGCTGTTCACCGCGGTGTTCGCGCTCGGGGCGCTGCTCGCCGGGCTGGGCGGCGCATTGCAGCTCCCGCGTGAGCCCGCGAACCTCGAGCTCGATCTCACGACGATCGGCGCCGCCTTCGTCGTCGTCGTCGTCGGCGGGATGGGCTCGCTGCCCGGAGCCTACATCGCGGCACTGCTCATCGCGGAACTGAAGGCGATCTGCATCTGGCTGGGCGTGGTCGACCTGTTCGGCGTCGCCATCTCCTTTTCCAAGCTGACGCTGGTCGTCGAGTTCCTGGTGATGGCGGTCGTTCTCGTCGTGCGCCCGTGGGGACTGCTCGGCCGGCCGCAGGCGCCGCCACGCGTAAGCGGCGCCGCCGAGGCGCCGCTGCGCCCCGGCGACAGCCTCGCCAGCGTCGTGGTCGCGGTGCTCGTGCTGGCCCTCGTCGCGCTGCCCGCGATGACCGCGCAGCAGCCGTACGTCGCGGTGCTCGCCATCGACATCCTGGTGGCGGTGCTCTTCGCGACCAGCCTCCACTTCATCATGGGGCCGGGCGGCATGCACTCGTTCGGGCACGCGGCGTACTTCGGGCTCGGCGCGTACGGCGCCGCGATCCTGGTCCGCACCGCGGGCTTGCCGATGGAAGCGGCGCTCCTTGCCGCCCCTTTCGTGGCGGCGGCGGGTGCGCTCGTCTTCGGCTGGTTCTCGGTGCGGTTGACCGGCGTCTACCTCGCGATGCTGACCCTCGCCTTCGCGCAGATCGCCTGGGCAGTCGCCTATCAGTGGGACTCGTTCACCGGCGGCAGCAACGGCCTGACCGGGGTGTGGCCCGCGCCGTGGCTCGCCGGTACCCGCGCCTACTATTACCTCACCCTCGCGCTGGTGCTCTTGGGTGCCTGGCTGTTGCGTCGACTGCTGTTCTCGCCGTTCGGCTACGCGATGCGCGCGGCTCGCGACTCGGTGCTGCGCGCCGATGCCATCGGCATCGACGTGAAGCGGATCCAGTGGGTGGCCTTCGTCATCGCCGGGCTCTTCGCCGGGCTCGCGGGTGCGCTCTTCGCCTTCTCGAAGGGCAGCATCTCGCCGGAGAGTCTGTACGTGGGCAAGTCGATCGACGCGCTCGTCATGGTGCTCCTGGGCGGTGTGCAGACGCTCGCCGGTCCGGCGGTCGGCGCCACCGTCTTCACCTGGCTGCACGACACGGTGGCGCGCAGCACCGAATACTGGCGGGCGATGCTGGGGGCGATCATCCTCATCCTGGTGCTGCTCTTCCCGCAGGGCATCGCCGGATTCGCGCGCCAGGTAGTCTACGGGCGCCGTGACGCCAGGGCCGACCGGTGAGCCGCGCCGCGCCGCTCCTCGCGGTCGCCGGGCTGTCGAAGTCGTTCGGCGGCGTGAAGGCGGTCGACGGCATCGACTTCACGCTTGCCGCCGGCGAACTCCTCGCGCTGATCGGCCCCAACGGCGCCGGCAAGTCGACGACGTTCAACATGGTCAACGGGCAGCTGCGTCCGGACACCGGCTCGATCCACCTCGCCGGTCACGAGATGATCGGCCTCACCCCGCGCGCGATCTGGCGTCGCGGCGTCGGCCGCACCTTCCAGATCGCGGCGACGTTCGCCTCGCTCACCGTCGTCGAGAAAGTGCAGATGGCGCTCATCTCGGCGGATGCGAAGCTGTATTCGATGTGGCGACGCGCGCGCGACTACCGGCGCGGCGATGCACTCGAACTCCTCGAGCAGGTGGGCATGGCGGCGCAGGCCGACCGCCCGTGCAGCGTGCTCGCCTACGGCGACGTGAAGCGCGTCGAGCTCGCCATCGCGATGGCCAACCAGCCGAAGCTGCTGCTCATGGACGAGCCGACCGCCGGCATGGCGCCGAAGGAGCGCAACGAGCTCATGGCGCTCACCAAGTCGCTCGTCGTCGAGCGCGGAATGGCGGTGCTCTTCACCGAGCACAGCATGGACGTCGTCTTTGCCTACGCCGACCGGATCATCGTGCTGGCGCGCGGGCGGCTCATCGCCGGCGGCACGCCGGCGGCGATCCGCGACGATGCGCGGGTGCAGGAGGTCTATTTCGGAAGCGGCCGCACCTTCGAGAAGACGGCGCCGAACGATGCGGCGCCGCCGCGGATCCCGCCATGAGTGTCGAGCATCCGGCCGGGTCGCTCCTCGACGTGCGCGCGCTCGCCGCGTGGTATGGCGCCGCGCAGATCCTGTTCGGCGTCGAGCTGCACGTGCGCCGCGGCGAAGTGGTCGCCCTCATGGGACGCAACGGCGCCGGCAAGTCGACGACGCTCAAGGCCGTGATGGGAATGCTCGACAAGCGCAGCGGCACGCTGTCGTTCATGGGGCGCGACATCTCGCGCAGCGACCCGCACGAGGTTGCGCAACTGGGTTTGGGCTTCGTGCCCGAGGACCGGCGGATCTTCACCGACCTCACCGTCGAGGAGAACCTCGAGGTGGGCCGCCAGCCGCCGCGCCGCTGGCCCGACGGCAGCGCCGCGCCGGCGTGGACGCCGCGCCGCCTCTATTCGCTCTTCCCGAACCTGGGCGAGATGCCGACGCGCGCGGGTGGACGCATGAGCGGCGGCGAGCAGCAGATGCTGACCGTCGCGCGCACCTTGATGGGCAATCCGTACCTCGTGCTGCTCGACGAGCCCTCGGAAGGTGTCGCGCCGGTGATCGTCGAGCAGATGGCGCGCATGATCGTCGAGCTGAAGGGAGAGGGCGTGAGCATCCTCCTCTCCGAGCAGAACATGCACTTTGCCGAGCTCGTGTCCGACCGCGCGTACGTGCTCGAAAAGGGCCAGATCCGCTTTGCCGGATCGATGGCCGAACTCGCCGCCAACGACGAGGTGCGCCGTGCATACTTGAGCGTGTGACGTCGTTGCCCCGCTATCCCGACGGAGACCGCCGATGAGCCCCGCTGCGACCGAGTACCGCTTCACCGATCAGATCGGCCACCTCTTGCGCCGCGCCTACCAGCGGCACGTCGCGATCTTCCAGGAGACCGTCCCGGACACGCAACTCACCGCCGCGCAGTTCGTCGTCCTGTGCACGCTGCGCGACGAGGGCAGCTGCCGGGTGCCGCGCATCGTCGAGGCCACCGCGATCGACGAGGCATCGGTGCGCGGCATCGTCGAGCGACTGAAGTGGCGCGGCCTGGTGACCGCCACGCACGAGCCCGGCGACGCCCGGCGCACCGAGGTGGCGCTCACCCCCGCGGGCCGCTCGCTCGTCGAGCAGACGGTGCCGATCGCCGAGCAGATCTCCGAGCTCACCTTTGGCACTCTCACGGCGGACGAGCGCGCGACGGTCGTGGGGCTGTTGCGCAAGCTCGCCGGGATGGCGCCATCCTGACCCCGGATCCGTCCGTCGCAAGGGTCGATAAACGGTTGATCGCAAAAGGAAACTCGGCTATCATTGCGGGTCTCTTGCAGGTGATCTTCGGCGCCAGCCCAGGCGGGTGAGCGCCCGTTTTTCTGCACAGGGTCGTCGTTCGTTCGCTCACAGCCGGCGGACGGGCGGCGCTGACATCCACCAACCCGCTGGCGGACGAGAAAAAGGGTTCTCGGTCCCGGCGGCGTTCGACTTTCTAGAGGAACCAACCCGCATGGCTACTGCAACGCCCATCACCGCAACCGCCGCCGCTCCCACCCCCCCGATGGAAGATTTCGCGAAGCTCTTCGAGGAATCGCTGTCGCGCCAGGAGATGCGCCAGGGCGAGCTCATCACCGCCGAAGTCGTCCGCGTCGATTTCAACATCGTCGTCGTCAACGCCGGCCTCAAGTCCGAGTCGTTCATCAACATCGACGAATTCAAGAACGACAAGGGCGAGATCGAAGTCCAGCCCGGTGATTTCGTCACCGTCGCCATCGAATCGCTCGAGGACGGCTACGGCGAGACCAAGCTCTCCCGCGACAAGGCCAAACGCCTCAAGGCCTGGCACGATCTCGAAGCTGCGATGGAGCAGGGCTCCGTCGTGCAGGGCCTCGTCACCAGCAAGGTGAAGGGCGGCCTCACCGTGATGATCAACGGCATCCGGGCCTTCCTGCCGGGGTCGCTCGTCGACATCCGCCCGGTCAAGGACACCTCGCCGTTCGAGAACAAGGCGCTCGACTTCAAGGTCATCAAGCTCGACCGCAAGCGCAACAACGTCGTCGTCTCGCGCCGCGCGGTGCTCGAGGAATCGCAAGGCGAGGTTCGCGAGAAGCTCCTCTCCACGCTGTCCGAGGGCGCGATCGTCAAGGGCGTGGTCAAGAACATCACCGACTACGGCGCGTTCGTCGACCTGGGCGGCATCGACGGTCTCCTGCACATCACCGACCTCGCCTGGCGGCGGGTGAAGCACCCGTCGGAAGTGCTCGCCGTCGGCGACGAGGTCACCGCCAAGGTCCTCAAGTTCGACCAGGAGAAGAACCGCGTCTCGCTCGGCATGAAGCAGCTGGGCGAGGATCCCTGGGTCGGCCTCGGCCGCCGCTACCCGCAGGGGACGCGTCTCTTCGGCAAAGTCACCAACATCACCGACTACGGCGCGTTCGTCGAGATCGAGTCGGGAATCGAGGGCCTCGTCCACGTGTCCGAGATGGATTGGACCAACAAGAACATCCATCCGACCAAGGTCGTGCAGCTGGGCGACGAGGTCGAGGTGATGATCCTCGAGATCGACGAGGAGCGGCGCCGCATCTCGCTCGGCATGAAGCAGTGCATGGCGAACCCGTGGGACGAGTTCTCGATGAACCACAAGAAGGGCGAGCGGGTGACGGGGATGATCAAGTCGATCACCGACTTTGGCGTCTTCGTGGGCCTGCCCGGCGGCATCGACGGCCTCGTGCACCTGTCCGATCTGTCGTGGTCCGCCACCGGCGAGCAGGCCGTGCGCGACTACAAGAAGGGGCAGGAAGTCGAGGCGGTGGTCCTGGCGATCGACGTGGAGCGCGAGCGCATCTCGCTCGGTATCAAGCAGCTCGATGGCGATCCGTTCACCAATTTCGTGGCGATGCACGACAAGGGCAGCGTCGTCGCTGGCGTGGCGAAGGCGGTCGACGCCAAGGGTGCCGTAGTGACGCTCTCCGGCGATGTCGAAGGCTACCTGCGCGCCTCCGAACTGTCGCGCGACCGCGTCGAGGACATGCGGCAGCACTTGAAGGAGGGTGATGCGGTGACCGCGATGATCATCAACGTCGATCGCAAGAACCGGAGCATCAACCTGTCGATCAAGGCGAAGGACAACGCCGAGGAAGGCGAGGCCATGCAGCGGATGAGCGCCGAGAACCAGGGCGCGAATACCGGGACGACCAACCTCGGCGCACTGCTCAAGGCCAAGCTCTCCGACACCAAATCCAACGGCTGATCGCAGCGTCGGGCGACGGACTGCGCAATGACCAAATCGGAGTTGATCGACCGTCTCGCGGCGCAGTTTCCACAGCTCGTGGCCAAGGATGCCGAACTGGCGGTGAAGATGATCCTGGACGCGATGGGCGAGTCCCTCGCGAAGGGCGAGCGCATCGAGATCCGCGGGTTCGGCAGCTTCGGTCTCAACTACCGGCCACCGCGCACCGGCCGCAATCCGAAGTCAGGTGAGAAAGTGCAGGTGCCGCAGAAATTCGTACCGCATTTCAAGGCCGGCAAGGAGTTGCGCGAGCGTGTCGATTTCGCGGGTGAGGCGCCGAAATAGCGTGGCGCCGGACGAACGGTAGCGGGGCGGCGGAGGCGACTCGGCTGCCCCGTTTTTTTGGTGCGCCTGGAACGGAGGGCCCCGCTGCCGATGGCATAATCCGTCGATGGCCTTCGTGCGCTGGATCATCGTCGCCGTCGTGTTCGTGGCGCTTCTCTACCTGTCGCTGCAGAATAGCGAGCGGACGACGCTGCGTTTCTTCCACGTCGCGCAGTGGGATGCGCCGCTCGTCGTGGTCGTCTTCATAGCCTTCGCCTGCGGCGTCGCGGCGGGATTGCTCGCCGGGGCGATCCGCTCGGCGCGCTTGAAGCGCCAGGTCAATCGGCTGCGTCGCGAGCAACGGGCGGGCGCGAACGGACCGGCCCACGGTGCGGCGGATGCGAGCCTGGTGGCGCCGGCGACCGGCACGGTCGGTTATCCGCGTGCCGATCGCGTCATCGACGGCCTGTAGCGCGCGACGACCTCACCATGGAGTTCGACCTGTGGTGGCTGCTGCCGATCCCGGCAGTGTTCTTCGCGCTGGGCTGGATCGCGGCGCGCATCGACATCAAGCACCTCCTGACCGAGTCGCGCGCGCTGCCGCTGTCGTATTTCCGCGGCCTCAACTTCCTGCTCAACGAGCAACCGGACAAGGCGATCGAGTCGTTCATCGAGGTCGTCAAGGTCGATCCGCAAACCGTCGACCTGCACTTCGCGCTGGGCTCGCTCTTCCGCCGGCAAGGCGAGATCGACCGCGCGATCCGCATGCACCAGAACCTGCTCGACCGCGCGGATCTTCCGGCCGACCGGCGGGTGTCCGCGACCTACGAGCTCGCGCAGGATTTCCATCGCGCGGGCCTGCTCGATCGTGCCGAGGATCTCTTCACCAAGCTCGACGGCACCCCGCACGAGCATGCCGCCCTGGGCCATCTCATCTCGATCTACGAGACCGAGAAGGATTGGGCGAAGGCGATCATCACCACGCAACGCATGGGCGCGCTCGCCAAGCAGCCGTACTTCAAGGAGATCGCGCAGTACCACTGCGAGCTCGCCCAATCCGCGCTGCTGCGCGCCGATTACGCGACGCTCGATGTCGAGCTGGACGCGGCGTTCCACACGTATCGCGGCTGCACCCGGGCGACGCTCCTCGCCGGTGACGCGCACGCCCAGCAAGGGGCGCCCGCCGCGGCGATCGCCGCGTGGCAAAAGATCGAATCGCAGAACCCTGCCTTCCTTTCGCTCGCCGCCGATCGCATCGCCGATGCGTATCGCCAGCTGGGCGACGCCGCGCAAGGCGAGCGCGTCCTGCGCAGCTACCAGGCGCAGTACCCGTCGCTCGACATCCTCAATGCGCTTTTCTCGCTGGTCCTCGAGCGGGAGGGCCCGACGGAGGCGGCATCGCTCATCAAGGACGAGCTCGCGAGGAATCCCACGTTGCTCGGGCTCGATCGATTGCTCGAGGCGCAGCTCATCGCCGCGCCCGCCGAGCACCGCCACGACCTCGCGCTCGTGAAGGGCCTCGTCGCGCAGCACATCAAGCGACTCGGCATGTACCGTTGCGACCAGTGCGGATTCCGTGCCAAGCAGTACTACTGGCGTTGTCCCGGCTGCCTCAAGTGGGAGACGTATTCGCCGAAGCGAACGGAGACCCCTGATGGATACACGTGATAGCCATTCACAAAGAGACGCGGAGACGCAGAGATCTTCCTCGGCGTCTCTGCGGCTCTTTGTGAATTGGATGCTTCCATGACGCCGCTGCCGCGGGTTTTCGTCGCGTTGGACTTCGCCGATCCGCAGGCGGCGCTCGCTCTTGCCGAGCGGCTCGACCCCGCGCACTGCGGGCTGAAGGTCGGCAAGGAGCTCTTCGTCACCGCCGGGCCGGAGCCGGTGCGGCGGATGATCGAGCGCGGGTTTGCCGTGTTCCTCGATCTCAAGTTCCACGACATCCCGAACACGGTGGCGAGTGCGTGTACGGCGGCGACACGCCTGGGGGTGGCCATGCTCAACGTCCACGCGAGCGGCGGCCGGGCGATGCTTGCCGCGGCACGCGAAGCGGTCGAGCGCACCGCGGCCGAGGCGGGGCGCGCCGCACCTTGTCTGCTCGCCGTGACCGTGCTGACGAGCCTCGGTGACGACGATCTCGCGGAGATCGGCGTCGCCAACACCGCCGCGGCGCAGGTGCGCCGGCTCGCCGCGCTCACGCAAGCCTGCGGCCTCGATGGCGTCGTGTGCTCGGCGCAGGAGGCCCGGGCGCTGCGTGCGGCGTGCGGGCCCGACTTCAAGCTGGTGACCCCGGGCATCCGCCTCACCGACGCGAAGGCCGACGACCAGGTGCGGGTGGTCACGCCCGAACAGGCGATCCGCGACGGCGCGGACCATCTCGTCATCGGCCGCCCGATCACGCAGGCAGCCGATCCGCTCGCCGCGCTCGCCACCATCAACGCCACACTGTCGAGAGTCCGCGCATGAAGGTCACGATGATCGGTACGGGATACGTCGGGCTCGTGACCGGCGCCTGCTTCGCCGAGGTCGGCAACGACGTCCTCTGTCTCGACGTCGATGCCCGGAAGATCGCGATTCTCGAGGCAGGCGGCGTGCCGATCCACGAGCCGGGGCTGGAGCCGATGGTCCGCCGCAACATCGCCGCCGGGCGACTGCGCTTCACCACCGACGTCGCGGCGTCGGTCGCCCACGGCACGCTGCAGTTCATCGCCGTCGGCACGCCGCCCGACGAGGATGGCAGCGCCGACATGCGCCACGTCATCGCCGCGGCACGCGAGATCGGCCGGCGCATGGAGGCGCCGAAGATCGTCGTCGACAAGTCGACCGTTCCCGTGGGAACCGCCGACCGCGTGCAGGCGACGATCGCCGCCGAACTCGCCGCGCGCGGCGCGGCGATTCCCTTCTCGGTTGCGAGCAACCCCGAGTTCCTGAAGGAAGGCGCCGCGGTCGACGACTTCATGCGCCCGGACCGCGTGGTCGTCGGCGCCACCGACCCCGGGGCAATCGCCGCGCTGCGCGATCTCTACGCACCGTTCATGCGCAACCACGAGCGGCTCCTCGTCATGGATGCGCGCTCGGCCGAGCTCACCAAGTACGCGGCCAATGCGATGCTCGCCACGCGCATTTCGTTCATGAACGAGCTCGCCAACCTCGCCGAAGCCATCGGCGCCGATATCGAGATGGTGCGCCAGGGCATCGGCTCCGATCCGCGCATCGGCTACCGCTTCCTCTATCCGGGCGTCGGTTACGGCGGAAGCTGCTTTCCCAAGGACGTGAAGGCGCTGCAGCACACCGCCACCCAGCACGGTCATCCCCTGGCGCTCCTCGCCGCGGTGGAGGCGGTCAACGAGGCGCAGAAGGCCGTGCTCGTGCACAAGATCGTGGCAAGGCTGGGCGAGGATCTGCGGGGGCGCACGATCGCGCTGTGGGGGCTCGCCTTCAAGCCCGACACCGACGACATGCGCGAGGCGCCCTCGCGGGTCATCGTCGCCGCGTTGCTCGCCCGCGGGGCGCGCATCGTCGCCTACGACCCGGTGGCGATGGACGAGGCGCGCCGTATCTTCGCCGGCGAATCCGCGGTGAGCTTCGCCGCGTCGCCGCTCGCCGCCTGCGACGACGCCGATGCGCTCGTGGTGGTCACCGAGTGGCAGGAGTTTCGCAGTCCCGATTTCGGCGAACTGCGCCGCCGCCTGGCGACGGGGCTCGTCTTCGATGGCCGCAACCTGTACCCGCCGCCGGCGGTGCGCGCCGCCGGGCTCGAGTACTACGGCATCGGGCGTCCGGGGCCGCGGTGAGCAGCGCGCCACGTTTCTCGGCGTTTGCCGCCGCTGCCGCGCGCGCGCGGGTGCTCGTCGTCGGCGACGTGATGCTCGATCGTTACTGGTTCGGTGACGTCGAGCGCATCTCGCCCGAGGCGCCGGTTCCGGTGGTGAGGATCGTCCGCAGCGAGGAGCGCCCCGGGGGTGCCGCCAACGTCGCCCGCAATGCCGCGGCGCTCGGCGCGCAGGTGAGCCTGCTGTCGGTCGTCGGCGCCGACGAGCCCGGTGCGACGCTCGCCCGGTTGCTGGCCGCCGAAGGCGTCATCGCGTCGTTCCAGCGCGATGCCGCGCTCTCGACCACGGTGAAGCTGCGGGTCATCGGCCGCCAGCAGCAACTCCTGCGCATCGATCTCGAGACGTCGCCGTCGCACGAGGTGCTCGCCGCCAAGCTCGCTGACTACGGCCGCCTGGTCGGTGCGGCCGACGCGGTGATTCTCTCCGACTACGGCAAGGGCGGCCTTGCGCACATCACGGCGATGATCGAGCAGGCGCACGCCGCGGGCAAGCGCGTGCTGGTCGATCCCAAGGGCGTCGACTACACACGCTACCGCCGGGCGACGCTGCTCACCCCCAATCGCGCCGAGTTGCGCGACATCGTCGGCCCGTGGAAGGACGAGGCGGACCTCACCGCACGCGCGCAGCGGCTGCGCGCCGATCTCGCCCTCGAGGCGCTGCTGGTCACGCGCTCCGAGGAGGGAATGACGCTGTTCACCGCGCAAGGTGCGCAGACGATTCCCGCGCAGGCCCGCGAGGTCTACGACGTCTCCGGCGCGGGCGACACCGTCATTGCCACGCTGGGTGTCCTGCTCGCCGCGGGAGCGAGCCTGCCCGATGCCGTACGGATCGCCAACGAGGCCGCCGGGGTCGTCGTCGGCAAGCTCGGCACCGCCGTCGTCCATCCGCAAGAGCTCGCTTGACCGCCGCGATCGCTCGCGCCAAGGCTCGCGTCGCAGCGGCGGCCGAAGAGCATTCACGGCGCGCGGCGCTGGAGCGCAGCCTCGCCGCCCGCTTCTGGCTGCGCTTCCACATGTCGGTGATGCTGGGTGCGGCATTTGGCGCGGGCTTCATGGTGAGCGACCTGCTGCTGCGCGCCGGCGTCGGCTCGGCGCCGATCCGCTGGCCCGTGGGGGTGATCGCCGGCTACCTCGCGCTCTTCTTCTGCATGCGCCTGTGGCTCGCCTACATCGGCGTGCGGCCGCTGTGGCGCGGGGTGCGTCGGGCGCGTGGCGGTGCTGACCCGCTCGACGCCGTCTGGTCTTCGGACGGCGGTGGCTGGAGCGGGGGTGGCGGCCCCGGCGGCGTCTTCCGCGGTGGCGGCGGCGTCTCGGGCGGCGGTGGCGCCTCGGGCTCGTTTGGCGACGCCATGCCGCGGCTCGCGGCCGTCGGTGGGTCGTCGAGCAAGAGCTCGTCCGGCGGAGGCTTCGACCTGGGCGACGGCGACTTCGGCGCGCTGTTGATCCTCATCGTCATCGTGCTCGCGCTCACCGCGGCGCTGGGTGGCGGGGTCGTCTTCCTCGTGGCCACCGCGCCGCACCTCCTGGCCGACGTCGCCTTTGGTGCCGCGCTCACCGGGGGCATCGCACCGGCGGCGCGCCGCGTCGCCAATGCCGACGAAGGCTGGTCGGGCAGCGTCTGGACGGCGACCCGCAAGCCGTTCGTCATCATCATGATCGTGGTCGTCCTCGCGGCGCTGGCCTTCGCGCACTACTTCCCGGCGGCGCGCACGCTGGGCGAGGCCTTCCGCGCGCTGTGATGGCCAAGGCGAAGACGGTCTACGCCTGCACCGAGTGCGGCGGTGCCTCACCCAAGTGGCAGGGGCAGTGCCCGCACTGCGGCGCCTGGAATACGCTCGTCGAGTCGCTTGCGGCGCCGGCACCGACGCGCTTCGAGTCGGTCGCCGGAGTCCGGTCGGCGGTGACGCCGCTGGCGAGCGTGACCGCGCAGGAGAGCGAGCGGATCCCGACCGGGCTCTCCGAATTCGACCGCGTGCTGGGCGGTGGCCTCGTCGCCGGCGGCGTGGCGCTGCTGGGGGGCGATCCGGGCATCGGCAAGTCGACGCTGCTCCTGCAGGCGTCGGCGGCGCTGGGTGCTACGCGCAAGACGCTCTACGTCACCGGCGAGGAGTCGGTCGAGCAGGTCGCACTGCGCGCCCAGCGCCTCGGCTTGGTGCAGGCGCCGATCGAGCTACTCGCCGAGGTGCAGCTCGAGGCGATCGTCGCCGCCATCAGCGGACTCGCGCCCGAGGTGGTCATCGTCGACTCGATCCAGACCGTCTACACCGAGGCGCTACAGTCGGCCCCGGGGAGTGTCGCCCAGGTCCGGGAATGCGCCGCACAGTTGACACGGCTTGCGAAGAAAAGCGGCGTAGTGATTGTTTTCGTGGGACATGTTACCAAGGAAGGCGCGCTCGCCGGGCCTCGGGTCCTGGAGCACATCGTCGACACCGTACTGTATTTCGAGGGCGACCCACACTCGAGCTTCCGGCTCGTCCGCGCGATCAAGAACCGTTTCGGTGCGGCCAATGAGCTCGGCGTCTTCGCGATGACCGAGCGGGGCCTGCGCGGGGTGACCAACCCCTCGGCGCTCTTCCTGTCGCAGCACGGCGCGCCGGTGGCGGGATCGGTGGTGACGGCCACCCTCGAAGGGTCGCGGCCGCTCCTCGTCGAAGTGCAGGCGCTCGTCGATCCGGTCCAAGGCGGCACGCCGCGCCGCCTCGCGGTCGGGCTCGATCCACAGCGCCTCGCCCTGCTGCTCGCCGTCCTGCATCGCCACGGCGGGGTCGATACCGGCGGCTACGACGTTTTCGTCAACGCGGTCGGCGGGGTGCGCATCGGTGAGCCGGCGGGCGATCTCGCCATCTTGCTCGCCGTCGAATCATCCTTGAAGAACAGGCCGTTACCGGAGAAATCTATCGTATTCGGTGAAGTCGGATTGGCAGGGGAGGTGCGCCCAGTGCAGCGCGGCCAGGAGCGCATCCGCGAGGCGGTCAAGCTCGGCTTCACCACCGTCTTCGTGCCGGCGGCCAATCGACCGCGGCAGGCGATCGACGGCGCGCGCGTGATCGCCGTCCAGCGCGTCGACGAGGCGCTGGCGGCGTTGCGCGAGCTTTGAGCGGGCCCGCCTACCGTCCCAGAATCGCGCGCGCCGAGTTGGAGAGGCCAGCCGCCGCGAATGAGCTGCCGGTGCAGGTCGGGTCCGACTTGACCCCCTTGTAGCCTGACACGCGGTACGGATACGCCGAGGTCGCGTTCTGGTCGAGCGCCTCGACGATCGCCCCCGCCGGACGAGTGCCGTCGCCGTCCACGAAGGCGAGCTGGTTGGCGCCGACGATCGGCGGCTGCGCATACGCCGCGTTGGTCTCGTAGATCGTCTTCTTGCCCGCCGCCACGCACGCCGACGGCGCCGGATCGTAGTCGGCGTCGTCCAGGCGCACGGTGTACGTGAGGCAGCCTTCCGCCGGGCACGCGTAGTAGCTCTCGGGGTACGGATTGCCCTTCGGATTCGGACAGTAGCCGGGCGGATTGGCGACGTCGCAGCTGCCGAGCGGCGAGGTGGACACGACGTTGGGCCGGTCCTGCTTGACGTAGAAGAAGAGCATTCCGGTATCCGTGTCGTAGTAGTAGTGATCCTTCTTGAGGTCGACCGGCCGACCGGTCTTGGGATCGGTGAGCTCTTCGATCGACGCCACCGGGGTGTAGTCCTCCGACTTGGGATAGATGCAGATCGGCTGCCGGGTCACGCCGGCCAACGCCTCGGTCGATCCCGCGGGGCAGCTCGCATTGGCATCGCGCCCCAACACGCCGTGCGCCGGGCAGCCCTTGTACGCTGCCGGATTGGCGAAGGAGAAGCCGTTGAGATTGGCCGGATTCTGCGCGGAGAGGTTGTAGCAGACCTCGTTGTCGTAGCTGTTCTGGCCGTCGATCGGCGTGAAGAGCTTGCGAATGCCGGCTTCGGCGAAGTTGACCGGACCTGCACCCCACGAGCGATAACCGCGGGTGATCTTGAACTTTCCGTTGGGGCGCACGTGGCCCGCCTTCTTGCCGGTGTAGCAGACGCCGACCCGCACGTAGAACGGATTGTCCGCCGACACGTGCGGCATCACGATGTCGTTCAAGCCTACGCTGATGACGTTGGGGATGCCGGGGGTCGTGGTGGCGGCGTCACCGAGCCCGGGCGACCCGGCGGCGCTGCGCACCGCGACGGTGTAGCCGTGGCCGCTCGCGACTTTCGGCTCCCAGATGCCCTGGTTGTTGCGACTGTGCAGATCCATCGTCTGGTGCGCGCCGTAGTCGGTCGTGTCCTTGCTGAAGGTCATCCACTGCGTGATCGGCGCCTGCTTCTGGTTGGGGGCCGTCGGCGGCGCCGGAACGAAGCCGGGGTTGCCCGCCACCATGAACGCCTCGAACTCGAGCGTGCCGTAGTTGCCCGGCGAGATGAGCGAGGTCGCGCGCAGCTCGCCGAAGCCCGGCGCGCGGTCCTGGCCGCCGGTGGCGAGGCACTCGTCGACGGCGTTGATCGCCGCATTGAACGGCAGGTTGTTGAGCGAGATCGGATAGTCGTCGGCGGTCGGCGAGCCGGCGGCGGTGACGACCTTGAAGCCGGTGAGCGAACCGTCGCGGTCGATGACCGCGGTGTTCTTGTCGCCGTCGTCGAAATTGCCGAAATTCACCTTCTCGGTGAAGATCTGGTGGCGCAGGTCGACGTTGTCGAACTTCAAGCCGCGCACGTCGGTCGCGGTGGGATACGCGCTCTGGTTATTCTGGAACCAGCCGAGCGCCGCGTCGCCTTCGTAGACCGGTGCGCCGTTGAAGTAGCCGGTGAATTTCTTCTGGATCGCGACGTCCTCGTTGGTGAGGAGCTGGTTGGCGGGGTCGGTCGGATCGGCGCGGAAGTTCACGAAGCGCACGTCGTGGATGCGCGCCGGGCCGTCGTAGATGTAGAAGCCCGCGAAGTTCCACGCCGGGCTCGGATAGCTCTTCGGCACGTAGGTCGCGGCATCGGCATTCTTGTCGACGCAGCCGGGGGCCTCGACCTCGTTGCTGGTGCCGGCGCACGGGCCCCAGCGGTCGACGTTGTTGGCGGACACACCGACGATCGTCGAATCCTTGAGGAGCCCCCACACGCCGGGCGCGTTGCCGTCGAGGCCGCCCGAGGTGACGAGCGTCACGCCTTCGCGCGAGGTGGCGACGCGCGCGTGGTCGAAGACGAACCAGGTCGGTCGCATCCACACCCCCCGGTTGCGGATCCGCGACGCGGTGAAGGCGGTGAATTGCGCGACGATGTTCTGCTTGTTGTTGTCGCCGCCGACTTTCGGCTGCAACTGCTGGTCGCCGGCGATGCCCGCTTCGCCTTCGCCGAAGATGCCGTCGTAGCAGGCGTGCGCGCGGTTGTTGACGAAGGCGCCGACCGGCAGGTTCGCCATCTGGAAATTGTTGTTGACCGGGTCCTTCCAGTTCTGCGTGGTCGGCGGAATGTACCAGTACGCCTTGCCGGTAGCCTGGCAGCCACCGATGGAATTGCCCAAGAGTTCGGTGCCGGGATTGACGAGCCAGAACCCGGACGGCCCTTCGTAGTAGTAGAGCTTGTCGGGCGGGCACGTCGGCGGATTGCCTGGTACGACGTCGGCGGCGCCGTCGAGGAGCCCGCTCGGCTGGCGCGCGAAGCACTGGCCGTGCACGGCGAGGCTCTTGTCGTCGGTGTTGAGGATGTACAGGCCGTAGTAGCCGTCGTCCAGGCGCGAGAGGTAGTCGCCGTCCCAGAAGCCCTTGAAGATGCCGTCGGACCCCGCCGGCGGCGTGATGCCGAACGACTGCACCATGGCGCCCAGGCCCAGGTTGTCGTGGTACTTGATGCCGGTGTCGAAGATGACGCTGCCCGTCATGTGATCGTATCCGGCCGGCACTTCCTCGTAGAAGAGATGGCCGATCGCGCGCGCGCAGACGTTGTTCGACAGCGTCACGTCGTTGGTCATGTGCACGGCGATGCAATGGTTGTAGCTGTGATGGATGCTGTTGCTGTTGAACTTGAGCGTGCTGCCCGCATGGTCGCCCAGCATGTGCAGGTGGATGGGGTAGCTCCCCAGCGTCTCCTTGCCGAAGCGCTCGATCTCGACGCCCTCGACCTCGACCTTCTTGGCGCCGGCGCAGACCTTGAGCTCACCGCCCCACGCGTAGTCCTTGTTCTCGTCGGCGGTGGCCTTGTTCCACGGAGTGACCTTGGCGGTGAGCTTGACGTTGCGGCTGATGAGGCCGACCTCGGCGCGCTCGTCGACACCGTAGTTGCGATCGGCACCCGCGGTCGCATTGTCGCGGCCGGGCCAGCCCGGGTCCTTGCTGCCGTAGTGATAGTGGAGGAGGGGGGTGGTCGCATCGAGCGTGATCTTGGTGAGCCCGCCGCTCGCGCGCGCGGAGGCGACCTTGTCGATACCGGCGATCTTCACGAATTCGGTTTCATACGGGCTGAAGCTCGTCGTGGCGACGACGATCCAGTCACCGATCTTCCACGACGCGCTCACGTCGGCGGCGAGATAGAGCACCGACTGCCCACCGTTCTCGACCGGTGCACCGATCTTGTTGGCGTTTGCCTTGGCGGCAACCGCATCGAGGTATTGGTACTTCGCCGGCCCCGCGGGCTCGGCGAGGTACGTCCAGCTCGCGGTGCCGGGATTGGCGCCGCCGATGCGCGCGCTACGCCGATCGTCGGCGACCACACCCTTCGCGCCGAGGAGGCTCAGGGTGCCTCCCGCCTGCACGCCGATCCCCTTGGTCATCGTGGTGCACGCGTCGTCGGAAAGCGGCACGTACGGATTCTTGCCCTGCGGCCGGTCGCCGGTGAGCCGGATCACGAGCTGGTTCTTGGCGATCGGCGTCGGCGCGCCGGCCGTCGTCCCCGTCTGCATCGTGCCCCCGGTCTGCACGACGATCGAGTTCGCCTCGAATTCGACCGCGGCATCGTCGAAGGCGAGGGTGCCTTCACCGAGGATCTTCACATTCTTGAACGCGTAGGTGCCAGCCGTGCTCACCACGCAGCGACCAGGGCCCACCTCGAGATCCTTGTCGCCACCCGTCGGGACTTGCAGCGTCTCGCGTCCGTTGACGGGGCAGGAGACCTTCTCGTTGCGCTGCGCGAGCGCCTCGGGTGCGGTGCCGATGACGAGCGTGGCGACGACGGCGAGCGAGAAGGTGAGGTGCAGTGGCTTCATGGTGGTGTGACTCTTCGGTTTCGGTGGTGCGCGACGCTGCGCGCGCGCCGGTGACACGCGGGTGCGGGCGGGGCTAGAACTTGAGGACGACGCCGACCGACAGCGTCTGCGCCCAGAAATCCGTCGTGTGGAAATCAAACGAGGGGCGCGCCGGACCCGCGGGGTTGAGCGCGGTATCGCCGACCCAGGCGACATTCTGCGTGGTGTTGATCGTGCGGTCGACCTGCTCGCCCGGGCGCACCACGTCGTTCGCGTACAGGAACGAGTAAGCCACGAAGGCGGTGAGCTCGGGGGTCAGTCGATAGCCGACGTTGAGCGCGAGCTCCGGCACCACGGCGAACGTATTGCGCGAGTGGTCGCCGCTGTTCGAGGGCAGCGCGTAGTAGCCGCCCGGGAACGATTGCACCGCGCCGTAGCCGTTGAAGTCGTTGGTCTCGAGAACACCGTTGATCGACACCCGCTGCTGCATGCTGCCGAGTGCCACCTTCGCCGATGCTCCAAAGATCCACGGACCCCGATCGAACGCGGTACGCACGCCGACCTGAAAGCCGTAGAAGCGGTTGCGGGCATCGAAGTTATCGGTCGTGTTCCAGACGTCTTCGGGATTTGGCGCGCGGTACGGGCTCGACGTGCCGATCGAGTAGGTCTCGCGCAACTGCAGGAAGCGAAAGCCGCCGAGGAGCGACGTGCGCCAACCGCTGCGTTCCGGCAACGCCCAGGTCGCATTGAGCTCGAAGCCGCCGAGGTCGTTGTCGAGCGTGGTCTGCGCCTTACCGGAGTAATCGGGGGCGTCGGAGATGAAGCTCACGTCCTCGCGGCGCGTCGTGGCATCGATGTAGGGCAGCAGGAGATCGACCGAGCCCGCCTCACCCGACGAACTCACGCCTTGCGTGGTGCTGCGCGAGGGCATGTAGAACCCCGTGAGCTCGGCACCCCAACGGTTGTCGATCCGATAGGTGCCCGTCATCCGGAAGCCGGCGTTCGGGTTGGTGTTGAGCGTGCCGCCCCCCAAAAGGACGTGCGTACCCGGTTCGCTCAGGTAGTAATCGGCGATCACCGGGACCGGAGTGGGGCTGCTCTTGAACCACGAGAGCAGCATCTCGGCACTGACGCTCCAGCGGCTGTCGGTCGCCGCCCCCTGCGCGCCGGCGGTGGCGCTCGCCAGCGCCGCCACCGTCATGATGCCCCATCCCATTGCTCGCATCGGAATGCCGTCTCCCTGCTGTCGTTATTCGAAGATTCGCGGCGTGATCACGCGAGGTGCACGAGTCTACGCCAGCCGGCGAGGCGCCCTCGCTTATGCCGACCCGCGACGTTCGCTACGGCACCGCGTCGGAGCCGTCACCCGCGGGCGGCGGGGCGTGCGGCAGCGGGCGTGGTGCCGCCGCGGGGATCGCCGCTGCGTTGGCGGGTGGCGCGGGCAGGGCGGCGACCCAGCGCACGATCCGATCGGCGAGATCCGCATAGAAGGGATTCGAGGTGAGGCGCAGCATCGCGTCCGGCGTGACGATGAGCGTGCTGCGCTCGCCGCGCAGCGCGAGCGTGCCGAGGCGCACGCCGAAGTCCTCGCGGCGGTCGGGGGCGGTGCCGTACAGGGGATCGTCCGGGGCGAACGGCAGCGCGACGTGCGACAGCGAGAAAATCGTGGCCGGAAAGGCTTGGGCGAGCGGCGTCGTGATCTCGTCGCGCGCGCCGGCGGGAACCGTGCGCGCTACCGCGCCGTCGGCCCCGTCGGGGGCATTGGCGATGACCGTCGTCGTGTAGCGGCGCGGCGCCGGCGCGAAGAGATCGGTGAGCGCCGCCCGCGCCGACGTGCGCAGCAGCGTCTCGAAATTGGCATCGCGGTTGACGTCGTAGATGATGATCTCGCTGCCGTTGGCGGGCAGCACGTCGTACAGCGCGCGCACCACCGCGGGGGTGCTCACGGTGAAGTCGACCACCGACTGGAAGGTCATGACCGGCGCGATGCCAGCGAGGCGCCCCGACGTATGCGCGGCTTCGAGCGCCCGCTGCACGTCGCGGGTGAGCGCGTAGGACTCGCGTGCCGCGCGCACCGGGAACGAGTTGTACTTGAACGGGTTGTATTCGGGCTCGATGCCGAGCCACGCGGCCTTGGCGAAGGTCGGGAAGACGGCGGGCCAGCCGGCGACACCGGCGAACCGCGCGAAGCGGGTGACGCCGATCATCGGCGAGATCAGCACGATCGCCTGCGGGGCGGCGAGCTTGGGATCGGCCAAGGCGTCGAGCGCGTATAGCGCCGCCAGCGCGCCGCCGTTCGAGTAGCCGACGACGTGCAACGGCGCCGGGGCGGGCACCAGGCGCCGCGCCTCGCGTACGGCGAGCCGCGTGGCGGCGATCCATTGCTCGCGCGAGGCTGCGGTGAGCCCCGCCGGCACCGTGCCGTGCCCCGGCATGCGCGGCGCCACCACCGCATAGCCGTGTGCGACGTAGGCTTGCGCAAGGCGGCGCTGGCTGTACGGCGAATCGGTAAGCCCGTGCAACATCACCGCGGCCCCGACCGGGGTGCCACTGGGCAGCGCCACGTACGAACGGTTCCAGTCCTGCGCGAAGCGCCCCGGATACATCGGCGCGGCGGCATCGTAGCGATTGACCGCCGAGCGCTCGTCGGGCGTGAGCCTTTCGGTCACCTCATGGCGCACGGTGGCGAACGCCGCATCCTCCGCGCTGAGGTAGCCCTTCCAGTCGCTGGCGTCGATTGCCTCGGCGGAGAGTTCCGGCGGCACGACGAGGTGCCACGGCGCGAGCGCCGGCCCGCGCATCACCTCGAAGGTACGCAGTGCGAGCGCGCCGACGGCGACGAGCAGCAACGCGACGAGCAGGCGGCGGATGAGGCGCACCGGGTAGCGTCCGCGCAGTCAGGCGATGGCAGGCAGACTACGACCGGCCATCAATCGAGCGTGACGCCGCTGTCGCGGACGACCTTGCCCCATTTCATGGTCTCCGTCTTCACGTAGCTCGCGAACTGCGCGGTCGGCTCGCCGCCCGGTTCGGCGCCCTGGTCGGCCCAGATCTTGCGCAGATCCGGCGCCTCGAACGCCTGGGCGACCGCGGCCTGCATGCGCGCGATGATCTCGCGCGGCGTACCGGCCGGTGCCCACAGGCCGTACCACGACAGAGATTCGAAGCCCGGCACGCCGGCTTCCGCCATCGTCGGGATGTCGGGGAACGCCGGCGAGCGCTTCGGCGAGGTCACCGCGAGGGCGCGGATCTTCCCCGAGCGGATGTACGACGCCGCGCTGCCCAGGCCCTCGAAGATCAGTTCGATCTCGCCGCCGAGGAGCCCCGTCATCGCCGGGCCCGAGCCCTTGTACGGCACGTGCGTCATCGTCGTGCCGGTCTTCTGGTTGAAGATCTCGCCGGCGAGGTGTCGCGTCGTGCCGTTGCCCGACGAGCCGAAGTTGACCTTGGTGGGATTCGCCTTCGCGTAGGCGATGAGTTCGGCGACGGTCTTCACCGGTACGTTGGTATTGACGACGAGCACGTCGGGCACGTACGCGATGCCGGTCACCGGGACGAGATCGCGGTCGAGGTCGTAGGGC
>JADZAQ010000137.1 GCA_020852555.1 Burkholderiales bacterium
AACACGAAGCTCGGGAGTAGCACTTCCGCGACTGGGGAGAGTGTCGCTTGGGTGTCGCTGCGGTTGGGCAGCGGCTCGGCATTGGTAGTTGCCCGCTACGTGCCGCCGGAGGACCGATCGTGGAAGGTGTTCAGGACGATGCCATCGTGCCGGGATCAGCGCCGGCGCCCTAGCGGCCGAACCGCCATTCTCCTGTCGGACGACTCTTACAACGAACGGGTTGACGGCACGCAACACGGGAGCGGCACATCTTTGTAAGATGGCGCGATGGCAGCCCGTGCGCACTGGACGCTCGCCTCGACGCTCGGCGTCGTCGCCGCGCCGTTCGTGGTGCTCGGCATCGCCTCGTTCGCGGCGACGCTGTGGATCTCTTGGCAACTCGATGGCGGTGCAGCCGCGGTCAACGAGGCCGGCCGCATGCGCATGCAGGTCAATCGCTGGGCGCTCGCCGTCGCGTTGCGCGATGAGGCGCGCTTGCCGGCGATCATCGCCGATTTCGAGCGCGGCCTCGAATTGCTGCGCACCGGTGACGCCGAGCGGCCGCTGGCGGTGCCCGTCGATGCCGTCGTCGCCGAACGGCTCTCCACGGTCGTCGGCGGCGCACGGGCGTTTGGTGCGCGCTGGGGCAGCTTGCACGGCGTCGGTACCGACGGCCTCTTCGCGCAGGCGGCCGACTTGACCGCCGAGATCGATGCACTGGTCACGGCGATCGAGCGCCACGTGGCGCGCTGGACGGCGCTCCTGCACCTCCTGCAGATCGCGATGATCGCCCTGGCGGTGATCGGCGGCGCGGTGCTCCTCGTCACCGGATATATCTTCGTGCTGGAGCCGGTCGGGCGCCTGCGGCAGGCGACCGCGCGCATCGCCAACGGCGACTTCGGTGCGCGTGTCGACGGCGTCACCACCGACGAATTCGCTTCGCTCGCCGATGGCTTCAACGGCATGGCGACGCACCTGCAGTCGCTGTATCGCAATCTCGAGGCGCGGGTGGTCGAGAAGACCTCGCAGCTCGACGAGAAGCGCGAGCGGCTCGAAGCGCTCTACGGCGTGACCGCCCTCGCCAGCGACGCCACCACGCTCGCCGAGCTCGCGCGCGGCTTCGCGCAGCGCGTGGTTCGCGTCGCCCGCGCCGACGGGGTCGCGATCCGTTGGGTCGACGAGGACAGCGACGAGTACGTGCTGCTCGCCACCGAGGGCCTCCCGGAGACGATGGCCCACCACGAGCAATGCGTCCACGCGGGTCGCTGCTTTTGCGGCACGCACGCAGCTTCGCCGGCGGTGCGGGTGATCGCGGTCCACGACGTGCGGCCCACCGGTGTCAAGCATTGCGCGACCGCGGGGTATGGCAGCATCGTGTCGCTGCCGATTCGCCTGCACGAGCGGCGCCTGGGCGAGGTCGATCTGTTCTATCACGCCAACGTCACCCCGACGCCGGCCGAGCGCTCGCTCCTCGAGGCGCTCACCGCGCACCTCGCCGGGGCGATGGAGAACCTCAGGCTCGCGGGCCTCGAGAAGGAGGCGGCGGTCGCGCAGGAGCGCGCCTTCATCGCGCGCGAGTTGCACGACTCCATCGCGCAGGCGCTGGCCTTCGTCAAGATCCAGGTTCGCCTCATGGGCGATGCGGTCGCCGCTGGCGACCTGTCGCGGGCGCGCGAGGTGCTGCACGAGATCGACAGCGGGGTGCGCGAATGCTACGGCGACGTGCGCGAGCTGCTCGTCCATTTCCGCACGCGGCCGCAGGGGGCGGACATCGAGCCGGCGCTGCGCACCACGCTACGCAAGTTCGAGCACCAGTCGGGCCTCGCGACCTGCCTCACGCTGCGCGGACACGGGCTGCCGCTCGCGCCCGACCTGCAGATCCAGATCCTGCACGTCGTGCAGGAGGCGCTGTCGAACGTACGCAAGCACGCCAGCGCGGAGGGCGTCTGGCTCAACGTCGATCGTGCGCCGGCGTGGCGCTTCGAGGTCCGTGACGATGGCGTCGGCTTCGCCGCCGACGCGCAAACGGGGGAGGATCACGTCGGTTTGCGGATCATGCACGAGCGGGCGGAGAAGATCGGCGCCACGCTCGTGATCGAGTCGGCGCCAGGCAGCGGGACGTCGGTGGTGCTCACCCTCGCGCAGGGCGACGCGGCGGTGGCGGTGACCGACGGCGCGGCGGTCGCGGGACCCTGACGTGCGACCCGCGACGGGACGTTGCCCCACGCGCCGCGCGGAGCGTTGAGATGCCGATGGGCGCACCGGTCCGGGTCATGATCATCGACGATCACACGCTGCTGCGCCGTGGACTCACGGCGCTGCTCGCGGGCGATCCGCGCATCATCGTCACCGGGGACGCGGCCGATGCGGGCGAGGCGCTGCGCCGCGCGCCGGCGCTCGCGCCCGACGTCGTCCTGCTCGACAACCACCTGCCTGGCGTGAAGGGGGTCGACGCTTTGCCGGCGCTCCACGAAGCGGTGCCGGCGGCGCGGATCCTCATGCTCACGGTGAGTGAAGACGCCGACGATCTCGCCGCCGCGCTGCGCGGCGGCGCCTGCGGCTATCTGCTGAAGACGATGGAAGGCGACGCGCTCGTCGATGCGGTGCTGCGCGCGGCGCGCGGCGAGTCGGTCGTCGCGCCGGCGATGACGGGCAAGCTGGTGGATGCCTATCGCGAGGCGGCCGGCAATCACGCTGCCGCGACCGGCGATACCGTCGACGCGGCGCCGTCGGGCCTCGCGCTCCTGTCGCCGCGCGAGCTCGAGATCCTGCGCGGCGTTGCACGCGGCGCGAGCAACAAGGAGATCGGCCGCGCCCTCGGCATCGCCGAGACGACGGTGAAGATCCACGTGCAGCACATCCTGCGCAAGCTGGGCGTGAGCTCGCGCGTACAGGCGGCGGTCATCGCCGCCGCGCACGACATCACGTAGTTCCCCCATCATCCTTCCGGAGTAGGCGCAAGCCGCGCCGACTCCTCCTTCCGGACGGACCCGACTCCACCAGTGGAGGATGGGCGCATTCAGCGGCGCCACCTATCCTTCGAGGCGGGCGCGAGTGGCCGCGGGGGATGGTGACGATGGATCAGAAGGCGAAGGCGCTGTCGGTACTGGTGGCGAGCACGCTCGCCTTCACCGTCTGCTTCATGGTGTGGATGATGTTTGGCGTGGTCGGCATTCCGATTCGGAAATCGCTCGACCTCAACGCCACCGAGTTCGGCCTGCTCACCGCGACACCGGTGCTCACCGGCTCGCTCATCCGCGTTCCGCTCGGCATGTGGACCGACAAGTACGGTGGGCGCATCGTCATGTTCGTCCTGATGCTGGTCTGCGTGGTGCCGATCTGGCTCATCGCCTACGCGACGCAGTATTGGCACTTCCTCGTGCTCGGCCTCTTCGTCGGCCTGGCCGGAGGCTCGTTCTCGGTCGGTACCCCGTACGTCGCCCGCTGGTTTCCGCGCGACCGGCAGGGTTTCGCGATGGGTGTGTACGGCGCCGGCAACTCCGGTGCCGCGGTGAACAAGTTCATCGCTCCCGCGCTCATCGTCGCCTTCGGATGGACGATGGTACCCGAGGTCTACGCCGCGATGATGCTCGGTACCGCACTGCTGTTCTGGTGGTTCAGCCATTCGGATCCCGGGCACCGCGTCGATGCCAGCGTCACCTGGCGCGAGCAGCTGGTGGCGCTCAAGGATCCGAAGGTGTGGAAGTACTGTCAGTACTACTCGATCGTGTTCGGCGGCTACGTGGCGCTGTCGCTGTGGATGGTCCAGTACTACGTCGGCGAATACGGTCTCGACATCCGTGCCGCGGCGTTGCTCGCCGCCTGCTTCTCGCTGCCGGGCGGCGTGCTGCGCGCGGTCGGCGGCTGGCTCTCCGACAAGGTCGGCGCGCACGCGCTCACCTGGTGGGTGATGTGGGTGAGCTGGATCTGCCTCTTCCTGCTGTCGTATCCGCAGACCGACCTCACGATCAACACCTTGAGCGGTCCGCGCAGCTTCCACATCGGCCTCAACGTGTGGGCGTTCACGCTGCTGCTCTTCGTGCTCGGCATCGCCTGGGCGTTCGGCAAGGCATCGGTGTTCAAGTACATCTCGGACGACTATCCGGGGAACATCGGCGTCGTCTCCGGGATCGTCGGTCTCGCCGGAGGATTGGGCGGCTTCGTGCTGCCGATCATGTTCGGCGCGCTCATGGACCTCACCGGCATCCGTTCGTCCGCCTTCATGCTGATGTACGGCGTGGTCTGGGTCTCGCTCATCTGGATGTACTGGACCGAGGTGCGCCGTACCGAGGTGATCGGCCCGCATGCGCCGGCCTCGCCGCTGCACATCGGCAGCCACGCGGCGGCGGCACCGACCGGTCCCGCCTCGCGATCGTGATGGGGATGCGATGACGACCACCCGCGAAGCACCACCCCCGGCCGCGCCTGGAGGATCGGGAGCGACCATCGTCGATTGGCGGCCCGAAGATCCCGCCTTCTGGGACGCGACCGGCAAGCGCATCGCCTACCGCAACCTGTGGATCTCCATTCCGGCGCTGCTGTGCGGGTTCGCCGTCTGGGGCATGTGGGGAATCATCACCGTGCAGATGCTGAACCTGGGGTTTCCTTTCACCCAGGAGCAACTCTTCACGCTGACCGCGATCGCCGGCATCGCCGGCGCCACGATGCGCATCCCGTCGTCCTTCTTCATCCGGCTGGCCGGTGGGCGCAACACGATCTTCCTCACCACGGCGATGCTGCTGGCGCCCGCGCTCGGTACCGGCATCGTCCTGCAGCACCCCGATTGGCCGCTGTGGACCTTCCAGCTGATGGCGCTGTGGTGCGGCGTGGGTGGCGGCAACTTCGCCTCGTCGATGTCGAACATCAGCACCTTCTTCCCGAAGCGGCTGCAGGGTACCGCGCTCGGCTTGAACGCCGGCCTCGGCAATTTCGGCGTGACCACGATGCAGATCGTGGTGCCGCTGGTGATGACGGTACCCCTGCTGGGCGCCCTCGGCGGTGGACCCGAGACGCTCGTCAAGGAGAGCGGCTGGATCTTCGGCAAGATTCCCGCCGGCACCCCGACCTGGATCCAGAACGCCGGCTTCGCGTGGGTGTTCTCGCTGGTGCCGCTTGCCGTGCTGTGCTGGTTCGGCATGAACAACCTGAAGACGGTGTCGCCGGCCACCGGCCATCCGATCGCCGCCTTTGCCAAGGTGACCTGGCTCTACACGCTCGCCTTCATCCCGGCGATCCTCGGGCTGTGGCTCTACCTGCCGCCGCCCACCGGGGTCGGCCTCATCAGCATGTGGGTGTCGATCCCCCTCGACATCGTCCTCGCGTTGCTGATCATGAAGCTCGCGGCCTTCGGACCGATGAAGGAAGCGGTCACCAAGCAGTACGCGATCTTCAAGGACAAGCACACCTGGAGCCTGACCGCCCTCTATATCGTCACCTTCGGGTCGTTCATCGGTTTCTCGATGGCGCTGCCGCTCGCCATGAAGGTGATCTTCGACGTGGTCCACGTACCCGACGCCAACGGCGTGATGCAGCACACCAAGCCCAATCCGAACGCACTGCCGGTGCTGGCCTACGCGTGGATCGGCCCCTTCGTCGGCGCCGCGGTGCGCCCGATCGGCGGCTGGATCTCCGACCGGGTCGGCGGTTCGATCGTCACGCAGGTGATCTCGGCGGTGATGGTCGTGGCGTCGGTCGCGGTCGGCTACGTGATGATGATGGCCTACCATTCGGCCACGCCCGAGGTGTACTTCCCCGCGTTCCTGGGCCTCTTCATCGTGCTGTTCGCGGCCAGCGGCATCGGCAACGGCTCGACGTTTCGCACCATCGGCGTCATCTTCGACCGCACGCAGGCGGGCCCGGTGCTGGGCTGGACTTCGGCGGTGGCCGCCTACGGCGCCTTCGTCGCGCCGATCGTGATCGGCAACCAGATCAAGGCGGGGACGCCGCAGCACGCGATGTACGGCTTCGCCGCGTTCTACGCGGTGTGCCTCGTCGTCAACTGGTGGTTCTACCTCCGGCGCAACGCGTACATCAAGAACCCATGACCGAATCGATGGAACGATCACGATGAGCCACTTTCTCGATCGCCTCACCTATTTCTCGCAGCCGCGCGAGGCGTTCGCCGGCGGGCACGGCATGGTCACCGGCGAGGATCGCACCTGGGAGGACGCGTACCGCGGCCGTTGGGGTCACGACAAGATCGTGCGCTCGACGCACGGCACCAACTGCACCGGCAGCTGCTCGTGGAAGATCTACGTCAAGGGCGGCATCGTCACCTGGGAGACGCAGCAGACCGACTATCCGCGCACGCGCTTCGACATGCCCAATCACGAGCCGCGCGGCTGCGCGCGTGGCGCCTCGTACAGCTGGTACCTGTACAGCGCGAACCGGCTGAAATATCCGCTGGTGCGCGGCCGGCTGCTGCGGCACTGGCGGCGCGCACGACTCGCCCACGATCCGATCGCCGCCTGGGCGTCGATCGTCGAGTCGGAGGAGACGCGACGCGATTACCAGCGGCTGCGTGGCATGGGCGGCTTCGTTCGTTCGAGCTGGGACGAGGTGAACGAGATCGTCGCGGCCGCGAACGTCTACACGATCAAGAAGTACGGGCCCGATCGGGTGATCGGGTTCTCGCCGATTCCGGCGATGTCGATGGTGAGCTATGCCGCGGGCAGCCGCTACCTCTCCCTCATCGGCGGCGTGTCGTTGAGCTTCTACGACTGGTACTGTGACCTGCCGCCCTCGTCGCCGCAGACCTGGGGCGAACAGACCGACGTGCCCGAATCGGCGGACTGGTACAACAGCACCTACCTCATCGCCTGGGGCAGCAACGTGCCGCAGACGCGTACGCCCGATGCGCACTTTTTCACCGAGGTGCGCTACAAGGGCGCGAAGACGGTCGCGGTGACCCCCGACTATGCCGAGGTATCGAAGCTCGCCGACCTGTGGCTGCACCCGAAGCAGGGCACCGACGCCGCGCTCGCGATGGCGATGGGACACGTCATCGTGAAGGAGTTCTACGTCGACCGGCGCAGCGCGTATTTCGACGACTACGCGCGACGCTATACGGATCTGCCGCTGCTGGTGCTCCTCGAGGAGAAGACGCTGCCGGGTGGCGAGGTCGTGCTGGTACCCGGCCGCTACCTGCGCGCTTCCGACTTCGACGGCAAGCTCGGGCAGGAGAACAATCCCGAGTGGAAGACGGTCGCCTGTGACCAGGATGGAAAGGTGGTGTTGCCGCACGGTGCGGTCGGCTTCCGCTGGGGCGCCGACGGTCGCGCGGACGCCGGCCGCTGGAACCTGGAAGCGAAGGACGCCCAGCGGGGCGGCGAAGTCCGGCTGCGGCTGTCGGCGATCGAGACCGGGGGCGCGCAGGCGCAGAGCGCTCGCGTCGCCTTTCCTTACTTCGGCGGCATCGTCCACGAGCACTTCACCAACAGTCCGGGTGACGCGGTCCTGGTGCGCAGCGTGCCGGTGCAGCGCATCGTGGTCGCCGGTGGCGCGGCGGTGCAGGCGGCGACGGTCTTCGATCTCCTGGTGGCGAACTACGGTGTCGGTCGTGGTCTTGCCGGCGAGAATGCCGCCCGGGACTACGACGACGACGTTCCGTACACGCCGGCGTGGCAGGAGCGCATCACCGGCGTGCCGCGCGTGCAGGCGATCACGGTCGCCCGCCAGTTCGCCGACAACGCCGACAAGACGCACGGCAAGTCGATGGTGATCATCGGCGCCGGGATGAACCACTGGTATCACTGCGACATGAACTACCGCGGCATCATCAACATGCTGATGCTGTGCGGCTGCGTGGGCCAAAGCGGCGGCGGCTGGGCGCACTACGTGGGGCAGGAGAAGCTGCGCCCGCAAACGGGCTGGACCGCGCTCGCCTTCGCGCTCGACTGGATTCGCCCGCCGCGCCAGCAGAACTCCACCTCGTTCTTCTATGCGCACACCGACCAGTGGCGCTACGAGAAGCTCGGCGTCGACGAGATCCTCTCGCCGCTCGCCGACCGCGCGGCCTACGGCGGCAGCATGATCGACTACAACGTGCGCGCCGAGCGCATGGGCTGGCTGCCGTCGGCGCCGCAGTTGAAGACCAATCCGCTGCAAGTGGTGCGCGATGCGCAGGCGGCGGGCCTGGACCCGAAGGAGTACGCGACGGCCGCGCTCCGGGACGGGCGGCTCGCCATGAGCTGCGAGGATCCGGACGATCCGGCCAACTGGCCGCGCAACCTCTTCGTGTGGCGCTCGAACCTCCTGGGATCGAGCGGCAAGGGACACGAGTACTTCCTCAAGCATCTCCTCGGCACGTCGAACGGCGTGCAGGGCAAGGACCTGGGCGACGCCGACGCCAGGCCCGCGGAGGTGAAGTGGCACGCGGCGGCGCCGGAAGGGAAGCTCGATCTCCTGGTCACGCTCGACTTTCGGATGAGCACGACGTGCATGTATTCGGACATCGTGCTGCCGACGGCGACCTGGTACGAGAAGAACGACCTCAACACGAGCGACATGCACCCCTTCATCCATCCGCTGTCCTCCGCGGTCGACCCCGCGTGGCAGGCGCGCAGCGACTGGGAGATCTACAAGGGATTCGCGCAGAAATTCTCGCAACTGTGTACCGGGCACCTCGGCGTGGAGCGCGACCTGGTGCTGACGCCGCTCATGCACGACACGGCGGGTGAGCTGGGGCAGCCGTTGGACGTGGCCGACTGGAAGCGCGGTGAGGCCGATCTCGTTCCCGGGCGGACGGCACCGCAAATGACGGTCGTCGAGCGCGACTATCCCAACGTGTACCGGCGCTTCACCGCGCTCGGGCCGCTCATGGGCAAGCTCGGCAACGGCGGCAAGGGCATCGCCTGGAACACGCAGGACGAGGTGCGGCACGTGGCCGAGTTGAACGGGGTGGTCGCCGCCGAGGGCGCCACCCGCGGGATGCCGCGGATCGAAACGGACATCGATGCCGCCGAGGTGATCCTCATGCTCGCCCCCGAGACCAACGGCCAGGTCGCGGTGAAGGCGTGGACGGCGCTCTCCAAGATCACCGGCCGCGAGCATGCGCACCTGGCGCTGCACCGCGAGGACGAGAAGATCCGCTTCCGCGACATCCAGGCGCAGCCGCGCAAGATCATCAGCTCGCCGACCTGGAGCGGCGTGGAAAGCGAGACCGTGAGCTACAACGCGGGCTACACCAATGTCCACGAGCTGATCCCGTGGCGTACGCTCACCGGGCGCCAGCAGTTCTACCAGGACCACGCGTGGATGCGCGCGTTCGGCGAGGGCCTCGGCAGCTATCGACCGCCGGTCGATCTCAAGGCGACCGCGGCGATCCACAACGTGCGTTCGAACGGCAATCCGGAGATCCTGCTCAATTTCATCACGCCGCACCAGAAGTGGGGGATCCACTCGACCTACACCGACAACCTCATCATGCTGACGCTCAATCGCGGCGGCCCGGTGATCTGGCTCTCCGAGGACGACGCACAACGCGCGAACGTCGTCGACAACGACTGGGTCGAGCTCTTCAACGTGAACGGCGCGATCGCCGCGCGGGCGGTGGTGAGCCAGCGCGTGCAGCGCGGCATGGTGATGATGTACCACGCGCAGGAGAAGACGGTGAACACGCCCGGCGCGGAGATCACCGGCACGCGCGGCGGGATCCACAACTCGGTGACGCGCACCGTCTTGAAGCCGACGCACATGATCGGCGGCTACGCGCAGCTCGCGTATGGCTTCAACTACTACGGGACCGTCGGCACCAATCGCGACGAGTTCGTCGTCGTGCGCAAGATGGCCAAGGTCGACTGGCTCGATACGCCGCGCGGCGACGAGCGGGCGGCGATGGTGCAGAAGTTAGGAGAGGGAGCATGAACCCCCACGCTCACATTCGTTCGCTGCCCCCGGAGGGGGCGTTGGCCTCCCTTGAGGCGGCTCGTCGGGAGGCCGCATGAAGATCCGCGCGCAGATCGGGATGGTGCTGAACCTCGACAAGTGCATCGGCTGCCACACCTGCTCGGTCACCTGCAAGAACGTGTGGACGAGCCGGCCGGGGATGGAATACGCGTGGTTCAACAACGTCGAGACCAAGCCCGGCATCGGCTACCCCAAGGAGTGGGAGAACCAGAACAAATGGAACGGCGGCTGGGTGCGCAAGGCGAACGGCGCCATCGAGCCGCGGCAGGGCGCGCGCTGGAAGCTCCTCAGGCGCCTCGTCGCCAATCCGCACCTGCCGCAGATCGACGACTACTACGAGCCGGTCACCTTCGACTACGACCACCTGCAGTCGGCGCCGGAGATGCACGCGGCGCCCACCGCGCGCCCGCGCA
>JADZAQ010000138.1 GCA_020852555.1 Burkholderiales bacterium
CGCGACTCCCGGTGGCAGCCGCGCCACCCCGAGTGGCACTATCTTTTCAATTCGTATTACCAGGCCGCCGGGCCGATCTTCACGCGAGCCCAGCGTGGCCTGTTGTCACGCCCGACCCTGGGCGAGATCATCGGTTTCCGCGAACACGTGGATTGCGGTGTCCGCGACTGGCTCGCACGCCGTCCCGACGACGCGGAACTGGCGATGCTGGTGACGCTGGGGCTCCACCACGAGCAGCAACACCAGGAATTGCTGCTGACCGATGTCAAGCACCTGTTCTCGATCAACCCGTTGCAGCCGGCGTATGCGCCAACACCCTGCGTGTCGGGAACGGCCAGCGTGCCGATGCGCTTCATCCGGGGCCCGGAAGGGGTGACGGAAACGGGCCACGGAGGCGGTGGTTTCGCCTACGACAACGAGGGCCCACGACATCGCGAACTGCTGCACCCGCACGCGATCGCCAGTCGTCCGGTCAACAACGGCGAGTACCGCGAATTCATCGCGGATGGCGGCTATCGCACGCCGAGCCTGTGGATGTCCGAAGGCTGGGCCACGGTACAACGCGAGGGATGGCAGCATCCGCTGTACTGGCGGGACGATCTCGCCGGTGAGTTCACGCTGGGCGGGCTGCGGGCGATCGATCCGTACGCGCCGGTATGCCATGTGAGCTATTACGAAGCCGATGCCTTTGCGCGCTGGGCGGGGGCGCGACTGCCGACCGAAGCCGAGTGGGAGGCCCTCGCCGCGACACGCGATCCGGCAATCGGCAATTTTCAAGAGGCGGGGTTCCTGCATCCGCGTGCGCCCGTCGCCGACTCCGACGCGCCGCTGCAACTCTTCGGTGACGTGTGGGAATGGACCGCGAGTCCCTATGTTGCCTACCCGGGCTTCCGACCACTTCCCGGGGCGCTCGGCGAATACAACGGCAAGTTCATGTGCGGGCAGTGGGTGCTGCGCGGCGGCTCATGCGCAACGCCGGCAGGGCACGTTCGAGCCAGTTATCGCAACTTCTTCTATCCGCCCGATCGCTGGCAGTTCATGGGCATCCGCCTCGGGAAGGATGGATGAATACGCGTGCGCACGCGTTGCGGCTCGATGCCCCGCATGGTGCCGGGATCGACATGCGGGCGGAAGTGTGCGCCGGACTCGCGCGCCGGCCGAAGCAGTTGCCATCGAAATATTTCTACGACGCGAAGGGCTCGGCACTCTTCGAGGCGATCTGCATCCAGCCCGAGTACTATCTGACGCGCGCCGAACTGGCGTTGATGCGTCGGCATGTCGCCGCGATTGCGAGCGCACTCGGTCCCGAGGTGCTGCTGCTGGAATACGGCAGCGGCGCCGGCATCAAGACCCAGATGCTGCTCGCCCATCTCGAACATCCGGTGGCCTACGTGCCGATCGAGATCTCGTCGAGCGCACTGCGTCAAAGCGTGGCCCGTCTCCGTGATCGCTTGCCGGCCATCGAGGTGCTCCCGGTCTGTGCCGACTTTACGAGGCCCCTCATCCTCCCCACGCCGCAACGCAGGCCCGACCGCCGCGTCATCTATTTTCCGGGCTCCACGATCGGCAACTTCGACAGCGCCTCCGCGGTGGGGCTGTTGCGCCGGATGCGCGCCGAAATGGGCGACGATGGCGCAGCGCTCGTCGGCGCCGACCTGATCAAGGATCCCGCGATGATCGAGGCGGCCTACAACGATGCCGCCGGGGTCACCGCTCGGTTCACGCTCAACATGCTCGTGCGTCTCAATCGGGAACTGGGGGCCGATTTCGATCTCTCTGGCTTCAGCGCGCGATCGCGTTACAACGCCCTGGCGTCGCGTATCGAGGCGTTCATCGTGAGCCGCCGCAGCCAGGACGTGCGCGTGTCCGGTCGTGCCTTCCACTTCGATGCCGCCGAAAGCATGCTGGTCGAGATCAGCTGCAAGTACTCGCACGCATCTTTCGCTCACCTTTGCGCGCGAGCCGGGCTGCGCGTGGCGCAGGTTTGGGAAGATCCCGAGCATTTGTTCAGCCTGCAACTGCTCGTCAACGACGGCTCCTCCCCGCAGTGAGGACGACCGAGGCGAGCACTGACCTGGCGCCGGCGCGGCGGTTCGAGCCGGGAATTCGCTCCGTCTCAGGCGACGCCCGGGAGGGTTCCGACCGGAGGCTCGCCGTGCTGGCCGCGCTGGCGACGCCGGACGCTACCCCAGCGCCTGCCGCAGATCGGCGATGAGGTCGCCGGCGTCCTCGAGTCCGATCGACAGCCGCACGAGGCCGTCGACGATGCCGCGCCGCGCGCGCTCGGCCGGGGCGAGATCGTGGTGCGTCGTCGTGATCGGCTGCGTCGCCAGTGTCTCGACGCCACCCAGGCTCGGCGCGATGGCGACGAGGCGCAGCCGATCGACCATCGCCGCCGTTGCCGCGGCGTCGCCGTCGTAGACGAAGCTGATCATCCCGCCGAAGCCGCGCATCTGCCGCGCCGCGAGCGCGTGGCCGGGGGATGACGGCAGGCCGGGATAGTTCACCTTGACGATCTTGGGGTGCGTGGCGAGGAACTCCGCCACCGCCTGCGCATTTTCGTTTTGCTGGCGCACGCGCACGGTCAGCGTGCGCAGGCTGCGCGAGAGCAGGAACGCGACGTCGGGCGCCATCGCCTGGCCGAGGTTCTTGCGCCACGGAACGATCGTGCGGACGAGCGCCTGTGCACCGATCACCACGCCACCGGTGAGGTCGCTGTGGCCGCCGAGATACTTCGTCGCGCTGTGCATCACGAGGTCGGCGCCGAGGGCGAGCGGCGACTGGTTGACCGGCGAGGCAAAGGTGTTGTCGACGACGGTGAGCGCGCCGGCGACCCGGGCGATCTTCGCGGTGGCGGCGATGTCGATCACTTCCATGTTGGGATTGGTCGGCGTCTCGAAGAAGACGAGCCGCGTGCGGGCAGTGAGCGCACCGGCCAGCCGCTCGATCTCGTGGCCGAGGAGGAACGTCGTCGTGATCCCGAACTTCGGCAGGTTGGTGGCGAGGAGCTCGAAGGTGCCGCCGTACACGTCGCCGACGCAGACGACGTGGTCGCCGCTCGCGCACTGCGCGAGGAAGATCGCCGAGGCCGCCGCCATCCCGGAGCCGAAGACGAGCGCCGCCTCGCCACCCTCGATGAGTGCCAGCTTGCGCTCGACCGCGCGAATCGTCGGGTTGAGGCCGTAGCGCGTGTAGAGGTTGCCTTCGGTGCGTCCCTCGACGACGTCGAGCAGCGCCTGCGTCGAGCGAAAGCCGAACGTCGAGTGGTTGTATAGGGGGGTGTGCAGTGCGCCCTGCGCGTCCATCTCTTCGCCGCCATGAATGCACAGCGTCGCGAGACTGCGGCGCCCGTTGTCGGGTTGCATGGAAGATCCTTTCGTGGCGATCGCCGGTGATGGGTGCGGCCGTCCGTACCCGCCACCGGGAGCTCGCGCCGGCGCGCGCTCGCTGCCATGGTAGCCGACCGCTGGGTGGACGGCGTCCTTGCGTTCGGGCGGCGAGTCCATGCCCCAGCGGCGGCGCGCCAGTGGCGGCACGCATCGCTCGCTCGCGCTTCCGGCAGCGCGCCGGTCGGCGTGCGGTACGATCGCTGCCGGTGTGACCTTCGTCTGCATGTCTTCCTTCATCCATCCTTGCCTTGCTCCGACGCGCGCTCGCCGCGGCCCCGATGCCGGCCGCCGCTGACGCGTGGCAGCCCGCGTGCGGTGGGCGGCGGCCGGTGGTGCCGCGATGGCGCACGCTGGCCGGCGCCGTGCTCGCCGCGCTGTGCCTCGACGCGCACGCGGTCCCCGACACGATGGAGCAGCGGGCGAAGGCGTGCACCGGCTGCCACGGGCCGCAAGGGCAGTCGCGCCCCGACGGCTACGTGCCGCGGCTCGCCGGCAAGCCGGCCGGCTATCTGCTCGTCCAGATGCAGAACTTTCGCGACGGGCGCCGCGGGAACGTCACGATGTCACGCCTGCTCGAGAACCTCGACGACGCGATGCTGCGGCAACTGGCCGCGTACTTCGCGGCGCAGGAGGTGCCGTATCCGCCGCCGGCGAGCGCGCTGCCCGTCGCCGATGCCGCGCGGCGGGCACAGGCGCTCGTCCGCGACGGCGATGCGCGCCTCGAAGTGCCGGCGTGCAGCGCCTGCCACGGCGAGAAGCTCACCGGCATCGCGCCGTACGTGCCGGGGCTGGTCGGGCTGCCGCGCGACTACCTCGTCGCGCAACTCGGCGCCTGGCGGCAGGCGGCGCGCCGCGCGCGCGAACCCGACTGCATGGCGACCATCGCGCATCGGCTCGGTGCCGCCGACGTCGCTATCGTGAGCCAATGGCTCGCCGCGCAGCCGGTGCCGGTGCCCTCCGCACCGGCCACCACGCCGCCGCCCCGGTGGCCGCTCGAGTGCGGCGCCTTGACCCCCGATTCGCCGGCCGGGCCCGCGGTGACCGCGACGCCGGCACCCGGCGGCGCCGACCTCGTCGCCCGCGGCGCGTACCTCGCGCGCATCGGCAACTGCGCGGGCTGCCACACCGTACCCGGGGGAGCGGACTACGCCGGCGGGCGCGGCATCCGCACGCCGTTCGGGACGGTGTACGCGGGCAACCTCACGCCGGACGACGGGACCGGGATCGGGCGCTGGTCGCGCGACGATTTCTGGCGCGCGGTGCACGAAGGCCGTTCGCGTGACGGACGGCGGCTCGTGCCGGCGTTCCCGTATACGTCGTATACGCGCATGGCACGCGCGGATGCCGACGCGATCTACGCGTACCTGCGCAGCCTCGCGCCGGCGCGGCAGCCGTCGCGGCCGCACGAACTGCGCTTCCCCTTCGGCACGCAGGCGGCGCTTGCCGCGTGGCAGTGGCTCTTCTTCGAGCCGGCACGCGCCGTCGTCCCGGCGCCGGCATCCAGGACCGGGGCACCCACGATCGCCGCGCCGACCGCGGATGGTGCGCCGGATGGGTCAGGCACGCGGGCCGCCTCCGTCGCGCGCGGCGAGTCGCTGGTCTGGGGTCTTGGCCACTGCGATGCGTGCCACGCGCCGCGCAATCGCTGGGGCGCGCCGGCGAAGACGCTGACCGGCGGCGTGATTCCGGGGCAGGGTTGGTACGCACCCTCGTTGCATCCGACTGCGCACGCAGCGAGCGTCGACGACCTCGTCACCCTGCTGCGCACGGGGCGCAACGCGCACGGCAGCGTGACCGGGCCGATGGCGAGCGTGGTGCGCGAGAGCACGCAGCACTGGACGGATGCCGATCTGCGCGACGCCGCCACGTATCTCGCAGCACTGTCGCCGGTGCCCAGGACCGCGACCGTGCCGTCACCCCTGCGGTCGGATATCCGCGTGCGCGGCGAGCGCCTGTTCATCGATCGCTGCGCTGATTGCCACGGGCGCGACGGTCGTGGTGTGCCCGGTGCGTATCCGCCGCTCGCCGGCAATCCCACGGCGCTCGCACCGAATGTCGACAACCTCGTGCAGGCGCTGCGCCACGGTGTGTTCGGACCGACCACGATCGCGGTCCCGCGCCCGTACGGCATGCCGCCCGCCGACCTCGACGACGTGCAGACGGCGGCACTCTTGAGTTACATCCGTCAGGCGTGGGGTAACGACGCGTCCGAGGTGCTGTCGGTGGATGTCGCGCGGGTGCAGTAGGACGATGTGCTCACGGCGTCCCGCGCAGCGGCGCGGGTCGTGTGAGCGCCGGGTAATCGCGTTTGAGCGCTTCGAGCTTGGGCAGGTCGTTGTAGACGATGTACGGCTGCGTGGGGTGGCGCGCGAGGTAGTCCTGGTGATACGCCTCGGCGGGGTAGAACGCGGTAAGCGGCGCCAACTCGGTCACGATCTTCGCGGAATACGCCTTGGCGCCGTCGAGCTGCGCGACGTACGCACGCGCGATGCGCTGCTGGTCAGCGTTCACGAAAAAGAGCGCCGAGCGGTACTGCGTGCCGACGTCGGGCCCTTGTCGGTTGAGCTCGGTGGGATCGTGCGCCGCCGACATGAAGACGCGCAGGAGCTCGCCGTAGGTCACCTGCGACGGATCGAACTTCACCTCGACCGCTTCGGCGTGGCCGGTCATGCCGGTGCTCACGTCCTCGTAGGTGGGATTCTTCGTGCGGCCGCCGGCGTAGCCGGAGACGGCGCTCTGCACGCCCTTCATGTGGCGGAACACCGCCTCCACCCCCCAGAAGCAGCCGCCCGCGAACACCGCCGTTTGCGTGCCCGGAGCCGACGCGCGCGGCAGGTCGGTGGCAGGCGTCGGCAGCGGCGCGCCGCAGGCAGCGGCGGCGAGCAAGCTCGCCACGGCAGTGGCAATCATGATGCGCATGCGCTAATCCTCGATGGCTTGGACCGATCCCGTGCCCGTCGCGTTCCCGCGATCGGCGAGCGCGGCGTGCGCGCCCAGCATGCGCAGCGCGACGTGCGCGGCGCCGAAGCCGTTGTCGATATTCACGACCGCGAGCCCCGAGGCGCAGCTCGCAAGTGCCGAGTGGAGCGCGGCGCGGCCCCCGGCAGCCACCCCGTAGCCGACCGACGTGGGCACCGCGATCACCGCGCTCGCCACCAGCCCGGTGAGGACACTGAAGAGCGCGCCTTCCATGCCGGCGACGCACAGCACGATGTGGTGCGCGCGAATGTCATCCAGGTGTTCCATGAGGCGCCACAAGCCGGCGACGCCGACATCGACGTAACGCGAGACCGCTTCGCCCGCGAAGCGCAGCGTGCGCTCGGCTTCGATCGCGACGGGAACATCCGAGGTGCCACCGCAAACGATCGCCACCCGCGCGGCCGCACGCAGCGGCGGCAATGGACCGAGGAACGCGGTGCGCGAGATCTCGTCGTAGTCGAGCACGCCGCGGGTGGCCGCGGGCAACTGCGCGTGCCGGTCGGCGGCGAGGCGGGTGAGCAGCAGTCGGCCGGAGCGCGCGGCGACGTGCTGGACGATGGCGGCGATCTGTGCTTCGCTCTTGCCGTCGCAGAGGACGGCTTCGCTGGTCCCGGTTCGCGCGGCGCGATCCCAGTCGAAGCGGAAGTCGTCGGCCATGTCAGTGTTCGTGCAGGAAGGCGGCGCCGCGCACGTAGCGTCGCACCGCAGTGAGACGACGACCGGCGCGCGCGCATTCGGCGGTGGCGACCTCGCCGGCGATCGCCGCGTCGCGGGCGAACTCGGCAGCTCCCAATTCGACGACGATGCCGGCGTGCGTCACCCGACAGCGCAATGTCGCCTCGCTGCCGAGCCGCGCCGCGAGCGCGCGTTCCATCGCATCGATGAAGGCGAGGTCGGCGGGGTCGATCGCGATGCCGGTCTCGACGCGGCTCGCGAGGCACGGCTGCGCGGGGAGCCGCTCGAGATCGGCAAGCCCGAAGCCGTGCGCGAGCGCGTAGATCGCATCCTTGCCGATGCCGGCCTCGACATACGGGTGGACGACGGCCCGCTCGGCGGCGGCGCGCAGGCCCGGGCGATAGTCGCCCAGGTCGTCGCGATTGGTGCCCGAGGCGATGGGGTCGGTGGTGATCGCCGCGATGCGCGTGTACAGGCTCGTCTTGCAGTAATAGCAGCGGTCGACGGGATTGGCGCGATAGTTCGGATCGGCGAGCTCGTGGGCGTCGATCACCACGAGTTTCCATCCATGCGCGGCGGCGTGCGTCTCGACGCGGGAGCGTGCCGCCGCCGGCACTGCCGGACTTGTCGCGTGGTACATCGTGGCGACGGTGCGGGAGTGCCGCGTCGCGAGGTGGGCGAGGGTGAGCGAGTCGACGCCGCCGCTCACCGCGATGGCGAGCCGCGGGTGGCGATCGAGCGCGGCGACGACGGCAGCGAGCGCGGCGGCGACGTCGGAATAATCGCTCATCACGCGTCCGGCTCGGGAACGGGCGCCCGGGTGTCGGCGTCCGGGGCCGCGGCGCCTCGGCCGATCGCGTCGGTCGATTCCCGAGGGCGCGCAGCGCGCTTCGCATTCGCAGCGAGCGCCGCGTCCACCGCGTGGTTGCCTGCCGCTCGACGGGCCACGAGCGTGGCGCCGCGCAGCGTGTCGTCGTGCGCCGCCTTGCCGCTGGTCTCGCCCCCCGGTCGCTGCGCGAATTTCACCGTCACCGCGCAGTCGTCGACCTGCGTGCGTACTTCGGAGCGGCGCAGGATGCGGCGCTGCTCCTCGCGCGCGCGCAGGCCGAGCGTGGAGGTCTCGGTGAAGCACGCATGGGCGACCGCATCCGCCGCCGCCGGTTGCGTGAGCACGCGCATCTCGATCGCCGGGCGCCCCTTCTTGCCGGTGCGGGCGGCGAGCGACAGGTCGAGGACGCCGGCACGCGCGCGCAGGCGGTCGGCGGCGAGCGCGATTTCCTCGCCGGTCATGTCGTCGACGTCGAACTCGAGGACGGCGACGACATCGGCATCGATGTCGGCGGTGCGGGGTTGCGCCAGCGTTTCGAAGACGAGCGCGCGCGTCACGTTGGGCAGGCCGGGCAACGCGCGCGTTCCGGCGCCGACGCCGATGCCCGTCAGACGACCGGTCACGCGGGCACCGCCGCAGCGCGCCGGAGCGACGAGATGGCGCAGGATCGCGGCGCCGGTGGGGGTCACCCGCTCGCCGGCCACACCGTCGTCGTGCCAGGGGTAGCCAACGAGCAGCGCCACGGTCGCCGGGGTCGGCACCGGCAGCAGGCCGTGCGCGGTGCGCACCTGGCCGTTGCCCAGCGGCGGCGCGGACGCCGACCAGGTCGCTACGGACAACTCCGCCGCGATGCAACCGGCGGCGACGAGATCCATGAGCGAATCCCAATCGGCGAGCTCATGGAAGTGCACTGCGTCGACCGGCATCCCGTGCACGTTGGCTTCGGCTTCGGCGAGCAGCGCGAGCAGGGCAAGCGCGTGGTCACGCGTGGCCTCGGGCAACGGCGCGTCGGCGATGCGTGCGCGGATCACGGCGCTCGAGGTGCCGTGGTTGTCTGGGATGGGCCGATGCGCCGCGGGCCTCGCCGCCGCATGGCGGTAACCCGGCGGCAGTCCGAAGCGGCGCGCGCGCAACCCCGCGCTGTCGCCGGTGGTGAACGCCGGCAGCGCGCTGCCGGGTGGGCGCAGCGCGGCGACCGCTGCCTCCACTGGTGCCTGCAACTGTGGCAACGCATCGACCAGCGCGGCGACGAACATGTCGCCGGCGAGCCCGCCGACGAGGTCGAGGTGGATGGCAAGCCCCGGCACGCTCACGCCACCACGGGCACCACGTACGGGCCTTCGGGAATCACCGCGACGTCGGGATCACCGGCCGCGGTGAGCGCATCGGCGATCGCGGTCTCCACCGAATCGATCGCTTCCACGCCGGTGAGGGCGCGTTCCTCGGCATCGAGCCCGGTGGTGAAGAGCTGCACATGGCCGGCGCGCATCGGCTTCAGCTGCATCTCGGTCTGCCACTCGTCGACGTCGGCAAAGCGCTTGGCGAGCAGGGTCTGCAGGAACGCATCCGGGCCGAGGCGATTGAGCCGCGCTTGCGCGTCGCGAAACTCCGCCGAACCGAGCCCTTCCGAGCACGCCGAGGCGACGATGAGGCGGCCGCCCGGGGCGAGAATGTCGAGCGGCGTGACCATCCCCTTCACCGTCTGGTAATACGTCTTGTCGAGCGGGTGTCCGGCCGCCGACGTGACCACCGTCCGGAAGCGCCGGCCGACCGGCACCCGGGTCGACGACGCCACGAAGTCGACGGCTTCGAGGTGGCTCGCGATCACCTCGCCGAAGTTCACATGGATGAGCTCGCGGTCGTCGTCGAGCACCGTATTGACCGCGTACACCTCGCCCAGCATGCGCACGATGGCGAGCTGCTCGTCGTGCAGCGGATTGCCGTCGAGGTTGCACTGGATGGCGAGCGGATCCTCCATGAAGCGCGCGCTGTGGAAGGTGCGGATCGTGTCCTCGTGAGCGATGCCCGGGGCGATCACCTTGCGCCCGCCGGAATAACCCGCCATGAAGTGCGGCTCGACGAGGCCGGTGGCGATACGCAGGTCGGCCTCCACGAAGCGGCGATCGAGCTTGACCGGCGTGCGGCGGGTCGGAGTGACGCCGAGGTCGACGTGCGCCGCATCGTCACGGGCGAAGTGATTCTCGACGGTTGCATGCGCGAATACCCAGGGGTCGCCGATCACTTCGGCAAGCTCGGTTCCTTCGTTGGGGCGGTGCAGGCCGGTGGCCACGAGCACGGTGATCCGCTCGCTGCCGATGCCGGCGGCGAGCATGCCCTCGATGAGCGGGCGCAGGAAGAGGTGGTTGGGCACCGGCCGCGTGATGTCGCACACGAGGATGCAGGCGCTGCGCCGTCCGCGGACGAGTTCGCGGTACGGGCGGGCCTGCGCCGGGGCGGCCAGCGCGGCGCCGACCGCCGCGCGCGGATCGGCGAGCTTGGGAAGCAGCCGCTTGCCGATCACGGTCGGCTGCGCGTGCGCCGGGAGGCGCACCGGCAGCCCCGTGCGACCGTAGCGCAGTTGAATCGGAGCCGACATGCTCACATGTTACTCGTGTCGCCCGGTGGCGGTGCATGCCGGCGGCGGGGCGCTTGGCGCCCGGGAACGACCACGACCGTTGTTCGCGACCCGCGGGCGGCACTTGCCCTATAGTGAGCGCCGGCGGTCACCACGGAGACAGCATGGTCGATTTCAATTTCAACCGGGAGTTGCGACGCGTTGCCAGCATCGCCCACGACGCGTCGGTGCCGTACCGCATCGATCACGGCAAGAAATTCCGGCTTGCCGACCACGACCCGCGCGATACGGGCGGGCTCGGTCGCGAGGACAAGCCGGGGGCGCAAGAGGCGTTGGCGATGGGGCGAGCGGCGCTCGCCGCATTGCAGGATCGCCTGTACGCGCAGAACCGCTGGTCGCTTCTCCTCGTCTTCCAGGCCATGGATGCCGCCGGCAAGGACAGCGCGATCAAGCACGTCATGTCGGGAGTCAATCCGCAGGGCTGCCAGGTCTTTTCGTTCAAGGCGCCAACGGCCGAGGAGCTCGACCACGACTATCTGTGGCGCTGCGCCAAGAGCCTGCCCGAGCGCGGCCGCATCGGGATCTTCAACCGCAGCTACTACGAAGAAGTACTGGTCGTGAAGGTACACAAGGCAGTCCTCGCCGGACAGCGGCTGCCGCCGGACCTCGTCACCCGGCGGATCTGGACGCAACGCTACGAGGATATCCGCGGTTTCGAGCGCTACCTCGCGCGCAACGGCACGATCGTGCGCAAGTTTTTCCTCAACGTGTCGCGGCCGGAGCAGAAGCGGCGCTTCCTCGAACGCATCGACCAGCCCGACAAGAACTGGAAATTCTCGGCGGCGGATGCGCGCGAGCGTGCGCATTGGGACGAGTACATGGCGGCGTACGAGACCGCGATCCGCGAGACGGCCACGCCCCAGAGTCCGTGGTACGTGGTGCCGGCCGACAACAAGTGGTACACGCGTGCCGTGGTCGCGGCAGCCGTGGTCGACGCGCTTGCCTCGCTCGACCTCGACTATCCGACGATCGATGCGACGCAGCGCGCCGAGCTCGTTGCCGCCAAGGCGATCCTCGAGGGCGAGAA
>JADZAQ010000139.1 GCA_020852555.1 Burkholderiales bacterium
GAGAGCATGACGAGTCCCGCGCTGGGCGAGCTCGACCAGCCCTTTTGCGGCGCGCTGATGAGCACGTCGACGCCGCAGGCTTCCATGTCGACCCAGATCGCGCCCGACGCCACGCAGTCGAGGACGAAGAGCCCGCCGACCTCGTGCACGGCAGCGGCGACCGCCCGCACGTAGTCGTCAGGCAGCAGGATTCCCGATGCGGTCTCCACGTGCGGCGCGAAAACGACCTCGGGTCGCTCGCTCCTGATCGTTGCCACCACGTCGGCGATCGGGGCGGGCGCGAATGGCGCCTGGCTGCCGGCGCCGATCTGCCGGGCCTTGAGGACGGTGACCTGCGCCGGGATGTGGCCCATGTCGAAGATCTGCGTCCAGCGGAAGCTGAACCAGCCGTTGCGCAGCACGAGGACGCGCTTGCCGGTGGAGAACTGCCGCGCGACCGCTTCCATGCCGAAGGTGCCGCCGCCCGGGACCACCGCCACCGCCTGCGCGTGATAGACGCGACGCAGCGTTTCGCTGATGTCGCGCATCACGCCCTGGAAGCGCTGCGACATGTGATTGAGCGAGCGGTCGGTGAAGACCACCGAGTATTCGAGGAGGCCGTCGGGATCGACGTGGGGGAGGAGGCCAGGCACGGGAAGCTCCGTACGTTCGTGTGCGGGGACTGGGTAGCGTAGCATGGACGACGCACGGCACCGGCGTGCAGGCCGATCGCAACACCGTCGGAAGCGATCCATGGCAGGGTGGCGCTTCTCTGGCACGACTTGCGTTAGCCGTCGAAACGCGAAGGTGGTAGATTGTGCGGCCATGAAGCCGCTCACCCTTGATGAGGTTCTACAACTCCCGGTGTCCGAGCGAATCCGAATCGTTGAGGCCATCTGGGACAGCATCGCCGACTCCCCTGAAGCGGTCGACCTGACCGATGAGCAGAAGGCTGAGCTCGACCGCCGGCTCGAGAGCCTCGAGAAGAGCCCCGACGTCGGCTCTCCTTGGTCTGAAGTACGCGAGCGCATTTGGCATGGGAAATGAGTCAGCGGCTTATCCTTCGGCCGGAGGCTGAGAAGGATATCGCTGAGGCAGCGGCGTGGTACGACCAGCAGCGACCCGGACTGAGAGCTTGGAGTTTCGCGCTGCGCTCGACAACACGTTTGCTTCGATCGAGGAGCATCCGCGGCTGTATGCACAAGTGTACCGAAGCCTGCACCGAGCACTCGTTCGGCGTTTCCCTTATGGCGTCTTCTATACTCCGCGAGTTGAGGAACTGGTTGTCGTTGCGGTTCTCCATACCGCGCGCAGCCCTCGCCTTTGGCGCGGTCGTTTCGAGGGTCGCGAGGCAAACCCCGCACTCAAGCGCACGCGCCGATTCGCTGCGTCGTCTTCGGTCCGCCTCGCGCCGGCGTGCCGTTAGGCGTTGGGCATCTCGATTGGGACATTCGTGAAGCTTGAATCGCCGATCCCCGTGCTTCGCGTGTTCGACGCCATCCTCGCCAAGGCGTTTTACATTGAGTGGCTCGGATTCAAGCTCGAGTGGGAGCATCAATTTGGCGCGACGTTTCCGCGCTATTTGTGCGTCTCGCGAGGCGCAGCTGTACTGCATCTCACGGAGCACTACGGTGACTGCTCGCCGGGCGCGAAGGTCATGATCGGCGTCGATGATGTTGAAGCCCTGCACCGCGAGTTGGGCAGCCGCCAGAATCCGAACATGCGCCCCGATGTGAAGAAGGCTCCCTGGAACGCGATGGTGATGGAAGTGATCGACCCTTTCGGCAATCGCATCTGCTTCAATCAGCCGCTTTAGCTTCCGCGTGCGTGTCCACCCTGCGCTCAATCGGACGGGCCGGTGCGTGCCTTCAACTTGGTGGGTGTGGGTGCGGCCTGGCGGTCGGCCTGAACGTTCGGTGTCACCGAGTCCATTGCGCAGTGTTAGCATATTTGCTAACATGCCGGTGTGGCATTTGGCATTGAGTACTTCCACGAGCGCGTACTCGCCGAAATCGAGTCGTGGCCTGTTGACGTCTTGGCGGACTATGCGCGGCTGCTCGAGTTGCTGACAGACCACGGCCCGAATCTTCGACTTCCACACTCCCGTGCACTCGGGGGTGGGCTCTTTGAACTGCGCCCACGGGGGAAGGCCGGTATTGGCAGGGCGTTCTATTGCTTTCTCATTGGACGGCGCGTGGTCATCGTGCATGCCTTCATCAAGAAAACTCAGCAAACGCCGGATCGGGAACTGAAGTTGGCACGCAAGCGCGTGAAGGAGTTGCTCGATGGCTAATCTGAAGTATTCGCCAGTACGACATGATCATGAAGCGTTCCTGGCCAAGGCACGGGGGCGCGAGGGCTTTGCCGAAGCATACGACGCACTCGAACTCGAGTACCACGTTGCCGGTCAGTTGCTGAAGGCGCGCGCGCGGGCCGGCCTCACGCAGGATGTTGTCGCCGAGCGCATGGGCACAACGAAGAGCGCTGTCTCACGCTTGGAGTCCGCAGGCAAGCACACACCTTCGCTTGCCACGCTGCGGCGCTATGCGCGTGCCGTCGGCTGCGATCTCCAGATCAAGCTCGTGCGGGAAAAATGACGGCGACTTCCGGCGTCGCCCTGCATCGAGCCTGATCATCCGGCTCGGCCCTGCGCACAACCTGTTTCGAATCACGCGCATTCTCGAAAATCGGTTCATCCGGAGACGAGGGCGCCGTCAGCGGCGCCGGTCCGCCCCGAGCCGCTGACAGCGCCCCCTTCGGGGGCAGCGAGCGAAGCGAGCGTGGGGTTGGTTCATCTCAGTGAAAGTCCCGCGAGTGCGTCTCCAGCGCACCCAGCATTGGCGTGAGATCGGCGAGCCGACCGGCGATGAGGTGGACGACGTCGCCTTCGCGCTCGACGTGTCCGTACACCGCCATCAATCGCGAGCCCAGGACCTCGCGCCGTTGCCGCTGCGTGACCGTGCGCCACACGACGACGTTCACCACGCCCGTCTCGTCCTCCAGCGTGACGAAGATCACGCCGCTCGCGGTGTCGGGTCGCTGGCGGCCGATCACGATGCCGGCCGTGCGGCCCAGGCGTCCGTGCGGCGTGCGGGCGATCTCCTCGGCGGTGAGAAGGCGCTTCGCGCGCAGCTTGCCGCGCAGCAGGGCGAGCGGATGCCGGCCGAGCGTGAGACCCAGCGCGCGATAGTCGGCGACGATGTCCTGGCCCTCGGTGGGTGAAGACAGAACGGGCACGTCTTCGTCGAACGTGGTGCCGGCGAGGATCGGCGGGAGTCTTTCCACACCGGCCACCTCCCACACGGCCTGGTGTCGATGTCCCGCAAGCGTGGCCAGCGCGCCCGCGGCAGCGAGCGCGGTGAGGTCGCGGCGATCGAGCTGCGCGCGATGCGCGAGGTCGGCCACGTGCGCGAAAGGACGCTCGCGGCGCGCCTGCACGAGCCGCTGCACGCACGGCTCGCGCAGGCTGTCCACCATCCGCAGACCGAGCCGCAGGGCGGGGATGGGGCCGGGGCCTTCGAGCGTGCAATCCCAGTCGCTCACCGTGACGTCGGCGGGGCGCACCTCGACGCCGTGCCGCCGCGCATCGGCAACGAGTTGCGCCGGCGCGTAGAAGCCCAGCGGCTGTGCATTGAGGAGCGCTGCGCAGAAGGCGGCGGGCTCGTGGCATTTGAGCCACGCCGAGTCGTAGGCGATGAGCGCGAACGATGCCGAGTGCGATTCGGGGAAGCCGTATTCGCCGAAGCCCAGGATCTGCTGGTAGACCTGCCGCGCGAAGGCTTCGGGGATGGCGTTTTTCGCCATGCCGTCGACGAGCCTGCGTTCGAACTGTTCGAGATTGCCCTTGCGCCGCCAGGCCGCCATCCCGCGCCGCAGTTCGTCGGCCTCGCCCGGCGTGAAGCCCGCGGCCTCGATGGCCAGGCGCATCACTTGCTCCTGGAAGATCGGCACGCCGAGCGTGCGTTCGAGAATGCGGTTGACCTTCTCGCCCAGGTCGGCGACCGGTTCCTGACCCTGGCGACGGCGCAGGTACGGGTGCACCATGCCGCCCTGGATCGGTCCCGGCCGCACGATGGCGACCTGCACCACGAGATCGTAGAACTGCGCAGGACGCAGGCGCGGCAGCATCGACTGCTGCGCCCGCGATTCGATCTGGAAGACGCCGACGGTGTCGGCGCGCTGGCACATCGCGTAGACCTTCGCATCTTCCTTCGGGATGTCGACCATCGCCAACGGCGTGCCGCGGAAAGCGGAGACCAGCGCGAGCGCGCGGCGGATCGCCGAGAGCATGCCGAGTGCCAGGCAGTCGACCTTGAGGAGGCCCAGCGCGTCGAGATCGTCCTTGTCCCACTGGATCACCGAGCGGTCGCGCATCGACGCATTCTCGATCGGCACCATGCGCTCGAGAAGGTCGCGGGCGATCACGAAACCGCCGACGTGCTGCGACAGGTGGCGGGGGAAGCCGACGAGGTCGCGCACCAGGGTGGTGAGGCGGTGGATGAGCGGATGCGCCGGATCGAAGCCGGCCTCGCGGATGCGCTCGGGAGCGACGCTGCCGCCGTCCCACCAGGCGAGCGTGCCGGCCAAGCGGTCGACCTGCGCGAGGTCGAGGCCGAGCGCCTTGCCGACGTCGCGGATCGCGCTCTTCGGCCGGTAGGTGATGAGCGTGGCGGCGAGCGCGGCGCGCTCGCGGCCGTACTTGCCGTAGACGTACTGCAGCACGGTTTCGCGGCGCTGGTGCTCGAAGTCGACGTCGATGTCGGGCGGCTCGTTGCGCTCGCGGCTGACGAAGCGCTCGAAGAGGACGCCGATGCGCGTGGGGTCGATCGCGGTGATGCCGAGCACGTAGCACACCGCGGAGTTGGCCGCCGACCCGCGGCCCTGGCACAGGATGTCCTGGTTGCGCGCGTAGCGGACGATGTCCTCGACGGTGAGGAAGTAGGGCTCGTAGCGCAGCTCGGCGATGAGCGCGAGCTCCTTTTCGATGAGCTCGCGCACCGCCGCCGGGATGCCGGCGGGGTAGCGCTGGCGGATGCCGGCCTCGACGAGGTTGCGCAGATGGCTCGTGGGCGTTTCCCCTGGCGGCACGACCTCGGCGGGGTATTCGTAGCGCAGCTCGTCGAGCGTGAAGCGGCAGCGGTCGGCGACGTCGAGCGTCGCGTGCAGCAGCTGCGGCTCGTTTCGATAGACCTTGGCGAGCACCGCGCGCGAGCGCAGGTGCCGCTCGCCGTTGGGAAAGAGCGCGTGGCCGCAACGGGCGAGTGGCGTGCGCAGACGGATCGCGGTGAGCGTGTCCTGTAGCGCGCGGCGGCCGCGCACGTGCATGTGGACGTCGCCCGCCGCCACCGGCGGCAGGCCGGTGGCGCGACCCAGCGCGACCAGTCTCGTCACCCGCGCCGTCTCACCCGCGCGTGCGCAGCACTCGACGGCGAGCCAGGCGCGGTCGGCAAAGACCTCGCGGATCCAGCCGGCGTCACGGCGCGTGGCGGGATCGTCGGCATCGCTGCGGAGACCGGGCAGCCACAGCGCGAGGCAGCGCGCCGCGGTCGAGGCGACGTCGTCGCGGTCGAGGCGGTAGGTTCCCTTGGCGGCGCTGCGGCGGCCGCGCGTGACGAGCTGCGCGAGGTCGCCGTACGTGCGCCGGTCGGTGGCGTAGACGACGAGCCGCAAGCCGTCGGCGAGCGTGAATTCACTGCCGACGAGTAAAGGTAGTCGCGGCGCGTCGGCGGTCGCCTGCGCCGCCTGGTGCGCGCGCACCACGGCCGCCAGGGAACATTCGTCGGTGATGGCGAGCGCGTGGTAGCCCAGGCTACGCGCTCGCTCGACGAGTTCGGCCGGGTGCGAGGCGCCACGCAGGAACGAGAAATTGGTGAGGCAGTGCAGCTCGGCGTACGGCGGGAGGAGATCGGTGGCCATGGCGGGAAGGGCGGCAGAAATACCGTATGAAGATACGGTATATGCGATAACCAAGGCAAGCCGGCTTTTGCATGAACACAAATAATTCCTATTTGCGTTATCGTCCTCAAACTGATAACGTGCTGGCTCGCGGTGCTGCCGCTTCGCGCCCCGACTTTCGCTGTTTCGACGTAGTAGGCCTCCATGAATCAACGGTTTGCATCAGCTCTCCGCACCACGGCGGCCGGACTCGCCGCGCTCCTCGTCGGCCTGCCGGCAATGGCGCTCGAATACCCGATCGGCAAGCCGCAGCTCAAGAACGGCATGGAGATCGCCGCCGTCTACCTGCAGCCGATCGCGATGGAGCCGGCGGGGATGATGCGCGACGCCAAGGCCTCCGACATCCATCTCGAGGCCGACATCCGCGCCACCGACAAGAATCCCAACGGCTTCGCCGACGGCACCTGGATTCCCTACCTCGACGTGCGCTACGAACTCGTGAAGCAGGGTTCGACCGACGTCATCAAGGGGCCACTGATGGCGATGGTGGCGAGCGACGGCCCGCACTATGGCGACAACGTGAAGCTGGCCGGCCCCGGCCGCTACACGCTCAAGCTCACGGTCGCCCCGCCGGCCGGCGGCGCGCACGCGATGTTCGGGCGCCACGTCGACAAGGAGACCGGCGTGGCGCCGTGGTTCGCGCCATTCACGCTGCAATACGAATTCACCTTTGCCGGAACGGGGAAGAAGGGTGGCTACTGAGCGATTCGGGCGGACAACGGGAGCGCGGCGGCACGCCACGGCGTGGCCGCGGCGCCTTCGCGGCTTCGTGGCGCTCGCCGCGTTCGTGGCCGTCGGCGCCGTGCTGGCCGACGCGCCCTTCGTCGTGCAGATCGTCGCCCGCGACGGGCACTTCGCGCCCCCCAATCTCGAGGTGCCGGCCGGCGTGCGCATCAAGATCACGATCAGCAACGAGGGCAAGGAGCCGATCGAGTTCGAGAGCCTGCCGCTCAAGATCGAGAAGGTGCTGGCGCCCGGCGCCACGTCGTCGGTCGTCATCAACAAGTTGAAGCCCGGACAGTATCCGTTCTGGGACGAGTTCCATCCCGACACGTCCAAGGGCTTCATCGTCGCCAAGTAGCGGCATTACCGACGCACATGGGCAACGCACTGTTCATCGTCTGGCGCGAATCGGCCGAAGCGATGCTCGTCGTCGGCATCGTCTACGCGTGGCTGCGCCGCCAGCCCGACGCGGCGATCGGTCGCCGCTACCTCGCGATCGGCGTCGGCGGCGGCGTCGGGCTCGCGCTGCTGCTTGCCGCGGCGATGCTCGGCGTCGCCCATTTCCTGTCGGGCGATGCGCTCGACGGCTTCCAGGCGACGATGATGCTCGTCGCCGCAGCACTCATCGTGCAGATGGTGTTCTGGATGCGCCGGCACGGTCGCGCGCTCAAGCGCGACCTCGAGGCGCGGATGCGCCGCAACGCCGACGCTGCCAACTGGTGGGGGCTCGCGATCGTGGTGGCGCTCGCCATCGGTCGCGAGACGGCGGAGACCGTGGTGTTCCTCTACGGCGTCGGCATGGCGCAGATGACCTGGCCGACGTTCCTCGCCGTCGTTGCCGTCGGCCTGTTCCTCGCCTGGCTCACCTTCTGGCTCCTGCAGCAGGGTTCGCGGTGGTTCTCGTGGCGGTCGTTCTTCCGCTTCTCGGAGATCTTGCTCCTGCTGCTCGCCGGCGGCCTCATGGTCGGCGGCCTCGACAAGCTCATCGGCATGGGCGTGCTGCCGCCGATCGTCGACCAGGTGTGGGACACCACGGCGCTCCTCGACGATACCTCGCGCGTCGGCGGCTTCGTCGCGTCGATGACGGGCTACCGCTCGCAACCGGCGCTGCTGCCGATGCTGTGCCTCGCCGCGTACTGGATCGTCATGCTGTACGCGATGCGCGCGTCGCGGCAGCCCGCCGCCAAGCCCGCGTGAGCGTCGTCACCGCCGTTGCGTCGCATTCGTCCCCGCGCCGCCGCGCGTGGCTCGCGCGCTACGGCGACTGGCTCGCCCGGCACCGGGGCGTCGTGCAGCGCGTGCAGTGGACGGTCGTCGGCGTTTACCTGATCCTGCTCATCGTACCGGCGGTGCTGCCGCTGCCGGGCAACGATGCGCACGCGCTCGACAACTTCACCGTCTTCGCGCAGTGGGCGTTCTGGGGTTTCTGGTGGCCGTTCGTCATCGCCTCGATGTTCGTCATGGGCCGTACCTGGTGCGGCGTGTTCTGCCCCGAGGGCACGTTGACCGAAGCGGCGTCGAAGGTCGGCCTGCATCGCGGCGTGCCGCGCTGGCTGCGCTGGGGCGGCTGGCCGTTCGTCGCCTTCGTGATTACCACGATCTTCGGCCAACTGGTGAGCGTCTATCAATATCCGAAGGCTGCCTTGCTGGTGCTGGGCGGCTCCACCCTCGCGGCGATCGCCGTGGGCTACGTCTACGGCCGCGAGAAACGCGTGTGGTGTCGCTACCTGTGCCCGGTGAGCGGGGTGTTCAACGTCCTTTCGCGGATGGCGCCGGTGGCCTTCCGCGTCGATCGCGCGGCGTGGGAGCGCAATGCGGGCCACGTTCCGGTGCATCCGATCAACTGCGCGCCGCTGGTGCGCATCAAGCACATGACGGGGCCTTCCGAGTGCCACCTGTGCGGCCGCTGCAGCGGGCACCTGGGCGCGGTGGCGCTCACGGCGCGTTCGCCGAACGACGAGGTGGCAACGCTGCCGCTCGCGCAGGCCTCGGGCTGGGACGCGGCGCTCATCGTCTTCGGCCTCGTCGGCGTTGCGCTCGGCGCTTTCCACTGGAGTGCGAGTCCGTGGTTCGTCGCGCTGAGGGTCGCCGCCGCCGACTTCGCGCTCGATCGCGGTCTGACCTGGCTCCTCGCCGACAACGCGCCGTGGTGGATGCTCACCCACTATCCGGAGGCCAACGACGTCTTCACCTGGCTCGACGGGGCGCTGATCGTCGGCTACATCGGCGCCACCGCACTCGTGGTCGGCGGCGCCGTGTGGCTTGCGCTGTCGCTCGCGGCCTGCGCGTATCCCACCGCTCGTCGGCGCCACGCGATGCGGCTTGCGTATGCGCTCATTCCGCTCGCCGGCATCGGCGTCTTCCTGGGTCTCACGAGCCTCACCGTGACGCTCGCCCGGAACGAAGGGCTCGCGCTGCACGCGGTACCGGTCATGCGCGCGGCCCTGCTCGCCGGCGGCGCCACATGGAGTCTCGTGCTCGCCTGGCGGCAGCTGGCCGACGTCCCGCGCCCCGCGGCGCGATGGGCGGCACTCGGCGCCTTCGCCCTGGCCGTCGCGCTGGTCGTCGGCGCCTGGGGCCTCCTCTTCTTCCACTGGTCGCGGTAGGCTTCGCCGCTGACCGCGTGGTGCCGGCGCAGGGCCGCGGGTTACACCGGGAGCGGCTCCTCGTCCATCGCGGCGACCTGCTCGCGCAGTTCGAGGATCCGATCCTGCCAGTAGCGCTGCGTGGCGAACCACGGGAACGCGGCTGGGAACGCGGGGTCGTGCCAGCGCCGAGCGATCCACGCGGCGTAGTGGAGCAGGCGCAACGTCCGCAGCGCTTCGATGAGATGGAGCTCGCGCCGGTCGAGGTCGGCGAACGCTTCGTAGCCCTCGACCACGTCGCCCAACTGCCGCGTCATCGAGGCGCGATCACCGGACAGCAGCATCCACAGGTCCTGTATCGCCGGGCCGGTGCGCGCGTCGTCGAAGTCGACGAAGTGCGGTCCATCGGGCGTCCACAGGATGTTCGCGGCGTGGCAGTCGCCGTGCAGGCGCAGCGTGGCGATCGGCCCGGCACGCTCGTAGCAGCGGCGGATGCTATCGAGCGCGAGCGCGGAGACCACGGCATACGGCTCGCGCAGGTCGGCCGGAACGATGCCGTGGTCGAGGAGGAAGGCGCGCGATGCGTCGCCGAAGGTGGCGATGTCGAGCGCGGGGCGGTGCACGAAGGCCCGCCGCGCGCCGACCGCGTGGATGCGTCCCAGGTAGCGTCCGATCCAGGCGAGGGTCGCCGGATCGTCGATCTCGGGGGTGCGTCCGCCGTCCCGAGGAAAGACCGCGAAGCGCAGGTCGCCGTCGTGGTGGAGCGTGCGTCCGTCGAGGTCGAATGCCGCGACCGCCGGCACTTCGTGTTCGACGAGCTCGTGCACGAAGGCGTGCTCTTCCAGAATCTGCTCGTCGGTCCAGCGCTGCGGACGGTAGAACTTGACCACGACCGATGCCGCGGCATCGGGGGCGCGATCGCAGTAGACGAGGTAGACGCGATTCTCGTAGCTGTTGAGCGCCAAGAGCCGCCCGTCGCCCTGGATGCCGACGCCGTCGAGCGCATCGAGGATGCGATCCGGGGTGAGCGAGGCGTACGGTGCGCCGTCGGAGGTGCCCAGCACTGCACCATCGGCGACCGCCGCAGGTGAAGTGCGGGAATTTGATTCGTCCGGCGTCGGGCGTGTGGTCATAGGCATGGATTGTAAGGCGCGGCCACGGAACGCCATGGCCACGGTGCATGCCGGGCGCAAGCGCCCATCCTCCGGGGTGCGGTGCGACAATCTCGGCATGACCGCTGCCAGCGCCATCGCCCCCCCCGCTCCGCGCCTGGGAACGCTGTATTACCGGCACACGCTGCCGGTACGCGTCATGCACTGGATCAACGTGCTCGCGGTGACCGTGCTCTTCATGAGCGGCTTGCAGATCTTCAATGCCTTTCCCGTCGTGCACTTCGGTCGCTCGGCTTACGACGGCACGACGCACGCGCTGGAGATCGGCGTGCGCCTCGACGGCAATGGCCAGCCCCACGGCGTGACGTCGATCCACGGCAAGACCTTCGACACCACCGGGTGGTTGGGTCTCGTGCGCGACGCCGAAGGTGAGTGGGTGGCCTCGACGTTCCCGCCGTGGATGATGCTGCCGGGCTCGCAGTGGCTCGCGATGGCCCGGCTGTGGCATTTCTTCTTCGCCTGGGTATTCGCGCTGAACGGCCTCGCTTTCGTCGTCTACTCGCTCGTGAGCCGGCACCTCGCGCGCGACCTGGTGCCGGATCGCGCCGAGTTGCGCAGCATCGGCGCCTCGGTGCGCGATCATCTGCGCCTTCGCCGCGCCCGCGGCGCGGCGGCGCGGCGCTACAACGTGCTGCAAAAGCTCGCGTACCTCGCGGTGATCTTCATCCTCCTGCCGCTCATGGTGATCACCGGCATGGCGATGTCGCCATGGCTCAATGCGCTGTGGCCGGGCTGGGTCGATCTCCTCGGCGGCCGGCAGAGCGCACGCGCGCTGCACTTCATCGTCGCCTGGCTGCTCGTGCTCTTCGCGCTGATTCATCTCTTCGAGCTCGTCGTCCACGGCCTGTGGAATCACCTGCGGGCGATGATCACCGGCCGCTATCGCCTGCCGGCGGAGCCCTCACCATGAATCGACCGTTTCGATTGCGCCGGCGCCATCCGCGGCGCGCCTTCCTGCGCGGCGCAGCCGGCGCCGTGTCGGGGCTGGCGCTCGCCGGCTGTGACAACCTCTCGCGCACCGCCTGGTTTCCGAAGATCCTGGAGGGCGCGACAACGCTCAACGAGGCAGTCGGCAAGGCCATTGGCCGCCGGGCCATGGCGCAGGAGTTCGACGATGCCGCCCGCTCACCCACGTTTCGCAGCAACGGCACCGCCGACCCCGGCACCGCGCAGTACGCCGCGTGGGTGCAGTCTGCCTTTGCCACGTATACGCTCGACGTCCGAGGACTGTGCCAGGCGCCGCAACGGTTGACGCTCGCGCAGTTGCGCGCATTGCCGTCACGCACGCAGATCACGCGCCACGATTGCGTCGAAGGATGGAGTGCCATCGCCAAGTGGAAGGGGGCACGCCTCGCGGCGCTCATGGATGCGGCGAAGGTCGAGCCCGGTACACGCTACGTCGTGTTCTACTGCGCCGATCCGATGTCGGACAACCCTGCGGACCTCTACTACGAGAGCATCGACATGGACGATGCCCGGCACGAGCAGACGATCCTCGCCTACGAGTTGAACGACGCGCCGCTGCCGGTGCCCAACGGCGCGCCGCTGCGCCTGCGCGTCGAGCGCCAGTTGGGCTACAAGCACGCCAAGTACATCACCGGCATCGAGTTCGTCGAATCGTTCGCGAAGATCGGCGGCGGGAAGGGTGGCTACTGGGAGGACCAGGGCTACCAGTGGTGGGCGGGGATTTGAGCGTCGGCGCTACGCCTTGCCTTAACCTTGCCCGCGGGCTAGTCTGCGAGTTCCCAGATTCCGCTCAGGCTTGACCCCCTTCCGCCGACCCAGTACCCGTGGCCGACCGCGACCCGCCTTCCGTTCCCGCGCCCGCACTTGCCGAGGTCTCGCTCGCCGACAAGTACGAGCAGCGCGCGGGCCGCATCTATCTCACCGGTATCCAGGCACTCGTGCGCCTGCCGCTCCTCCAACGCGAGCGCGATCGTGCGGCGGGACTGAACACGGCTGGCTTCATCACCGGCTACCGCGGCTCGCCGCTCGGCACCTACGACAACGCACTCCTCGCGGCCAAGGCGCTCCTCGAAGCCAACGACATCACCTTCCAGTCCGGCGTGAACGAGGATCTAGCCGCCACAGCGCTGTGGGGTACGCAGCAGGTCGCGTTGGCCGCTGACGCCACCGTCGATGGTGTGTTCGGCATCTGGTACGGCAAGGGTCCGGGGGTCGATCGCTCGACCGATGCCTTCAAGCATGCCAACGCCGCGGGCACGGCGCCGCACGGCGGCGTGCTCGTGCTGGCCGGCGACGACCACGGTTGCCAGTCGTCGACCACCGCGCACCAGAGCGAGCAGGTGCTCGCCGCGGCGATGATTCCCATGCTGAATCCCGCGAGCGTGCAGGACTACCTCGATTTCGGTCTCTTCGGTTTCGCGCTGTCGCGTTACGCGGGCTGCTGGGTCGGCTTCAAGGCGATCGCCGAAGCGGTCGAAGGCTCGGCGACGATCGACGTCGATCCGCATCGCATGCAGTTCGTGGAACCCGCCGACTTCACGCTGCCGGCGGGCAGGCTGTCGATCCGCTGGCCGGACCCGCCGCTCGATCAGGAGCAGCGGCTGCACGGTCCGAAGATGGACGCGGTGCGCGCCTTCGCGCGCGCGAATCCTATCGATCGGATCGTGCTCGATGCGCCGCGGGCGCGACTGGGCATCGCCACCACGGGCAAGGCGTATCTCGACGTCCGCCAGGCGCTTGCCGATCTCGGCATCGACGAGGCGCGCGCTGCGGCACTCGGCATTCGGCTCTACAAGATCGGCCTCACCTGGCCGCTCGAGCCCGACGGTGCGCGCGCCTTCGCCCAGGGTCTCGACGACCTCCTGGTGGTCGAGGAGAAGCGCGCCTTCGTCGAGGACCAGGTGGCGAAACTCCTTTACGGCATGCCGTCGGCGCCGCGCCTGCACGGCAAGGCGAGCGCGACCGGTGTCGCGCTGCTGCCGAGCGCGGGGGAACTCACGCCGGTGCAGGTGGCGAGCGCCATCGTGCACGTCCTCGAAGCGCAGCACGGCGCGCTGCCCGAGGAAGCCGCGGCACTCGCCCGCCTCGCGGCGCTGTCGGCGATCGCCGCGACCAAGCCGGCGTATCCCGCCCGCACGCCGTTCTTCTGCTCGGGCTGCCCGCACAACACGTCGACGCGCGTGCCGGAGGGCAGCCGCGCGCTGGGCGGCATCGGCTGCCACTGGCTCGCGGTGCAGATGCCGCGCGCGACCGCGACGTACAGCCACATGGGCGGCGAGGGCGCCGCGTGGATCGGACAGTCGCGCTACGTGCGCAACAAGCACGTCTTCCAGAACATCGGCGACGGCACGTACTTCCACAGTGGCCTGCTCGCGATCCGCGCCGCGGCGGCCGCCGGCATCGACATCACCTACAAGATCCTCTACAACGACGCCGTCGCGATGACCGGCGGGCAGCCGGTCGACGGCAACCTCACCGTGCCGCAGATCGTCGACCAGGTCCGCGCCGAGGGTGCGCTGCACGTCACGATCGTCACCGACCAGCCGGAGCGCTACGCGCGGCACGTCGTTCCCAACGACGTCCCGGTACACCACCGCGACGACCTCGACCGCGTGCAGCGCGAGCTGCGCAAGATGCCCGGGCTCACGGTGCTGATCTACGACCAGACCTGCGCCGCGGAGAAGCGCCGTCGCCGCAAGCGCGGCAAGCTCGCCGATCCGCCGGGGCGCGTTTTCATCAACGAGGAAGTGTGCGAGGGTTGCGGCGACTGTTCGGTGCAGTCGAACTGCGTCTCGGTGCAACCGCTGCCCACGGAGCTCGGCGTGAAACGCACGATCGATCAGTCGTCGTGCAACAAGGATTACTCGTGCGTGAAAGGGTTCTGCCCGAGCTTCGTGACCGTGACCGGCGCGACGCCGCGCAAGGTGGACGGCAAGGTCGACCCGCCCGCCGATCTGCCGGCCCCCGCGCTCGCCACGCTCGACGCGCCTTACGGCATTCTCGTCGCCGGGATCGGCGGCACCGGCGTGCTCACGGTGAGCGCTCTCCTCGGCATGGCCGCGCACCTCGAAGGCCGGGTGTGCACGACGCTCGACTTCACCGGCATGGCGCAGAAGAACGGCGCGGTGACGAGCCACATCCACATCGCCCGCGACGCCGACGAATTGCACGCGGTGCGGCTCTCGGCGGGCGGCGCCGATCTGCTCCTGGGCTGCGACCTCGCGGTGGCGGCGCAGCCCTCGTCGCTCGCGCGGCTCGCGCCGGGAGCCACGCAGGCGATCGTCAACGCGCACGCCACGCCCACCGCCGCGTTCGTGATCGAGAAGGACTACGACTTGCGGCCCGAGGCGATGCGCGACGCGCTCGCGGCGCGCATCGGCGAGGGGCTCGACACGATCGACGCGACCACGCTCGCCATGCACCTCATGGGCGATGCGATCGGCGCCAACCTCTTCCTCCTGGGTTACGCGTCGCAGAAGGGATGGCTGCCGGTGTCGCCGACGGCAATCGAGCGCGCGATCGAGCTCAACGGCGTCGGCGTGGTGGCAGGCAAGCGGGCCTTCGCGTGGGGTCGTGCCGCTGTGCGCGATCGCGCCGCCGTCGCGCGGGCGGCGGGGGTGGTCGTGCCGGCGGTGGCGCCGCGCACGCTCGCCGAATGGATGACGCGGCACGGCGAGCGGCTCACGGCATATCAGGATGCAGCCTATGCGGAGTGCTATCGCCGCACGTTGGCACCCGTGCTCGCCGCCGCGAAGCGCGTCGGCGCCGGCGATGCGTTGCCGCTCGCGGCTGCCAAGTCGCTCTACAAGCTCATGGCGTACAAGGACGAGTACGAGGTGGCGCGCCTGTACACCGACGGTGCGTTCGCGCAACGCCTGGCCGACACCTTCGAGGGTGACCTGCGCATGACGGTGCACCTGGCCCCACCACTCTTCGCGAAGGTGGATCCGCGGACGGGGATTCCGCGCAAGAAGGCGTATGGGCCGTGGATGCTGCGCGCGATGCGCGTCCTGCCGCGGCTGCGGCGGCTGCGCGGCACCGCATTCGATCCGTTCGGACGCACCGCCGAGCGGCGCATGGAGCGCGCGCTCGTCGCCGAATTCGAGGTCGTGCTCGCCGATATCGCGACCCTCCTGCGCGCCGATAACGTCGCCGTCGCGCTGGAACTTGCGGCAGCCCCGGAGGAGATGCGCGGCTACGGCCACGTCAAGGCGAGGAACGTGGCGGCAACGCGCGCGCGGATGGCGGCGTTGCGGGAGCGACTGGCGCCGGGGGCGAAGACCATTCCCGCGTGACGCACCGGTGCGGCACGGGGGGAATCACGTCACGACGGGCGTCATCCGCAATGCGAGGCGATGCCCAGCATCTTCTTGATGGCGCGCGCGTGAGCGCGCCGAATTCGAGGTGGCCGGCCTCGTGCCGTCCACCTCGAATTCGTTGTAGCTCCCGCTCTCACCCCGGATGGCTACAATTGATGAGCGGCGCGAGCGAGTCTTTCATCTGTTGTAGCTCCCGCTCTCACCCCGGATGGCTACAATTTCGGTCATCGGCGGCGAACGTGTCGTCAAGTTGTAGCTCCCGCTCTCACCCCGGATGGCTACAATAGGTTGCCCAGCACAATAACCCTGTTCACTGTTGTAGCTCCCGCTCTCACCCCGGATGGCTACAATGGCGCGCTGGGCGGTGCGGCGACCAGCACGGTTGTAGCTCCCGCTCTCACCCCGGATGGCTACAATGTCAGAGCCGCGCAGCCACGTCGCGCTTCGGTTGTAGCTCCCGCTCTCACCCCGGATGGCTACAATGACGTGATCGCGGGACGATTCGCGGACGCGGTTGTAGCTCCCGCTCTCACCCCGGATGGCTACAATTGACGTGGCGCAACAAGCTGACTGACCGCAGTTGTAGCTCCCGCTCTCACCCCGGATGGCTACAATAGTGATTGACGTCACCCCGGCGGCCAATGAGTTGTAGCTCCCGCTCTCACCCCGGATGGCTACAATACGCTGGCTGCGTCGTGGTCGACTAACGCGGTTGTAGCTCCCGCTCTCACCCCGGATGGCTACAATCCACTGTTCCCGTTGTCGTACTCCACGCTGGTTGTAGCTCCCGCTCTCACCCCGGATGGCTACAATCGCACCATCCGTCTTCACTGCGCATGTTCGGTTGTAGCTCCCGCTCTCACCCCGGATGGCTACAATGCCCATCCGAGAAGAGCCCGACCACGAGGGGTTGTAGCTCCCGCTCTCACCCCGGATGGCTACAATTGACCAACCCGTATCCCGCGCCAGGCCTCGCTTGGCGCTGGATACGCGGTTCGAGTTTTGGATCAGAACA
>JADZAQ010000140.1 GCA_020852555.1 Burkholderiales bacterium
GTCCTTCTTCATCAGCTTCTCGGCGGCTTCCTCGCTGAGCACCGCGTGCGCGGGGGCGGCGACCAGGAGGGCGGAGAAGGCGGTGGACGCGAAGATGACCGATGCGGCTTTCATGGGACGGCTCCGGGGTAGGGGGGGTCGAGCAACGACGCTCGCCGGCGATTCTAGCAGAGCGCGGCCTCGATTCCGGGCAGGGAGTCGATCGCCGGCAGACAGGTCGCGGCGCGACAGACGTAGGCCGCCGCTCCCGATGCCGGCATCGCGCCCTTGACGAGCGCCGCCGGCAACGCCGCAGCCCCGGCGAGATCGAGAACGAGTACAGCGGGGCGGTAGGTCCGGACGAGGACACGCCGCCATTCGGCGCAGAGCGCCGGGTCGCCGTGGAGCAGGACGATCGCCGGCGGCGACCCCAGGCTCGCCGCCGCCGCGAAGAGCGTCGCGTACCCCTGCGGGGTGGCGGCCATCGCGTCCGCGAAGAGGGTGACGGTACGCCGCGCCGCCTCGACGTAGCGAAGCTCGCCGGTGAGATGCCCGAGGATCGCGAGCGCGCGGGCCGCTACACCGTTGCCCGACGGAGTGGCGTTGTCGTGCCCGGGCTTGGTCCGATGGAAGAGCCGCTCGTGATCGTGGCTCGTGAAGAAGAAGCCGCCCTCGTCGCGATCCTCGAAGTGCTCGAGGAGCACATCGGCGAGCGCACGGGCCCACGCGTAGTCCTCGGTGCGGAAGCGCAGTTGCATCAGCTCGACGAGCGCCGCGAGCAGGAATGCGTGGTCGTCGAGATACGCGTTCAGCGCCGCGCCCTCGCCGCGGCGTGTGGCGAGCAGCCGTCCCTCGTGCCACGCGGTGCGCCGCAGCGCATCGGCGGCGCCCATCGCCATCTCCCCCCAGCGCGGCAGGTCGAGCGCGGTCGACGCGCGCGCCAGCGCCGCGATCGCGAGCGCATTCCACGCGGTCAGGATCTTCTCGTCGCGGCCGGGACGAACGCGCCGTTCGCGCGCCGCAAAGAGCGCGGCGCGTGCCCCGGCGAGCCGCGTCGCGGCATCGGGGCCGTCGAGGCCGCGCTGCTGCGCGACGGCGACGAGCGACGCCGCCACGCGCGGATTCCACCACCGGCCCTCGAAGTTGGGCGGCGCATCGAAGCCGAAATACGGCTCGGCGACGACCCATTCCTGCGGCGACATCGCGGCGCGTGCCTCGTCGCGCGTCCACACGTAGAACCGGCCCTCGTGACCCTCGCTGTCGGCGTCGAGGCTCGACCAGAACGCGCCGTCCGGCGCGCGCATCTCGCGATCGAGCCAGCCGACGATGTCGCGGGCGACCTCGCGATGCCGCGCATCCCCCGTCACGCGCGCCAGGTCGGCGTAGAGGCCGAGCAGGAGCGCGTTGTCGTAGAGCATCTTCTCGAAGTGCGGGATCGTCCACGTGGCATCGACCGAATAGCGGCAGAACCCGCCGCCCACCTGGTCGTGGATGCCGCCGTCGGCCATGCGCTCGAGCGTGGTGCGCACGATCGCGAGCGCCTGCGCGTCGCCGTCGCGCGCGTAGGTGCGCAGGCAGAAGTCGAGGTCGAACGGGTGCGGGAACTTGGGGGCGCTACCGAAGCCGCCGTGTCGTGGATCGTAGCTGCGCTTCAACTCCGCGAGCGCCGCCGCAGCGGCGGGCTCGACGGGCGGCGCCTTCGCCCGCGTGGGCTCGAGCGAGCGCATCGCCTGGGCGAGGCGCTGATGCTGCGCGGCCAGCCGATCCCCCTGCTCGCGGTAGGCGGCGGCAACCTTCGGCAGGAGCTCGGAAAATCCGGGGAGGCCGTAGCGCGCCTCCTTGGGAAAGTACGTCCCACCGTAGAAGGGCTCGCCGGCGGGTGTGAGGAACATGGTGAGCGGCCAGCCGCCGTTGCGGCGCGTCAGGAGCGCGTGCGCGGCCTGGTAGATCTGGTCCAGATCGGGTCGCTCCTCGCGATCGACCTTGACGTTGACGAAGAGGTCGTTCATCAGCGCCGCCACCACCGGATCCTCGAACGATTCGTGCGCCATGACGTGGCACCAGTGGCACGCCGAATAACCGACCGACAGCAGGATCGGCTTGTCCTCGCCACGGGCGCGGGCGAGCGCTTCTTCTCCCCACGGATACCAGTCGACGGGATTGTTCGCGTGCTGCTGGAGGTAGGGGCTCGTGGCCCCGGCGAGACGATTGGCCATGCGCGGGATTGTAGGCCCGCGCCGCTCAAGACTCCTCGAACGCCACCCGCTCGAAGTCGCCGCCGCGCTGCAGGAGCTTCGTCAGCCGCAGCTTGCGCTCGGGGCCGGCGTCCATCGAGCGCAACACCCGCCCCGGATTGAAGGTGCGCGGTGGGACGACGAGCGATGCCGGAACACCGGCGCCACCGGCGAGCAGGACCGCCGGCATCGGCAATTCCTCGCTGAATGCCACTGACGACGGACGCACGGCGAGTGTGCGCGGAGTGCCCAACCATGCCACGAGCGAGAGCGAAAACTCGAAAGGCATGCCGACCGCGACGCGCGTCACGTAGCCCACGCGCGTCCGCTCGTGGTCGCGGATGACCACGAGCTGGTCGAGGAACCATCGATAGCGCGTATCCTCGCGGCGCGCGAGGTGCGCGCCGCGCGCGCTGCATTCGCCCTGCCACGCTTCCCACGGCCAGTTCTTCTCGGCGTCCTCCTTGTATCGATCGTAGTCGGTGAGCGCGCCCAAGGTCTGCAGGTGCTGCGCGCCCTGGAACGACAGCCGGCCGAGCGGATCCTGGCGATCGAACGTGCGCCCGCCCACCCGGAAGTACGCCACCTGCACCCCGCCGGCGCACAGTTCCAGCGTATCGTGCACGGCATCCTCGGCGGGCGCCGGCGGCTCGTACCAATGCTCGTCGAGACGGGTGAGGAGCGTCTGCGACGTCTCGAGAGAGGTGTCGTGACCGAGCTGCAACTCGGCCGGTGTCGCTCCGCTCGCGAGGCGCTTCAGGCGCCCGCGGACCGACGTCGCGAGCTTGCCCGGATAACCGAAGCGCATCGACGGCGTGACGCTCGCCGGCGACGCGGCGGCGAGCCACCCCGGTACCGACGAATCGAGGTCCATCACCAGCACCGGACCTTCGGTCTCGCGCTGCTGCGTGTAGGGAAACATCTTGCGCGCCCACTGCCCGAGCCAGCGATCGGTGAGCTCGATCTGGCGCACCGACATGCCGCAGGGATCGGCCATGCCGATCAGGATCGCGTGGGCGTACGTCGAATAGCAGGAGATGCCGACCGCGTGCGACATGAGGTCATCCGACACCGCGGTGACCGCGCAGTCGAGGAGCTCGGCGAGCCGGTAGTACGCGTGGAGCTCCTGCCACAGCGTGGGCGGCGGCACGCGCCGTGCGAGGCCGTAGACGATCACCAATTGCTTGCCCACGTACAACCCGCGCTGCAGGAGCTTCGCCTTGACGCCTTGCAGCTCAGCATCGCCTTCGAGCAAGGGCTTGAGGCACGCCGAGTACTGATCCCACAATCCGTGCCACAACGAGATCGCCTGCTCGGCGGCATCGGTCTCGCGCTCCACCGCTGGCTGCGGCTTGCCGGCGTAGCGGCGGGCGAGCTCGGTGTGCAGGTGCGCGACCTGCTCGCGCAGCACTTCGGCGATCGTCGCCCGCTCGCGCGGCGAGAAGTCCGCTGCCGTCACCGCCCGAAGTTGCCCGCGCACCGCGTCGTACAGCGGCGTGACCGAAGTGACGAGCAGCGACTTGACCCAGCGTGCGGCGCCATCGGCGTCGGCAAAGGCGAGCGCCGGAAGCGCATCCGCCGCGGGAAGGGCGGGGTCGGCGGTCACCGGCTTGGCGGAAGGAGCGGGATCGTGCATCGGAGGGCGCTACGACACCACGGAACGGATGGGGATCTTATAGCACAATGGCATATTCGGCGGTGCCGCCGCGGGCCGGATCGCCGATCGAAGGCGCGGCGGCCCGACAGGCTGCTCTAGACGAGCACGCGCTCGATGGCGCCGGCGTTGGCCTTCGCGACGTAGTCGGCCATCCAGTCCTCGCCGAGGACGTGACGAGCGATCTCGATGACGACGTAATCGGCCTCGGTTCCCGCGTCGTCCTCGTAACGCGCAAGCCCCTGCAGGCACGACGGGCACGAGGTCAGCACCTTGACCGCGCCATCGAAGCCGTCGGCGCGCAGCCGCCCCGCGACCTTGCGCATCTCCTCTTCCTTGCGGAAGCGCACCTGCGTGGCGACATCCGGACGCGACACGGCGAGGGTGCCGGATTCGCCGCAGCAGCGGTCGCTCAGGACCACGTCGGCGCCCATCAGCCGGTTGACGACGCCAAGCGACGCGTACTGCTTCATCGGGTTGTGACAGGGGTCGTGGTACATGTAGCGGACGCCTTGCACGCCGTCGAGGGCGACCCCTTTCTCCATGAGGTACTCGTGGATGTCGAGGAGCCGGCATCCTGGGAAGATCTGGTCGAACTCGTACTTCATGAGCTGGTCCATGCACGTCCCGCAGGAGACGATGACCGTCTTGATGTCGAGGTAATTGAGCGTCGTCGCCACGCGGTGGAAGAGCACCCGGTTGTTCGTGGTGATCTTCTGCCCCTCGTCGTGGTTGCCGGTGGCGGTCTGCGGATAGCCGCAGCACAGGTACCCCGGCGGCAGGACGGTTTGCGCGCCCACGTGGTAGAGCATCGCCTGCGTGGCGAGTCCCACCTGCGAAAAGAGGCGCTCCGATCCGCAACCGGGAAAATAGAAGACCGCATCCCCCTCATCGGCCGGTCGCCGCGGATCGCGGATCACCGGCACGATCGCCGGATCCTCGATGTCGAGCAGCGCCCGCGAGGTGCGCTTCGGCAGGTTTCCCGGCATCGGCTTGTTGATGAAGTGCACGACCTGCGCCAGCACCGGCCGCTGGCCCGTGGTCGGCGGCGGGTGGCGCGTCTGCCGCTGCGCGACGCGCGTGGTTTTGGCGAAGCGATACGCGATCCGCTGGAGCTTGTAGCCCCAGCCGATCATCGCCTTGCGCGTCGCCTTGATCGTCGCCGCATTCGTGGCGTTGAGAAAGAACATCGACGCCGTCGTGCCCGGATTGAAGTTGCGCGTGCCCATGCGGCGCAGGAGATTGCGCATGGCGATCGAGACGTCGCCGAAGTCGATGTCGACCGGGCAGGGATTGAGGCACTTGTGGCACACCGTGCAGTGGTCGGCGACGTCGCCGAAGGCGTGGAAGTGCTTGAGCGAGATGCCGCGGCGCGTCTGCTCCTCGTAGAGGAACGCCTCGATCAGCAGCGACGTCGCGAGGATCTTGTTGCGCGGGCTGTAGAGGAGGTTGGCGCGCGGGACGTGCGTCGCGCACACCGGCTTGCACTTGCCGCAGCGCAGGCAATCCTTGATCGAGGCCGCAACCTCGCCGATCATGCTCTGCTCGAGGATGAGGCTCTCGTGGCCGATGAGCGAGAAGCTCGGCGTATACGCGGACGAGAGATCGGCCGGTCGCGCCGGATCGCGAAGGAGCTTGCCGCGGTTGAAGCGGCCCTCGGGGTCGATCGCCGCCTTGTACTTCGCGAACGGGGCGAGCTCGTCGTCGGTGAGATATTCCGCCTTGGTGATGCCGATGCCGTGCTCGCCCGAGATCACGCCGCCCAGGTCCCGGGCGAGCCGCATGATCCTGGCGACGACCGCGTTGGCCTCGGCGAGCATCGCGTAGTCGTCGGAATTGACGGGGATGTTGGTGTGCACGTTGCCGTCGCCCGCGTGCATGTGCAGGGCGACGAAGATCCGGCTGCGCAGCACGCGGTCGTGGATCTCGTCGATCCGCTTCATGACCGGCGCGAAGGCCAGCCCGGTGAAGACCTCGCCGAGCGGCGCCTTCAACTCGCGCTTCCACGAGGCGACCACCGCGTGGCTTTGCAGGTCACGGAAGGTCTCGTCGAGGCGGTCGAGGAGGTCCTGCCAGGCAGCACGCATCCGCGCCACCAGCGTCCGGCCCTGCTCCATCTTCGAATCGACGATCTCCTGCGGCGGCCGCGCCTCGCTCGCGGGTGGCCACAGTTGGGCGAGCGACGGACTTGCCAGGAAGACGCCGATCTCGTCGGCGATGCGGATCTTGTTGGCGAGCGAGAGCTCGATGTTGATGCGCTCGACGCCGTCGGTATAGTCGGCGAGCCGCGGCAAGGGAATCACCACGTCCTCGTTGATCTTGAAGGCGTTGGTGTGGCGCGCGATGGCGGCGGTACGCGCGCGGTCGAGCCAGAACTTCTTGCGCGCGTCGGCCGACACCGCGACGAAGCCCTCGGCGCCGCGCCGGTTGGCGAGCCGCACGATCTCGGACGCGGCGCGCGCCACCGCGACATCGTCGTCGCCGACGATGTCGCCCAGGAGCACCATGCGCGGCCGGCCGTGGCGCTTGGCCTTGGTCGCGTAGCCCACGGCCTTGACGTATTTTTCGTCGAGGTGCTCGAGCCCGGCGAGCATGACGCGCGCGCCGGCGTCCTTGGGCAGCCGGTCGACGTGCTCCTTGATCTCGACGATCGCCGGCGTCGCCTCGTGCGCGGGACCGAAGAACTCGAGGCACACGGTGCGGATCGCCGGCGGCATCTTGTGCAGGATGAAGCGCGCGCTGGTGATGAGCCCGTCGCAGCCTTCCTTCTGCACCCCCGGCAGGCCGGCGAGGAACTTGTCGGTCACGTCCTTGCCGAGCCCGACCTTGCGGAACGTGGTACCGGGAATGCTGAGCGTCTCGCGGCGCACGAGCGTGGTCCCGTCCGCACCGTAATACGCGCAGTCGAACGTCGCCTGCGCCGCGTCGTGGATCTTGCCCAGGTTGTGGTCGAGGCGGGTGACCTCGAGCCATTGCGCATCGGGGGTCACCATGCGCCACGACACGAGGTTGTCGAGCGCCGTGCCCCACAGCACCGCCTTCTTGCCCCCGGCGTTCATGGCGACGTTACCGCCGATGCACGAGGCATCCGCCGACGTGGGATCGCACGCGAATACGAGCCCGACCGCCTCGGCGGCGTCCATCACCCGGCGGGTGACGACCCCCGCGCCGCAGTCGATGGTGGGTGTCGGCTGCGTGTGGCCCGGCAACACGATCGCCTCGACCGTCCCCAACCGCTCGAACTTCTCGGTGTTGATCACCGCCGAACGCGCGTCGAGCGGGATCGCCCCGCCGGTGTACCCGGTGCCGCCGCCGCGCGGGACGATGGTGAGCCCCAGCTCGATGCACCCTTCCACGAGCCCGCGGATCTCGTCCTCGCGGTCGGGGTAGAGCACGACGAAGGGATATTCGACGCGCCAGTCGGTGGCGTCGGTCACGTGCGACACACGGGCGAGGCCGTCGAAGGCGATGTTGTCCTTGTCGGTGTGGTGCGCGAGCGTGCGGCGCACCCGGCGGCGAAGGTCCGCAGTGGACTTGAACGACGCCGCGAAACGATCGACGGCGGCGCTCGCCGCCGCGACGAGGCGCGCGACCTTCCCGTCGCGCTCGCTATCGGCCGGCGCCGACGCACGACGCTTCTCGATCTCGCCGATGCGGTGGCGCATCGCCTCGACGAGCAACGCCTGGCGCTTGGGATCGTCGAGGAGGTCGTCTTGCAGGTAGGGATTGCGATCGACGACCCAGATGTCGCCCAGGACCTCGAAGAGCATCCGCGCCGAGCGTCCCGTGCGCCGCTCGCCGCGCAATTGCGCGAGCAAATCCCACATCGGTGCGCCGAGGAGGCGAACCACGATCTCGCGATCCGAGAACGACGTGTAGTTGTAGGGGATCTCGCGCAGCCTCGGTGCGGCTTGCGCGCTGTCCTCTTCCACGAAGGCGTCGGCGACCGTGTTCATCCGAGCCGGGGAGTTTACCGCAGCGCAGCAACGGGCTCGCGCCGCCGCCTCGGCCCCGGGAGGCAGGGGCCGCACGTTTCGCTTTGGCGGCGGGTACCCACCGGCCACCGCGAGGGCACGCTAGAATCGTCGCCCCGCCCTCGCCCTACGGAGCGCCCCATGCCCGCGCGCCTCACCCTCGCCATCTGCTCGCTCGTCGCGGCGCTCGCGGCGTGGCCCTCCGCAGCCGCCACCGATGCGGCGTACCTCGACGAGCTGCGCACCTGGCGCACTGGCGCAACCGACGGCCTGAAGCGCGAGCGCGGCTGGCTTTCCATCGTCACGCGCGACGAACTCACCCCGGGCACGTATCGGATCGGCACCGCCGCCGACAACGAGGTCGTGTTGCCGAAGGGGCTCGGCCCCGCGCACCTCGGCACGATCGTCGTCGGCAACGACAAGGCGCGCCTCACGCTCGCCGCCGGCCAGAAGATGACGCTGGTGCCGCCGGACAAGGCAGCGCTCGCCGACGAATTCACCGCCCGCGACATGGTGGCGGGGGCGACGCGGCTCGAATGGGTCACCCAAGGCCGCCTTTCGTTGCAGTTCGTCAAGCGCGAGGACGGCAAGATCGTGGTGCGCGCCGCGGATCGTGACGCGCCGCGCCGCAAGACCTTCGCCGGACGCCTGTGGTACGACCCCGATACCGCGTACAAGGTGCCCGCGAAGTTCGTCCCGGTCGCCAACGGGACCACGATCCCCATCGCCAACGTCCGCGGCGAGATCAGCTACGAGAAGGTCGCCGGCACGCTCGAGTTCACGGTCAACGGCAAGAAGATGACGCTCGACGCGCTCGACGACGACGGCGATCTCTTCATCATCTTCCGCGACGCGACGAGCGAGACGACGACGTATCCGCCGGGGCGCTTCCTGGCCGTCGCGAAGCCGAAGGACGGCGCGCCCTGGGTCGTCGATTTCAACAAGGCGTACAACCCGCCGTGCGCGTTCTCCGCTTTCACCACCTGTCCGCTCCCGCCGCCGCAGAACTGGCTCAAGGGCAACGTCACCGCCGGCGAGAAGTACGCGGGCCGGAAGTCCTGAGCACCGCCATCACCGCGGTCGTGCGCGGCACGGCGGCGGCGCGCCGCAAGCGCCGGGTGGATCGGCGGTCGCTCACCATGCCCCGTGCTACCGGCGTCGGTGCCGAGCGGCCCGCTGCGCCACCCGCATTCGACACCGCACCATGAGGAGACGATCGATGTCTTTCCCGAACCACCGCCGGGGCTTGCACGTGCGGGCCGTTCTCGCCTCGCTCGTGTTCGGCATGGTTTCGTTCGCCGTGACCACGATCGCCGCGGCCGGCCTCACCGATACCACGGCGGGACTGTGGGACGAGGTGAGCGCCGCCCCCTCCGGGTTGGCGACCCGGACCACGCTTCCCACGGCATTCCGGATCGCCACCCTCGACGCCGCACGGTTCCACGACCTCGCCGCAAGCGCGCCGGCCGCGGCCGTCACCCCTGCCCGCAGCAGCGAAACGATCCTGCCCGTCCCCCTGCCCGACGGCGGCATCGCCCGCTTCCGGATCGTGCGTACCACCGTGATGGCGCCCGAACTCGCCGCGAAATTCCCGGAGTTCGGTACGTGGGCGGGCGAGGACGTGGCCGATCCGTCGACGACGATCCGTCTCGACTGGACGCCGCTCGGCTTCCACGCGATGGTGCTCTCGCCCACGCGCGGGCGCATCTTCATCGATCCGACGAGCATCGGCGACGTGCGGAGCTACATGAGCTACTACGCACGCGACACCACCGTGCCCGCCAGCGCCCGTCCGCGCCCGCTGCCGCCGATCGATCCCGGCGGCGCCACCGCCACGCGTCTGGCGCAGAGGATCGCCGCGAGCGAGACCGCCCCGAAGGCGTCCGGTGCGCAACTGCGCACGTATCGCATCGCCGTTGCCGCCACGCCCGAGTACACCGCGTTCTTCGGCGGCACGCTCGCCAAGGGACTTGCCGCGGTGGTCACCGCAATCAATCGCATCGACGCGATCTACGGACAGGAAATCGCGGTGCAGATGCAGCTCGTGGCGAACAACGACCTGTTGATCTACACGAGCGGGGGGCCGTACACCAACAGCGACGGGGAGGCGATGCTGGGCCAGAACCAGGCCAACCTGGACGCGGTGATCGACTCCGCCAACTACGACATCGGCCACGTGTTCTCGACCGGCGGTGGCGGCATCGCGGGCTTGGGGGTGGCGTGCTCGCCCTCGCAGAAGGCCTGGGGCGTCACCGGCAGCCCCGCGCCGGTCGGCGATCCCTTCTACGTCGACTACGTCGCCCACGAGATGGGCCACCAGTTGGGTGCGAACCACACGTTCAACGGCAATGCGGGCTCGTGCGGCGGGGGCAATCGCAACGGGCCGACCGCATTCGAGCCGGGCAGCGGCTCGACGATCATGGCGTACGCGGGCATCTGCCTCGCGCAGGACTTGCAGCCGCACAGCGACCCGTACTTCCACAGCGCGAGCTTCGATGAGATCGTCGCCTACACGACCGCCGACGATGGCGCGAGTTGCGGGACCGTGACCGCGACCGGCAACCATCCACCCACCGTGACCGTGCCCGCGGGCGGCTTCACGATCCCGTCGCGTACGCCGTTTGCGCTCATGGGAGCGGCGAGCGATTCCGACGGCGACCCGCTCACCTACAACTGGGAGGAGTACGACGCCGGCGCCACTCCCGGCGGCCCGCCCGGGGTGGCAACGGCGGTGCCGTTCTTTCGCTCCTGGCCGTCGTCGACCGGACCCACGCGCATCTTTCCGCGCCTGTCCGACCTTCTCGCCGGCACGCTCGCCACCGGTGAGGTGCTCCCCAATGCGAACCGCCCGGTGCGCTTTCGCATGACGGCGCGCGACGGTCGCGGCGGGGTCGATCGCGCGCAGGTGAATTTCCTCGTCAGCGCGCTCGCGGGGCCGTTCGTCGTCACCGCGCCGAGTACCCCGGTGACCTGGCCGGGCGCCAGCACGCAAACCGTCACCTGGAACGTCGCGAACACGGCGCGTGCACCGGTCAGCTGCGCCAACGTCGACATCCTGTACTCGGCGGATGGCGGGGTCACGTTCCCGACGGTCCTCAAGTCCGCCACGCCGAACGATGGCGGCGAGTCGGTCACGGTGCCGGCCGACGGGACCTCGGCGGCGCGCATCATGGTGGCCTGCAGCTCGAACATCTTCTTCAACGTCTCGAAGACCAATTTCACCATCACCACCGCGGTCCCCACGACCGGAATGGTGGCTGCCAACCCGTACGGCGCGCTCACCGTCAGCGGCGCGACACTGGTCGGGGGGAGTCTGTCGGGTTTCGGTACCGATACGACGATCACGCTCGGCAGCACCCCGGGCACGCCGGGGTCGTTCGCGCAGATCGATTTCGACCAGTTGAACCTCGGCGCCGGCGCCTCGTTGACGATCCGTGCCGGCGCCGCCGGGCAAGCGGTCGTCCTGCGGCAGATCGGTGCCGGCGGCACCGTCATCGACGGCACGCTGCGTGCGCTCGGCACGGGAAGCGACGCACCGCCGCTGCGCCTCGCCAATCCCAACGGGATCACCGTCGGCGCTGCCGGCGTCGTTCAGGCGAGCGCCGGCCTCGAACTCGACGCACTCGGCGCGGATCCGCTCTCCGGCAGCCCGATCGTGAACTCCGGAATCGTCGACGGCGGCGCCGCACTCGCCGTCAGCGGCGCGGGTATTCACGGCGGCGGCGCGTTCAAGGGTGATGCCGTGCGGCTAGGCACCTTCGGCAACGCCAACAACCCGGTCCACGGCAACGACTACCTCGCCAATGGCGTCCAGCTCTTCCCCGGCACCGGCAACGCGGTCGCCCTCACGCTCAACGCGTATGGTCCCGCGCCGCAGGTGCTGAACGTCACGATCAACGGCGACGGCAGCGCGTGGATGCCGTCGGCGTGGCCGACAGGATCGACCCTCCCGCAGAACAACAATCCGCTCGCCCCCGACGAGGTGCGCCCGCCGGGCGTGCCCAAGCCGGCGTACGGCGGCGGCAGCATGATCGTGCAGGCCACGGGTGCGCTCGCCCTTGTCGATGGCGGCACGCACGACTTCGTGTTCCCCGGCGCGATCGTGCTGAAGGCAAGCGGTGCGCTCGACGTCAACGGCGTCCTCGTCGACCAGGGCTGGACCGGCGATGGGCAATCGTTCCAGGGGATCTTTCTCGAGTCGCCGAGCATCGCGAGCAGCGTCGGCCTCATGCAGTTCTTCACCAATTTCCCGAACTGGGTGAACTTCAGTACGCTGCCGAAGTCGCCGGTACGCGCCTTCACGCTCCTGACACAAGCGGACGGCAGCGCGAGCTTCGTAGCCGCGGATGATTCCGTTCCGCACCTCAACACGTATTCGGTGATCCAGGGCATTGCCGCGGCGGGTGGCTGCTGGCTGTGCGCGGTGAACACGCAACCCATCGACGTCTACGGCCCGTGAACGGGAGTCGTGCCGGGGTGCCCCGCGCTTCGGTGCGACCGATCCGCGGTCAGCCGCTGCGCGCGTCACCACCACGATAACCGAGCGCTTCGGCAACGTGCAGCGGAGCGATCGTGACGGCGCCGTCGAGATCGGCGATCGTGCGGGCGACTTTCAGCACCCGGTGGTAACCCCGCGCGGTGAAGGCAAGCCGCTCCATCGCCTTGCCGAGCAGCGCCTGGGTCGGCGCGTCGACGGCACAGTGCAGCGCGATCTCGGCAGGGCCGAGGCGCGCGTTCGCCTTCCGCTGTCGCGCGTGTTGCCGTGCACGTGCCGCCGCGACGCGTTCGCGTACCGCCGCCGACGATTCGGCACGATCGGCGTTCGACGGTGCGGCGAGATCGGCCATCGATACCGCGCGCACGTCGAGGCGCAGGTCGATGCGGTCGAGCAGCGGTCCCGAGACGCGCGAGCGGTAGCGGCGCACCTGTTCGCCCGTGCACAGGCAGCGTGCGCTCGCGTCTCCTTGCCATCCGCAGGGACAGGGATTCATCGCCGCCACGAGCTGGAACTGCGCCGGAAACGTCGCGTGCCGCGCCGCGCGCGAGATGTGGATGACCCCCGACTCGAGCGGCTCGCGCAGCCCTTCGAGCACGCGCCGGTCCCATTCGGGGAGTTCGTCCAGGAACAGGACGCCGTGGTGTGCGAGCGAGACCTCGCCCGGACGCGGATCGCCACCGCCGCCGACGAGCGCCGCGGCGCTCGCCGTATGGTGCGGGCTGCGAAACGGGCGCTGGCCCCAGGTTTCCGGCAGGAAGCGGCCGGCGACCGACGCGATCGAGGCGACTTCCAGCGACTCGGCGGCGGCGAGCGGCGGCAGCAGTCCGGGCAACCGCTGCGCAAGCATCGATTTCCCCGATCCGGGCGGACCTGCGAGCAGCAGCGAGTGCCCGCCCGCGGCGGCGACTTCGAGCGCGCGCTTGGCCTGCGCCTGGCCGCGCACGTCGACGAGGTCGAGGGTGGCGACGCCGATGGTCGGCGGCGGCGCACACGCCACCGGCAACGCGTCGCGCGCGGCGAGGTGCTCGCACACGTCGATGAGGTGGCGCGCCCCGTAGACGGTCGCCTCGTCGACGAGCGCCGCCTCGCGCGCGGAGTGCTCGGGCAGGACGAAGGCACGTCCCTCCCGGTGAACCGAAAGCGCCATCGCGAGCGCGCCGCGCACCGGGCGCAGCTCGCCGGTCAGCGCGAGCTCGCCCGCGAATTCGTAGCGCTCGAATTCGTGCGCCGGGATCTGCCCGGTCGCGGCAAGGATGCCGAGTGCGATCGGCAGGTCGTAGCGCCCCGATTCCTTCGGCAGGTCCGCCGGCGCGAGATTGACCGTGACCTTGCGCGGCGGTACGTCGAACTTCGCGTTCTGCAGCGCGGCGCGCACGCGGTCGCGCGATTCGCGCACCTCGGTGTCGGGAAGGCCGACGACGTGGATGCCCGGCAACCCGCCGGCGACGTGCACCTCCACCGTGACCCCCGGTGCGTGCACCCCGGCGAGTGCGCGCGTGTGAACGATCGCCACCGCCATGTCGCTGCTCTCCTCGTCGCGCGAGCCGCGCGCGTGAGCGGACGACGTTAGCGGCCGACGGGCGACCGCGCGCTCGGCCGGACGGCTGAGGCGCGAGCGTCGCGCCGACCGCCTACGCGGCGGGCGGTTCGCGCTGCGCTTCCATCTGCCCGACGCGCGCTTCGAGCTGCTCGAGCTTCTCGCGGGTCTTGGCGAGCACCGCGGCCTGCGTGTCGAACTCTTCCCGCGACACCACGTCGAGGCGGGCGAGGCTGCCGTGCAGCATCGCCTTCACGTTCTTCTCGATGTCCTTGGCGGGGCTCGCCGCCACGGCCTGACCGATGCGTGCAGCGAGTTCGTCGAGCGTCTTGCTTTGGAAGTTGAGCATGCGCGGGCCTCCCGGGAAATGAAGTCTAGCAGCCCGACCGGCGGCCAGCGGGAAGAGACCGCGATGGCGCCACCGTGGATGCACCCACGTTGTGCATTCGCGCGCGACGCACGCACGAAGCCAGTGCGGCGGATCGCTGGTGCATCGCGCGACGATCCCTATTTTCTCAGGCAACCATTTGATAACACGGCGTTTTCTCCGATGGCACGCGAAATGCAAATGGGTAACCGGACCGACCCACCCGCACCGCTTCCGCCGCACCACGGCCTGCAACCCGCTCGTGCGTGAGGTCCGGAAGACGTTCGGACGGCTCATCTCGCGCGCCGGCGTGACCGGTACCGGCGCGCTCCAAGGGGACGTACCCATGAGCAAGACACTCGCACTCGCTGCGCTGCTCGGCGCGCTGACCCTCGCGACACCGGTGCTCGCACAGGGCCAGGCACCCGAGGCCACGACCGCCGCGGTGCCTGCAACCGCCCCGGCGGCTGCCGCCGCGACCGCGCCGGCCGCGCCCGCGCCCAACAAGGGGGACATCGCGTGGATGCTGACTTGCACCGCGCTCGTCCTCATGATGAGCGTCCCCGGGCTCGCGCTCTTCTATGGCGGCATGGTCCGCAGCAAGAACGTGCTGTCGGTGCTGATGCAGGTGTTCGTCGTCTTCTCGCTCGTCTCGGTGCTCTGGTGCGTGTACGGCTACAGCATCGCGTTCACCGAGGGCAACGCGTACTTCGGCGGTTTCGATCGCCTGTTCCTGTCCGGTGTGGTCGACGCCGCCAAGGGCGAGTTCGCGATGGGCGCCACGTTCTCCAAGGGCGTGGTCATTCCCGAAATCGTATTCGTCGCCTTCCAGTGCACGTTCGCCGCGATCACGGTGTGCCTCATCCTCGGGGCGTTCGCCGAACGCGTGAAGTTCTCCGCGGTGCTCGCCTTCGCGGTGCTCTGGTTCACCTTCGCGTACCTGCCGATGGCGCACATGGTCTGGTTCTGGCCCGGTCCGGATGCGTACACGACCGCCGGCGTCGTCACGGCCAACAACGCCAAGGCAGGCCTCATCTGGCAATGGGGTGCGCTCGACTTCGCCGGTGGCACCGTGGTGCACATCAATGCGGGCATCGCGGGCATCGTCGGCGCGTACGTCATCGGCAAGCGGGTCGGCCTCGGCCGCGAGTCGATGGCTCCGGGCACCCTTCCCATGACGATGGTGGGCGCCTCGCTGCTGTGGATGGGCTGGGTCGGCTTCAACGCCGGTTCCGCGCTCGAGGCGGGCAACTCGGCCTCGCTCGCGTTTCTCAACACCTATCTCGCCACCGCCTGCGCCGTACTCGCGTGGACGTTCGGCGAGTGGATCTTCAAGGGCAAGCCGTCGATGCTGGGCGCCGCGTCGGGTGCGGTGGCCGGTCTCGTGGCGATCAC
>JADZAQ010000141.1 GCA_020852555.1 Burkholderiales bacterium
CTAGGAGTACACGTGTCGGAATCGGCAGCCGTCCTCCTCTTGCTTGCGCAGGTCGACGACGCCCCCGGCGAATTGCTGGGGGAGGTCATGCAGAGGCTCGCGGCGATCGGTGCGAAGAACGTCCAGCTCTTGTCGAGCCTCGCCAAGAAGGGGCGGCCGGGATACGTCTTGCTGATCGATATCCTCGCGCCGCAGGAAACCGAGGTCGCGGCGCTCCTCGCCGGCGAGCTCGGCATCTGGGGTTATCGGGTCCTGCATTCCGATCACAAGCACTTCGATATCGAGCGCCACGACACGACGCTCGAGGTCGACGTCGGCGGCTCGATCCGGGCCTTCCCCATGCGGATCAAGCGCATTCTGATCGAAGGAGAATTGCTGCGCGTGAAGGCGGAGCACGACGACCTCAGCCACGTTTGCGCGGCGCTCGGCGCCGAAGGCACGCGCCTCAGCCTTTCCGCGATCAAGTCGCGGGTCGAGAGCGCGGTGGGCACCGCGGTGCCAGATGGGTCGATCCGCATCGCTCTCGACCGGACCGAGCGCATGTCGTAACCCACGCCCCGTGGTTCGACGTCCGCGTCTCCGCGGCTACCGGACACTCGACCTACCGTCCGCAACGGGTCACGCCCCGCCGGCTTCGGCAAGCCCGCGGCGTACGCGGTTGACGATCGTGACGACGAGGAAGAAGGCGACTGCCCAGACCAGCCAAGCCGCGAACGCCGGCAGCATCGGGACGAGGCCGATCCACAGGCCGAGCGCACCGAACACGAAGGCGCGATCGCTCTTGCCCATCGGCCCGTCGTAGCGTCGCGAGGCGCCGACCATGAGGCCCAACGCGCCGGCGTATTCGCTGACGATCGCGAGCACGATGACGGTGCCGACCGACCAGCCGTCGAGGGGCGTCACGAAGGCAAATGGAAGATAGAGCGCGGTGTCGGCGGCGACGTCGGTCAACTCGTTGAGGTACGCGCCCAGCCGGCTCTTCTGTCCGAACTCGCGGGCGAGCATGCCGTCGATCGCATTGAACGCCATGCGCACGAACATCCACAGCGGCACCAGCAGGAAGGGCCAGTGCGCCGGCGCCTGCCAGGTGACGAAGGCGCCCAGTGCCACCGAGATCGCGCACGCGGCGAGCGTGACCTGGTTCGCCGTGACGCCGGCACGGGCAAGGCTGGCGGCGAACGGGCGCAGCAACGCCTGGAATTTCGGCTTCAGCGCGTAGATCGAGATCGGCATTGGCTTCGGTGTTGCAACGCATGCGACGCTGGCGAGCGTAGCACCAGGGCGCCGATCGTGCCGACCCCACGTGGCGAATTCATTCGATCGCTTCTTCGCCGCTCGCTGCGAGAGCGCGTCTCCATTCCGGTGTCGATGATTCCAGCTGCGTGGCCATGCCTTCCGGTCCAACGGGCCCACCGGCAAGACCCAGCTTTCGCAGTTCATCCGCGAGCGCCACATCGCGGAGCGTGCGTACGATGGGGTCAGCGAAGCCATCGGGGCAACGTGCGCAGAAGACCCCTAGCCACACTTCGGGTGCCTGCCATCGAATGCCCGCCTCCGCGAGCGACGGAACCTCTGGTAAGAGGTGGCACCGCTGCGCGTCCGATACGGCGAGCGGCACCACACGCCCTTGTGCCACCATGTCGCGGCAGCCGAGCAAGTTGTCGAAATAAACGTGGATCCGTCCAGCGATCAGGTCCGGGTATGCGGCCGCACTCCCACCGTCATACGGCTTGTGCGTCATGCGAATACCAGCTTGCCGGCAGAAGAGCGCGGTCAGAACATGGATGGTCTGTCCCGCGCCTGCGGAGGCATATACGAGACGCTCCCGCGTGGCGCGTGCGATGAGTTCGCCCACGGATCGAACGCCCAGCCGCGGCGACACCAGCAGCACGCTGGGTGCGGAACCCAGGCCGATCAGTGGTCGGAAGGCATCATCCGGCGCCGCCGCTTCGCCCAGGCGTGCACGAAGCAGGATGTGCGTGGTCGGTGTGCCAAGGAGCAGGGTCGGGATGCCGGATCGTGCGAGTTGGTTGGCACGCGCGACACCGAAGCGACCTCCCGCGCCGGGCAGGTTTTCGATGATCAACACCCAACACCGGGATGATTCGATCGATCCGATTCCGGTCGCTTCTTGCGCCTGAGCGTCGGCTGCCGCGCTGGCCTCCACGCTGCCGGCCAGGCTGCGGGCGGCGCGATCAGATGCGCCGCCGCGACCGAACGGGACAATGAAGCGGATGCGGGACACTACTCGGCAACGATCCGCAACTCCTGGACGAGCTTGCCCCACTTCTCGGCGTCGGCACGCAGCGTGGCGGCGAACTGCTCGGGAGTGTCGTTGACTGGCTCGACGCCAATCGCTTCCATCTTCGTCTTCACTTCAGGCGACATCATGATCGCGTTGATCTCGGCATTGAGACGCTTCTGAATCTCCGGCGGCATGCCCTTCGGACCGAACGCTCCGTACCACACGGCCATCTCGTAGCCCGGCACGGTTTCGGCCACCGTCGGAGTGTCCTTCAGCAGCGACGAGCGATTCTTCTCGGTAACTGCGAGCAGCTTCAGCTTGCCCGCCTTCACGTGCGGCAACGACTGGGTCCCGGCCGTGAACAAGACTTGGGTCTCACCCGCGACGGTAGCGACGACGGCCGGCGCTCCGCCTTTGTACGGCACGTGCAACATCTGGATGCCGGCCATCTTTTCGAGCAGCGCCGCCGACAGATGGTTGGTCGAGCCGTTGCCAGCCGATGCGAACGCCACCTTGCCCGGATTCGCCTTCGCGTACGCGATGAACTCCTTGACGTTGCTCACCGGCAGCGACGGATGGATGACCATCGTGTTCGTGACGAACGCGAGCATCGCGATCGGCGTGAAGTCCTCGACGCCCTTGAACGGCATCGCCGGCATCATCCCCGGATTGATCGCGTGCGTGCTCATCGAGCCGAACAGCAACGTATAACCGTCGGGCGCTGCCTTGGCGACCATGTCCGAGCCCATGTTTCCGGATGCGCCGGGCTTGTTGTCCACGACGACGGGCTGGCCGAGCGATTTTGAGAGCTTGTCGGCGACGGTGCGCGCGAGAATGTCGGTCGAGCCTCCCGGCGCCCAAGGTACGATGATCTTGACGGTCTTTTCCGGCCAGGCGGCGTGCGCGTTGAGCGCGAAGGCGGCGAGTGCCGCTACCATCAGGTGACGCAATGACATGAAGAACTCCTGTCGAGTCGTGAGTAGAAAACCCACGAGTATATCCGCGCGACTGCAGGCGGGAAATTCCGGCGCAAGGAGTCGTGATGCAACACTCCCTGTGCTTGGTCAGCGGCCTACGGCGTAACCTTGCATTCCCCGGGGATTGGCTGCGGCCTTCAGTATCCACTCGCCGCGACTGTCACGCTCCCGGGCGCAAGCGCTCAACCGACCTTCTGACCAGGGCTCGCCCACCACGACGTCGTGTCCGCGCTCGCGCAGCGAATCGACTGTTTCCTTCGGGAAGCGGGACTCGACCGTGATCCTGTTGAGCGTCGTGTCGCGCGGCCAGAACGAGGCGGGAAAATGATTCACGTGCCACGACGGAAAGTCGATGGCTTCCTGCAGGTTCATGCCATGCAGGGCGTGGCGCAGGAAGAAGATCAACGACCACTGGTCTTGCTGGTCGCCTCCCGGCGTGCCGAACACGAGATACGGTTCGCCGTCGCGCAGGGCCAGCGACGGCGTGAGCGTGGAATTCGGACGCTTGCGCGGCGCGACCTGACCGGGAACTCCGTCGTCGAGCCACGTCATCTGGAGGCGTGTCCCGATCGAGAAGCCGAGGTTGGGAATCACCGGGCTCGACGAGAGCCATCCGCCAGAGGGCGTTGCGGAGACCATGTTGCCGTGACGGTCGACAACGTCGATGTGGCACGTGTCGCCGACGAACAGCTCGTGGTCCGCCCACTGTGCGATCGGCGGAAGATTGGCAAAGGTGGGTTCGCCCGCGCCGAAGCTCGTGTCCGATTTTTCGATCGTTCGCCGGGCGACGTCGAGATCGGGCAAGTGCGGCGTGCGGCCGTCGGGTGAGCCTGGCGTCATCGACCGCAAAGAGGCCTCGGTGACGAGCTTCCAGCGAGCGAGTCCGTACGTGTTCGAAAGCAACTGCGCCATCGGAACGTCGACGAAATCGGGATCGCCATGCCACGCGTGCCGGTCAGCCATCGCGAGTTTGCACGCCTCGGCAACGCGATGCACCCACGCCGCGGAATCGGGAGAGTATCCGTCGAGGCCCGCATGGCGGAGCATCGCCAACTGCTGCAAGAGAACGGGACCCTGACTCCACGCGTCACACTTCGCTACCGTGTAGCGACCGAAGTCGAGGGTGACTGGGGCCTCGTAGGTCGGCTGCCAGGCGGCGAGATCTTCGAAGCGCAGCAGACCGGCATTGCGCTCACCGGTCGTGTCCCGAACGTGCTCGCCCGTATAGTATGCGTCGATCGATCTTGCGACGAAGCCGCGATACCACACGTCGAGCGCCGCGTTGATCTCGGAGACTCGATCGCTGCCGGCGCGCTGGGCCTCGACGAGGATGTTCCGGTACGTATTGGCAAGCGTCCGATTGGTGAATGTCTCCATGGGTCGCGGAACACGCCCGCCCGGCATCCAGACGGCCGCCGACGATTTCCATTCCGTGTCGAAGAACTCGCGCACTGACACGATCGCTTGCACGGCGCGCGGGACGAGAGGAAAGCCCTCCTGCGCATATTCGATGGCTGGGCGCAGCACTTGCGCGAGGGTCATGGTTCCGTGATCGCGCAACAGCGCAAGCCACGCACCGAAAGCGCCGGGAACGGTGGCGGGCAGCAGGCCGATGCCGGGAACGAGATCGAGTCCCATCCGGCGAAACGTCGATGCATCGGCCAACGCCGGCGCTGAGCCTTGACCGCAGAGGACTTCGACCCGTTTCTTCTTCGCCGACCAGAAGACGACCGGAACCTCCCCGCCGGGTCCGTTCAGGTGGGGTTCGAGGATCTGCAGGGCAAAGCCACCCGCGACGGCGGCATCGAAGGCATTGCCACCGCCTTCGAGCATGCTCATCGCGACCTGCGAGGCAATCCAGTGGGTGGAGGCAGCGACGCCGAACGTGCCGCGGATTTCCGGTCGAGTCGTGAAAGGCAGCATGCTCGCGCCCCCTTTTCCTATTCCTGCGGCGCGTCGAGCAGCGCACGCGCCTTTGCCAGATCGACATCGGCGCCGGCGTCGGGCGCGCGATCGGCAACGCCGTTGCCGTCAGCGGTCTGGTCCATCGACCCGCGCCGCCGCCCGACGCGCCACCAGACGGCCCCGCCGGCAACTAGGAGCACGAGCGGGCCGAACCACAGCAGCCACGTCGTGCCCTTCATGGGCGGGCGATAGAGCACGAAGTCGCCGTAGCGCGCGACCAGGAACGCCTTGATCTCGTCGTCGCTCTTGCCGGACGCAGCGAGTCCGTGCACCTCGCGGCGCAGATCCTCGGCCAGCGGCGCATTGGAGTCGGCGAGCGACTGGTTCTGGCAGACGAGGCAGCGCAGTTCTTCCTCGAGCCGCTTCAGGCGCGCATCGAGTGCGGGATCGGCCTGCGCGAAGGCGGGCCACGCGGCGGCGGCGAGGATCGCCACCACGATGGCTCGCGCGAGACCGAAAATCGAGTGCCGCGGCATCATGCCTTGCGCAACTCCCGGACGAGCGGGAGGATCGTCTTTTCGAGTGACTCCTTGGTGACCGGACCGATCTGCTTGTAGCGGATGATCCCCGCCTTGTCGACGACGAAGGTCTCCGGCACGCCGTACACGCCCCAATCGATGCCGACGCGGCCGTCGGCATCGACCACGGAATGCCGGTACGGGTCGCCGTGCTCGGCGAGCCACGCGAGGCCGTCGGCGCGCTTGTCCTTGTAGTTGAGTCCGATCACCGGCACGACGTTCGCCTTGGCGAGTTCGACGAGCAGCGGATGCTCGATGCGGCACGATACGCACCACGATGCCCACACGTTGAGAAGCCAGACCTGCCCCGTCATGTCGGCGGTGCCGAGCGTCTTGCCCTCGGCGTGCAGGAGCGGCAGCGTGAACGTCGGTGCCGGCTTGCCGATGAGCGGCGAGGGTACCTCGCGTGGATCACGCGACAGGCCGACCCACAGCAGGACCACCAGGGCCAGGAAGACGACGAGCGGCAGCACGAGGCGCAGGCGCAGCGCTTTCATCGCCACCCTCGCGATGAGATCGTTCGCGGTCGGGCGACGATCGTCACGACGTCGAGCGGCGTCCCGCCGGCCGCTGTCTGCAGGCCGCGCATCACGCCGGCACTCCCACGAGTGCGCCGACCCGGCGCTTCACGGCGATGCGATAGCGACGATCCATCATGGCGACGAAGCCGCCCAATGCCATCAGGAAGCAGCCGCCCCAGATCCAGTCCACGAACGGTTTGATGTACAGGCGCAGCACCCACGGCCCTGCTTCGCCCTTGTCGGACACCGGTTCGCCGAGCGAGACGTAGCGATCGCCGAAGAGGCCGGCGTCGATCGCCGCTTCGGTCATCGGCATGCCGCTCGCGTTGTAGATCCGCTTCTCCGGATGCAGCGTTTCGAGCAGGCGCTCGCCGCGGCGCAACTCGACGACGCCCGTCACCCCTGTGTAATTGGGTCCGGTGACCGGCTTCACGCCCAGGAACGTGAAGGCGTAGCCGCCGATCTCCACGGTCTGCCCGGCGTCGAGGGTGACGTTGCGTTCGATCTCGTAGCCCTTGACGAGCGTCACGCCGGCAATGAACATCGCCACGCCGAGGTGCGCCAGCACCATGCCGTACCACGCGGCGGAGTTGGCGCGAAGCTTCGCCGCCAGGCCCGGTTGCGGCACGCGCCGCAGCCGGTCGACGACGAGGCTCACCGTGGCCGCGGCGATCCACGCCGCAAGGAACACCCCGAGCGCGATCATCGGCGTGATGCGGCCGTGGACGAGCGGGACGACGATCGCCGTCACCACGGCGACCGCGAACGCCCACTTGAGGCGCGTCCACAG
>JADZAQ010000142.1 GCA_020852555.1 Burkholderiales bacterium
GCCAGTTGTGATAGTAATTCTTCGCCTCCGGCAGATTCCACGGCAATGCGGAAGGGTGGCGCAGGTAGCCCCACAACGAAGCGAGCAATACCGCCTGGACGATGGAATCGATCATCGTCAGGTGATTGCTGCAGATCAGGAGCGGCCCGGGATTGGCCGCGCGCAGTTCCCGGTACCGGGCGCGAACCGCTTGCAGATCGTGCGCTGAAAAACGGAACCAGAACCGGTGGATCGCCACGACCGCCGGCCCGAACACGACGAGGCCCAAGTAACTCAACGACCTCTGCACGCGCAGCGCCACGCGCTGGCGCAACGTCAGCATCACGTCAGGTTCCCCGCATGCTTGATCCGTCCCGGTGCTGCCGCCTGCACGTCGTCACGCGGACCCGGCCGCGGCGCAACGGCACTGGCGACGGCCGGCGGACCCGGTGCCGCCACCATCGCCGGCGCCGCACGCTACGCCGTGAGCTTGGCGATCAGCGTGACGGCGTCGCCGACGGTGGCGATCGAGTCGGCGGCGTCGTCGCTCACCTCGATGCCGAATTCGTCCTCGAAGGCGAGCACGATGTCGACGAGACGCGCCGAATTGATGCCGAGGTCGCCGAGGAACGTGGTGTCCTTGGTGACGTTGGCGAGCGCCTCCCGATTCTTGACGTAGGGCGTGACGAGGGCGATGACTTTCTCGGTGATCTGGGCTTCGTTCATGGGACTTCCTGACAGGTTGGATGCGGTGGTGTGAATCAATGGGACCAGCGGCGGAACAGGACGCAACCGTTGACGTCGCCGAAGCCGAAGCTGCTCTTTGCGATGATGCGGCCGGTGAAGGCTCGCGTGCGGTCGACGACCGATGCGCGGAACGGTTCGATCCTGGGGTGCAGGTCCTCGCAATTGATCGAGCCGTGCAAGAATCCGTGGTGGAGCTGCAGCACCGCGGCGACGGCCTCGAGCGCGCCGGCGGCGCCGAGCGCATGGCCGATCATGCTCTTCGTCGCGTTGATCGGCGGCAGCTGCGCGGCATCGACGTCGAGCGCGCGACGCCAGTTCTCGAGCTCGTGCGGATCGGCGAAGGTCGCCGTGAGGTGGCCGTTGATCGCATCGACGTCACCCGGTCCGATGCCGGCACCGGCCAACGCCGCCCGGATGCAGCGCACCACACCTTCGGGATTGGGGGCGGTCATCGAGCCGCCGTCGCGCTGGCCGCCGCTGTTGACGTTGCCCCCGATCACTTCGGCGTAGATGCGCGCGCCGCGCCGCTGCGCGCTCGTGAGGCTCTCCAGCATCAGCATGCCCGCGCCGGAGCCGGGAACGAAACCCGCCGCGGTGGCGCTCATCGGGCGCGACGCGCGCTCGGGGGCGTCGTTGCTCTGGCTGTTCAACACCTTCATCGCGTCGAAGCCCGACCAGGTGTAGTGCGATGCGCCTTCGGCGCCGCCGGCGATCATGCGCGCGATCTGCCCGGTCCGGATCTTGTGGTAGGCGTCGATCACCGCTTCGGTGCCGGTGGTGCACGCCGAGCTGTTGGTCGTCGTCTGGCCGCCGAGGGCGAGCAGGCCGCCCAGCTTGGCGGAGACCGCGCTGCACATCACCTGCTCGACCATCGTCGAACCGAGCCGCCGCACGCGCCCCTTGTCGACCATCGGGATCAGGCGCTCGCCGATCGTCTGCATGCCGCCGATGCCGGTGCCGACGATGGCGCCGGTATCCCAGTCGACCGGGGCGGTCGGCCCGATCGCGCGCAGCCCCGCATCGCGCCAGCAGTCGATGCCGGCGATCGCGGCATAGATCATCGCGTCGTTCATCGCGAGCAGATCGTCGGCGCCGAGATACGCGTGCTGGAGCTCGTCCACACCCAGCGGCACGCCGCCGACCTGGCAGGCGAAGTTCTGCTCGGCGAGCTTCGGGATGAAGCGAATGCCCGAGATCCCGTCGCGCAGCGCCGCCTCGTACGCATCGAGGCCGTGCCCGTTCGGCGCCAGCACGCCGAGGCCGGTGATGACCACCCGCTGGTTCGTTTCGCTATTGGCCACGCTTGACCCCCACGCCCGCCAGGGTGCCTTCGGCCGCCACGCGGCCGTCCGGCAGCAACAACTCGACCCGGCTCTTGATCTTCATGCGGCGGAAGAAGAGTTTCTCGCCGCGGACGGTCACCCGCTCGCCGGGCAGCACCGGCAAGTGGAACTCCGCCTGGCATTCGGTGAAGAAGGTGACCCATTGCGACAGCTCGCCGACGGGAAGGCTTTGCGCCGCGAGGTAGATGCCGAGTGCCACGACCCCCGTCTGCGCCATCGCCTCGGCGAGGATCACCCCGGGCGTCACCGGATCACCCGGGAAATGGCCACGATAGAAGAACTCATCGGGCTTGAACGTGTAACCGCCGACGATGTGCTCGCTGTCGAGCTCGACGATGCGGTCGATGAAACGGAACGGCGGCTGCTGCGGCACGGCGGCCAGGACCTCGTCAGGCGTCATTGGTTCAGCACTCCACCCTTGCTGTTGGCCGAGCGCGCGGGGTAATCGGCGTACTGGATGCCCGAATAGATGCCCACCTTCGCCTCGCGCACCGTGTAGATCGCCTCACCGTCGACACGCACCTCGCCGTCGCCGATGACCACCGACGCGCCCTGCATCTGCGAATAGCGCCGCACTTCGACGTCGTAGGTCACGACGGCGTCGTGCGGCCGGATCTGGCCGAAGAAGTCGACCTCCTTGCAGCCCAGCGCGCGGCCGGTGCCGAGCGCGCCGCGCAGCGCGCAGTACATGCCGAGGAGCTGCCAGATCGCGTCGACGCCGAGGCAGCCCGGCTGCACCGGGTCGTTGTCGAAGTGGCAGAGGAAATACCACGCGTCGAGGTGGATATCCTGCTCGGCGACGATGCGCCCGCGGCGCCCGCTGTGCTCGATGGCGACGATGCGGTCGAACATCAGCATCGGCGGCAGCGGCAGCGAGGGGATCGTTCCCGGCGCCTCGGTGAGAAGCGTCTGCTTGCCCCAGGCGAGGAGATGCTCCTTGGTGAGCGTCGTCGCCTGCTTGAACTCCTCGTAGGTCATGAGCCCGACACCGTGCACGTTGGCCATCATGCACCCACCTCGATCACCAGCCCGCCCCAGCTCAAGCCGCCACCGACCACGACGAGCGACACCACGTCGCCATCGTGCAGCCGCTGCTGGTTCTCGGTGAGCACGCTGGGCGCTCCCGCGGCGCCGCAGTTGCCGTAGCGATCGACGTTGAACCAGTGATCCTCGGCGGCGATCCTGGCGCTGCGACTGATGTTGTCCAGCATGCTCCGGTTGGCCTGGTGGCCAATGAATTTCATCCTCGTGGCGCGCTCGGCGCCGATGCGCTCGCGCAACTGCGCGAGCACGGCAAGCGTGCGCCGGATCGCGAATGCCTGCACGGTGCGCCCGTCCTGCGCGAAGTGGCCCGCCTGGACGAAGCGGACGCGCTGGTGATTGCTGGGGTCGGAGGCGAACACGCTGTCGACGACGCGCAGCCGCGCCGGCACCTTGAGCGACACCACCTGCGCGGTCGAGCCGTCGCCCCACAGCACGCAGCTGTTGCGGTCGTTGTAGTCGACCGCCCGCGTGCTGTTCTCGACCTGCAGCAGCAGCACGAAATCGGGCAGCGCCTCCGGACGCATGCCGTTGAGCACGTGGAACTGCGCGGCGAGCGTCGAGCAGGCCGAATTGACGTCGAGCGCCGGCGCCTCGATGCCCAGCGCGGCGGCGATCGTGCACGCCTCCGCGGGGCAACTCGACTGCGGCGTGCAGCTGCCCGAGATCACCATGCCGATGTCCGCGGGGGAAAGGCCGGCGGCGGCGATCGCTTGCTTCGCCGCCAGCGCACCGGTATCGGCGTTGCCATACAGCGATGCCGCGATCGCCTGCCGCGGATCGGCATTGCGCGTCGTCCTGATGTAGTCGAGCGGCAACACCGTCCGCCGCGTTTCGATCCCCACGCGCTCCATGATCCATTGCGGGTCGGTACCGATGTCGAGATCGCGCAGGAACGCGTTGTCGATCTCGTTGGGCGGATGGAACTCGCCCAGGCCGTGGATGTACACCATGGGTCCCGGTACGCGACTCAAAGCGCGGCGATGTGCTCGCCGCCGTCGACGCGGATCAGCGCACCGTTGACCCACGCCGCTTCGTCGAGGCACATGAGCGCGATGAAATCGGCGACCGCTTCCGGCGTCGTGGTGCGCCGGAACGGGTTGCGCTGCTCGGCGACCGCCTGCATCCGCGCACTCCCCGGAATGAGTTTCAGCGCCGGCGTGGGCGTGACCCCGGCCTGGAGGATATTCGAGCGGATCCCGTGCGGCGCGAACTCGACCGCGATCGCCCGCGACACCGATTCGAGCGCGGACTTGGCAGCAGCCACCGCGGCGTAGCCCTTCCACGCGGTCGTGTTGCCTTCGCTGGTGAGGCCCAGCACGCGCGCGTCGGCGGCGAAGAGGCCATCGCGGTGGATGTCCTGCACCCACGACAGCAGGCTCGTGCCCATCGCGTAGATCGTGCGCGCCATGTCCTCCTCGTCGAGCAGCGTGTCGCCGTAGGTGGAGGCCTGCAACGTACGCAGCGCGCCGACTCCGCGCTCGAGGAGTTGGTCGATCGCCGCCTGCACGGCGGCCGCGGGCAACTCGAGCTCCCGCGCGAGTTGCGCCACCGCGTCGGCCGCGCGAGTGTCGGGGTCGCCCGGCGCGATCGGCTTCAGGTTGCCGAAGGCGATCGAATGGAGCAACAGGCGGACCTTGCCGCCCTCGCCCATCGCCGTCGCGAGTTCGGCGAGCACCCGCGCCCGCCCCTCCGCCGACAGCGCGTCGAGGTTCAACGCCCGGAAGCCGACCCCCGTCGCCCGGATCACATCGAACTGCGGCTCGATGCGCGCCATGGCGCCCCGGCGGTCGCGATGCACGACCATGACATTCATGCCGTGCCGGGCGAGCTTCTGCGCGGCGGCCAGGCCAAAGCCACTCGAGCCGCCCAGGATCAGCGCCCAATGGGATCTGTCGAAATCGATCACTGCGTGCGTCCAGCGCAATCCTGGTGTCCGGGTTCCGACGCCCCTTCCACGACGACCAGCGAGTCGAGTCGAGACACCGCAAAGTCGCGTGCGCGCGACCCCACGCGAGGCGAGCCACTCGCCCCGTCGGCCCGCCATTTTAGCCGAAGCCTGTCGTCGCGCCTCCGGACCCGGATACGCGCCGATGCGCGGACGGGCGCCGTACGGCGCGAGCCGCTACTTGAGGGAACTGCTCAGGAACTGCCGGAACTCGGGCGTGCGGGGTGCCGCAAAGTGCGCCTCGGTGGTCCCTGATTCCCAGACCCGACCGTCATGCATGAATACCGTCACGTCGGCGACGCGTCGGGCGAAATTCATCTCGTGGGTCACGATCAGCATCGTCATCCCGTCACGGGCAAGCTGCTCGATCACCGCGAGCACCTCCTCGGTGAGTTGGGGGTCGAGAGCCGAGGTGACCTCGTCGAAGAGCATCACTTTCGGCTTCATCGCCAGCGAGCGGGCGATGGCTGCCCGCTGCTGCTGCCCACCCGAGAGGCTGTCCGGATACGCATCGATCTTGTCGATGAGGCCGATGCGACGCAGCGTCTCCTCCGCGACTCCGCGTGCCTCGGCCCGCGACACGTGCTTGACGATGGTCGGTGCAAGCATGATGTTCTCGCCCACCGTGAGGTGCGGGAACAGATTGAAGCTCTGGAACACGATGCCGACGTCCCGGCGCAGCGCGCGCAGCTTCGCCGGGTGGTAATCCATGACGTGCCCCGCCACCTCGATGCGCCCGCTGTCGATCGTTTCGAGGCCGTTGACGCAACGCAAGAGCGTGCTCTTGCCGGAGCCGCTGCGTCCAAGCAAAGCGACCACCGAGCCGGCGTCGACTGCGAGCGAAACGCCCTTCAGCACCTCGTTGTCGCCGAACCGCTTGTGGATGTTGTCAATGGAGACGATGGACACGAAACCTTCCTTCCAGATGCCGGCTGAGCCGCGACATTGGATAGCAAATCGCGAAATAGATCACGGCGACGACGACGAACACCTTGAACGGCTGGAAGGTCACGTTATTGATGAGCTGACCGGCACGGGTGAGTTCGACCACGCTCACGATCGATACGATCGACGTGTTCTTGACGAGCTGCACCAGGAACCCCACCGTTGGCGGCAACGCGATCTTCACCGACTGCGGCAGGATGACGTGACGATATTGCTGCGTACGCGACAGCGCGAGCGAGGCTGACGCCTCCCATTGCTGCCTCGGCACCGACTCGATGGCGCCGCGCCAGATCTCGCCCAGGTACGCGCTGGCGTAGATCGACAACGACAGCGACGCAGCGACGATCGGCGGCAGTTCGAGGCCCGCGTACGACAGGCCGTAATACGACAGGAACAGCAGCATGAGCACCGGAACACCCTGAACCACGCCTATCCAGACCCGCGCCGCCTCGCGCAGCAGCCGCGAGCGAGCGACCCGCGCCAGCGCCGCCGCCAGCGCCAGCGCGCCGCCAAAGATCATTGCGAGCAAGGTCAGCACCAGCGTCCAGCCGGCGGACTGGATGAGAAACAGGATCTCGTCGATGCCAAAAGGACGAATCATGGCGCGACCGAGGCAGCCGGGGACGCGTGGCGCCGGCGGTCACGCCCCGTCCGGTTGCCGAGTTGCAGGAACACGCGGCCGACGATCGCCAGCAGCCCCTTGAGAACGAGCGCAAGCCCGAGGTAGATCGCGGTGACGAGGAGATACACCTCGAGGCTGCGGAAAGTGTTCGACTGGATCAGCGCGGCGCCGCCGCTCAGTTCTTCGACGGAGATGAATGAGCACACGCTCGATGCGAGCATGATCAAAATGTACTGGCTCGTGAGCGATGGCCAGACGCGGGCCAACGCGGGGCGCAGGATCACGTGCCGAAAGATCTGACCGCGCGTCATCGCGAGCGACAGCCCGGCCTCGATCTGGGAACGATGCACCGACTCGATGCCGGCGCGAAAGATCTCCGCGGTATAGGCGCCGAGATTGATCGTCATCGCCAGTAGCCCCGCGTACTCCGCCGGCATGCGGATGCCGATCGCCGGGAGCCCAAAGAAGATGATGTAGAGCTGGACCAGGAACGGCGTGTTGCGGATCAGCTCCACGTAGGCATCGATGGACCAGCGTCCGCCCGGCGGCCCCTGCGTGCGAACGATCGCTGCGGCGAGACCGATCATGCTGCCAAGGATGATTGCCGCGAGCGACAGCTTCGCCGTCAACCAAAGACCGGCGATCAGGATCGACGCGTCGGCGACGACGGGCGCGAACTGGAGTTCCATGGATTGCCGATGAAGAAGCACCGGTCACCGGCGGGCGGCCGGTGACCGGAATCAGGATGCGCCGCTCAGAACACCGGCATGTTGGCCGGCAGCGCGTGGCCGGTCCACTTCTTGGAGATGTCGTCGAGCTCGCCGTTCGCCTTGATGAACGACAGCGTGGTGTTGAGCCATTGCCGCAGCTCGAACGCGTCCTTGCGCACCGCGATCGACATGAACTGATTGAAGAATGTGAACTTGACCGCGAGGTCGGTGTTGGGCTGCGCCTTTTGCACTTCCTTGAACACCGTCTCCGGAATCGCGATGGCATCGACCTGGTGCGACACCAGTGCCTGCATGGTGGTCGAATCGTCGTCGAAGCGCGCGTACTGGGTCTCCTTGGGTGCCGAACGGGTGAGCGCGACCTCCTGCGGCGTCCCGCGCGAGACCCCGACCTTCTTCCCGGCGAGATCGGCGAGCGCTTTGATGCTGCTGTTCTTCGGCGCAATCACCACCAGCTCGAAGGTCGAGTACGGCATCGTGAACATGACCGCGCGCGCGCGCTCCGGCGTCGGTGAGAGCGTGGCGACGACGATGTCGACCTTGCCCGATTCCAGTGCCGGAATCCGCGCCGGCGTGGTGTAGGGCGTGATCTCGACCTCGACGCCGAGATACTTGGCGAGCAGGTGCGATACGTCGACGTCGTAACCGACCGGATTGCCCTTGGCGTCGACCACGCTGAACGGTGGCGCTCCGCTGTTCACGCCGATGCGCACCTTGCCGCGCTTGACGATGTCGTTGATCGTTTGGGCATCGGCGCTCGCGCCGAAGCCCAGCATCAGCACGCCCAGCAGGGCGACGGCCGCAGTTGCAAATCTGGTTCGAGACATGACTCCTCCTGTTTCCTATCGATCGATATGGGAACCGTGATTCCCGTTCCGCCTTGGCGTCTTCCTTGCGGGAGCCGCCAGCCAAACTCCGTCACTCCGTTTATGCTCCCGCCCCCACTTTGCGGCGTGAGAAGAACGCGGCCTGCGCCGCCTTCTGCGCCGGCGTGCCCCACAGTCCCGCAACGCTGCGCGCCTCCATATCGAGTGCCTCGTCCCATGCGAGCGCGAAGCCGTCGTCGATGACCCGCTTGATCGCACGTAGCGCCCCCGGCTCGTGCCCGGCGAGCGTGGCCGCGAGATCGAGCGCCGCGGACAGCAATGCCGGCTCCGGGTGCACCTCGTCGACGATGCCGAGGCGCAATGCCTCCGCCGCGGCGAGGCGCCGCCCGCTCATGATCACGAGCTTGGCCGCGGCGGGTCCGATGAGCCGCGAGAGGCGCTGCGTGCCGCCCCACCCCGGCAGGCTCGCCAGCGTGATCTCCGGAAACGACACCGCGGCGGCAGCGCTGGCGATGCGCATGTCGCAGGCAAGCGCCAACTCGAGCCCTCCGCCCAGCGCGAAGCCGTTGATGGCCGCGATGGTCGGCATCGGCGCCGCCGCCAGCTGATCGAAGAGCTGCTGCCCGTAGCGCATGTGCGCATAGGCGTCGGCAGAAGAGAATCCCTCCTGCTCACGAATGTCCGCGCCGGCACAGAAGGCCCGCGTCCCGGCGCCGGTGATCACGATGCAACGCACGGCGGGATCACCGGCTGCTCTCGCGAGCGATCGTTCGAATTCGACGAGGAGCGGCTTCGACAGCGCGTTGTGCCGCTCGACTCGATTGAGGGTCAAGAGCAGGACGCCAGCGCGCTGCGTGTCGTCGCACGTGACGAGGCTCATGACGATGCCCCGGCGCCCGCGACCCTGGCGCGAGACGATGCGTCGATCGCCGCGGAGGACGCATGCGCCCCCAGGCGAAGGCCCATGCGCGACGCGCCGAACAAGGCGGGATCCATGCGCCGCAGCGGCGTCGCCACCGCCGGTCGAAAGCCCATCTGCGCGAGCACGTCACGCTCGACGTCGAGCCCGGCCGCGACTTCGGTGAGCATGAGGCCGGCAGGCGTCAACTCGAACACCGCGCGCTCGGTCACGTACAGCACCGGCATGCGGCGCGCGTGCGCGAAGCCCGCCCCGAAGGAGATCTGCTCGACGGCGGCGACGAACTTGGCGACCGGGGCTTCGGCCTCGATCTGCAGGCCGCCGTCGCGAATGGCGAGCCGCTGCGCGCCGGCCTTGAAAGTGCCGACGAATACCACGCGGCGCGCGCCCTGCGAAATGTTGACGAAGCCGCCGATGCCTGCGATGCGGCCACCGAACTTGCTCACGTTGACGTTGCCCTGCGCGTCGACCTGGGCAAAGGACAGGATCGCGATGTCGAGCCCGCCGCCGTCGTACCAGTCGAACTGGTATCCCGCGTCGAGCATCGCGAACTGGTTGCGAGCGAGCCCGAAATCGGCACCGGTCGCCGGAATTCCCGAGATGTGACCCTGTTCCAGCGTGAACGTCACCGCGTCCGCTTGCCCTTCCTCGGCGAGAACGGTGGCAACCCCATCCGGCATGCCGTAACCGAGATTCGCGACGTCCCCGATTCGCAGTTCGCACGCGGCGCGCCGCGCAATCACCTTGCGCGCATCGAGCGGCAGCGGCGCGACGGCGGCGGCCTCGACTCTGGCTGCGCCGTACAGCGAGGGATCATCGACCGTCAGCCACGACAGGCGCTGGGCCGCGTCGACCACGATCGCATCGACGATCACGCCTGGAACCTTCACGACGCGCGGATCGAGGCTGCCGGCCGGCACGATCCGCTTCACCTGCACGATCACCTTGCCGCTGGAATTCTTCGCCGCCTGCGCTGCCGAGAGGACTTCCGCATACAGGCCTTCCGCTTCCATGCTGACGTTGCCGAGCGTGTCCGCGGTGCTGCCACGGATGATCGCGACATCGATGGGAAAGGAGGGATAGAAGAGATACTCGCGCCCGCGCAGGGTCAGGAGCTCGACGAGCGCTTCACGCGAACGCGCGTTGAGCCGCCCCCCCTCCACGCGGGGATCGACGAAGGTCCCGAGCCCGACATGCGTGACGACGCCGGGTCGACCGCCGGCAATCGCCCGGAAGAGGTGCGACAGGACTCCCTGCGGCAGGCAGTACGCCTCGATCTTCCCAGAGGTCGCGAGTTCCTGCATCGCCGGACACCAGCTCCAGTGCCCACCGATCGCCCGCGTCACCATTCCTTCGTGCGCGAAATGATCGATTCCACTCCCGACACCGTTGCCCATGCCGCTCGGGTGCACGACGGTAAGTCGCGTCGGGCGGCCGTCGGCGACGAAACGTGCCTCGAGCGCGGCCAGCACGAGCCCGGGCTCGTTCACCCCGCCTCCCGAGCCGTCCACCAGCACGGTCGCGCCATCAGGAACCATCGCCGCTGCTTGCGCGGCCGACACCAGCTTGCTCACGTCTTATCGCCCTTGTCAGCGGATCGCTGCGGCAATGTTATAACATTAAGCCTGACCTTAGGACAATACGTCATGACCAACCGCGACTCGACACCCCCTCCTCCCTGGCACGCCGCCGCGCTCGCACATGCGGTTACGCAAGTTCGCCGCATCGACGCGGAGGTCTCTGACTTTCCGCACATCACCGAGGGAGGGCGCTGGCGGACCACCGCGGATGGCGTGTGGACCGGCGGCTTCTGGGCGGGATTACTGTGGCTCGCGGCGATCCAAGCTCGCGACGCGACGCTCGTGGACGCGGCGCGGCGCATGACCGACCGCCTGCTGCCGCGCATGCACGACCAGCACAATCACGATCTCGGCTTCATGTTCTATCCGAGCGCGATCGTCGCCTTTCGGCAAACCGGCAACCTCGCTTATCGCGACGCCGCCATCGCCGCGGCGCGCGCGCTCGCCGGCCAGTTCAATCCGGATGGCAACTACATTCCCGGCTGGGGCTTCTTCGGGGGCGCCGAATGGCAGGGCCAGGTGCTCATCGATACGCTCATGAATCTGCCGCTGCTCGCCTGGGCTGCGGGCGAAACGGGCGATGCGTCGCTCCTCGACGTCGCGCACCGCCACGCCGCCACGTCATTGCGGTACCTCCTGCGCGCCGACGGCTCCGTCTATCACATGTTCCGCTTCGATCCGGCCAGCGGGGCTCCGCTGGGCGGCGACACCTACCAGGGTGCCGGGCCCGAGAGCGCGTGGGCGCGCGGACAGGCCTGGGCGCTCACCGGCCTCGCCATCCTCGGTGCGATGACCGGCGATGCGACGTACGCAGCGGCGAGCGCTCGCGTCGCCCGCACTTTCGTCGATGCGCTGCCGCCCGAACGCATCCCACCGTGGGACTTCCACGACCGGCAGCCCGACGCCGCACGCGATGCTTCCGCCGCTGCGATCGCGGCGTACGGCCTCCTCCGCCTCGCCCGCCTGACCGGGAATCCGGCTCATCGCGACGACGCGGTGGACCTGCTCGCCGCACTCTGGCAGCGCTGCGCCAACCGGGGGGAAGAAGGCGGACTGCTGCTGCACGCCACCGCGGACCTGCCGCACGGCCTGGGCATCGACGAGTCGACGATGTACGGCGACTATTATTATGTGAAGGCGCTGACTGCGTTGGCGGAGTGACGGCCGACCGGCGCCGCGCTGGCGGTGTGCGATCGCCGCACGCCGCGCGCGACGCGTGAGACATCGGAGCATCATGCCCAAGATGACAGACACTCGCCCCCGATCCGCGCCGCACGGCGCGGCTGCAACCACGGCCCGACCCGTCGCGCGCAGCGGCGTGGATTCCCGCACAACGCGCCGGCGCCCGCAACTCGACGCGGCGAGCCGGATGCCGCTGTACCACCAACTGCGCGCAGCGCTCGAGGAGTCCTGGCAACGTCTCGGCCCCGACGCGGTTCTGCCCACCGAACGCGAGATCATCGAGCGCTACGCGGTCAGCCGCATCACCGTACGCCGCGCACTCGACGAGTTGATGGCCGACGGCGTGATCCGCCGCCAGCGCCCGCGCGGTCGACTGCATCTCGTCCCGCCGCGCGTCTATCAGCAGCTCAACCGCCTGCGCGGATTCTTCTGGCACGACGCGCTCGCCGCTGGTCAAAGCCCCGACGTGCGCGTGCTCGAAGTGGGCCAAGCCGCGTCGCCCGAGATCAACCGCCACCTCCGCTTGCCCGCGGATGCGATGTGCTACCGCATCGCCCGCCTGCACACGAGCGAGGGCCGGGCACTCAGTCACCAGGTCTCGTACATTCCGACGAGCGACTGTCCGGATCTGCGCTTGAGCGATCTATCGGGCTCGCTGCTGCAGATGATGGAGCAGCGCTACGGGCGCCGCGCGCAGCATGCGGAACAGCGCCTCTTGGTCCGCGAGGCGAGCGCTGCCGAATGCAACCTCCTCCAGCTCGCGCCGGGGAGCATGGTCTTCGAGGTCGACCGCGTGTCGTACGACACTGCCGGCAAGCCGATCGAGTACTTCGTGTCCGCGCTCGACGTGGCGCGCTTCGAGTTCCACACGAGCATGGACGCCGCGGCCGACGGCGATGGCGCGGCGCGCACGCCGGCGTCGCCCTGGCTGCCGCGGCGCTGACCGGCGCGACACCCCGCCCGCGGATCCGACAGGCTGCTCTAGCGCACGGCGCCCTCCGCTGCCGGCTTTTTGGCCGATGCCTTTCCGTCGTGCGACTCGGGCAGCGTCGGGAAGCGCCGCGGAATGACGAGCAGTACCAGCACGATGGTGAGCGCGGGGACGAGCATCGCCGCAAAGACGTGACGGGTCGCGGCGTCGATGGCGTCGCGCAGCCACGCCTGCGTGGCCGCGTCGGTACCCGGCGCGTGGAGCATGTCGATCACCGTGTCGATGCGCGGTGCCGATGCGCCACTCGCCTGCGGGATCGCCGCAAGCCGCTCCGCCAGGGTGGCGTTGAAGATCGCACCGACGATCGCCGCGCCGACGCTCTGGCCCAGGTAGCGAGAGAACATGTTGGCGCCGGTCACCACGCCGCGCCGCTCCCACCCCACCACCGACTGCTCGCCGACGAGAAGCGGCGTCGACAGGAGGCCGAAGCCTGCCCCGAGCGCGATCTGGATCGCGACGGTGGCCGCTACCGTTGCGGGTGCAGCGAGTGCGTGAAATGCACCCAGCGCGACGACGATCACCACCGCGCCGCCGAGCGCCGCATCGCGAAAGCCGAAGCGCATGTAGGCGTGCGTCGACAGTGCCGAGGCGATCGGCCAGCCGATGCTCATGCAGGCGAGGACGAGGCCGGCACCGATCGCGCCCTGTCCCTGCACCGATTGCGAGAACGTCGGCAGCAGGGTGAGCGGCGCCATCATCACGAGGCCCATGCCGACCATCGAAACGTTGCAGCCACCCAGCAGGCGATCGCGCCACAGCCACGCCGGCATCACGGGCTCCGCCGCCCGGCGCTCGACGCGAGCGGCAAGGACTGCCGCCGCGAGTGCCACGCCAAAGACCGCCACGCCGGGAACCGACAGCCACGGCCAGCGCTGCCCACCTTCGAGCAAACCCAGGATCAGGGCACCGACGGCGACGAAGACGAGACCCGCGCCGAGATAGTCGATGCGTGGCTGCCGCCGCTCGAAGCGCTCGTGCAGGAAGACTCCGATCAGGACGAGCGCGGCGAGTCCGATCGGCAGGTTGATGAGAAAGATCCAGCGCCACGCGCCGAGATCTGCGAAGGCGCCACCCAGCACCGGACCGGCGATCGCCGCGATCCCCCACACACTCGACAGCCAGCCCTGGATCGCGCCGCGTTGTCGCACCGGATAGAGGTCGCCCGCGAGTGTCGTGACGGTGGCCATGATCGATCCGGCGCCGATCCCCTGCAGTCCCCGGAAGATGATGAGCGACAGCATGTCCCACGCGGCGGCCGACGCGGCGGAACCGAGGAGGAACACGACGGTCCCCGCCATGAGCACCGGCTTGCGGCCCACGAGGTCGGCGAGCTTGCCGTAGATCGGGATGGTGACCGTCTGCGCGAGGAGGTAGATGGAAAAGGCCCAACTGAAGTAGGACAGGCCGCCCAGGTCGCCGACGATCTGCGGGATCGCCGTCGACACGATCGTCGTATCCATCGCCGCCAGCAGCATCGTGCACATCAGTGCCGCGAGGATCCAGCGGCGCGGCGGCGCCGCCCCGGACGGCGCTCCGCCGGTGACAGCGCCGCTCATCGCCCGATCGGGCGCGTGGGCAGCGCTGGCGCGGGCGGCAACCCGGTCGCCGCGAGGATCTCGCGCTCGTCGAGGGTCTCGTGCTGGAGGAGCGCCGCGGCGAGCGCGGCGAGTTCGCGCCGGTGCTCGCGCAGCAATCGCGTCGCCTCGGCACTGCTCTCGGCAAGGATGCGTGACACCTCGCCGTCGATCGCCTTCGCCGTTTCCTCGCTGTACGGCCGCTCGGCCGCCATGCCACCCCAACCGGCGGCACCGAGATACGCGTTCTGGCGAGGCGCGAGCTGCACCGCGCCGAGGCGCTCGCTCATGCCCCAGCGGGTGACCATGCTGCGCGCGAGCTGCGTGGCCTGCTCGATGTCGTTCTCCGCACCCGTCGTGCGCGTCCCGTAGACGATCTCCTCGGCGACCCGGCCGCCGAGCATGCCGACGATCTTCGCGCGCAAGTACGCCTCGGGGTAGTTGTAGCGGTCATCGTCGGGGCGCTGGTAGGTGACGCCGAGCGCGCGCCCGCGCGGCACGATGGTGACCCGGTGCACCGGGTCGGCTCCCGGCACCACGAGGCCCAGGATCGCGTGTCCACCCTCGTGGTACGCGATGCGCTCGCGATCGGCATCGCTCAGGATGAGCGGTCGCTCGGGCCCGAGCACGATCTTCTCGAGCGCGTCGGTGAAATCCTTGGCGCGCACCGCATCGACCTCGCGACGCGCGGCGAGCAGCGCCGCCTCGTTGACGAGGTTCTTCAAGTCCGCACCCGACAATCCGGGAGTCGCCGCGGCGATCTCGCCCAGGACGACGTCAGCTGCGAGTGGAACGGCGCGGGTATGCACCTTGAGGATCGCCTCGCGGCCCTTGCGGTCGGGCAGGTTGACGACGACGTGCCGGTCGAAGCGCCCGGGCCGCAGCAGCGCCTTGTCGAGCACGTCGGGCTGGTTGGTCGCGGCGAGCACGATGATGCCCTCGCGGCCGGAGAAGCCGTCCATCTCGGTCAGGATCTGGTTCAGCGTCTGCTCCTGCTCGCTCGCCCCGCCGATCGCCACCTGTCCGCGCGCGCGGCCGATCGCATCGAGCTCGTCGATGAAGATGATCGCCGGCGCGTTGTCGCGCGCCTGCTTGAAGAGATCGCGCACCCGCGCCGCGCCGACGCCGACGATCATCTCGACGAACTCCGACGCGCTCATCGAGAAGAACGGCACACCCGCCTCACCGGCCACGGCGCGCGCGAGGAGCGTCTTGCCGGTCCCGGGCGCTCCCACCAGCAACACGCCCTTCGGCGCGGTGCCGCCCAGGCGCTGGTACTTGGCCGGATCCTTCAGGAAATCGACGATCTCGATCAGTTCGTTCTCGGCCTCGTCGATGCCCGCGACGTCGTCGAAGGTCACTTTCTGCGTGCTCTCCTGATCGTACCGGCGCGCGCGACTCTGGCCGATGCCCATGATCCCGCCCAATCCGCCCATGCCCCCCATGCCCTGCTGGGCGCGCCGGAAGAGCCACACGTAGAACGCGATGAAGAGAATCGCCGGACCGAAGCCGAAGAGCAGCGTGACGAGCGGATTGCTCCCGGTCTGGATCGACACCGCGCTGATCTCGACCTTGTGGTCGATCAGGAACTGCTCGAGCCCGGCGCCGACGAAGGTGGGCAGCACGGTGGTGAAGGTATCGGACGTGCGCGGCTCTTCACGCAGGCGCTGCTCGGCCTTGCTGGTACCCGGGGGAGCCGGCACCGTCTCGCCGGGGATGGGCCAGGTGATCGCCTTGCGCAAGCGCCCCTCGATCGCCTGGCCCTGGTTGTAGATCGCCTCGACGTTGCCTTTGGCGACCTCGTCGCGGAACGCCGTGTACGGCAGCGCGATCGACTCTCCCGTCGGCGGAAACAGCGTCCGCATGATGAGGTAGTTGGCGAGCAGCATCAGCGCGAAGAAGAGCCAGGTCCGGCTGGGCGGCATCTGCCCGAAGCGCCCCGGTGGCGGCGGATCGCCAGGACGCGTGGCACCCGCGCCGCCGGGAGGTGGCGTTGGGCGCAGGTCGGGGACTCTCGTCTTCGCAGTTTCAGGCACTGCGGCTCCTCACCTCGGAACGAGGGTGGCGCCGGACGCGGCGTCCCGTGCCACCCTCGGGTTCCACCACGTCTATTTCGTCACGAAGCGTTCGACCCACGCGACGTAGGCGTCGACGAATCCCTGCAGGAACTTGCGGGTCGCGTCGTTGGCGATCGTCCCGTCGGGCGCGATGATCTCATCGTGGAAGTGGAGGTACACCTCGGGCTGCCCGAGGGTGGGCACGTCGAGGAAGTGCAGCGAGCTGCGCAGGTGATGCTGCGCGATCGCGGTGCCGACCGCGCCGATCGAGGCGCCGATCACCGCCGCCGGTTTGCCCCTGAACGAATTCGTCCCCCACGGCCGCGAGGCGATGTCGACGGCATTCTTCAGCACACCGGGAATCGAGCGGTTGTATTCGGGGGTGACGAAGAGGAGCGCCTGCGCTGCTTCGATCTCCTGCTTCAGTCGTCGTGCATTCGGCGGATAGTCGGCATCGAAGTCCTGCGAATACAGCGGCAGGTCGTCGATGCGCGCCTGCGAAAACCGCAGGTGCGGCGGCGCCAACTTCTCCACCGCGAGCATGAGCCGCTTGTTGTACGAATCCTTGCGCAGGCTGCCCAGCAGCACTGCCACCTTGCATGTATTCATGATCCTGCCTCCGCATTGGCCGTCTGCCGGCCCGAAAACGTGAGTTGGAACGACGTCACGGCATCGCCCTCGTGCACGTTACCCGAAGATCCGCTGCAGGTCGGGGTAGCCGAACGCAGCGTCGAGGTTGTCGACGCGACCGCTCGATTGCACCGTGCGCGCCGCCTCGCGCGCCGCCGCGTAGGCCAGCGCCGCCAGCCGCGTGGCCGTGCTCACCCGCGCCACGCCCAGACGCGCGAGCGCGGCAAGATCCGGCAGTCCGCCACGGGCGCCGACGTTGACGGGGGCGTCGATGCGCACGCACAGCATCGCGATCGTCTCGGGATTCGCGAGTGCGATGGGATAGATGCCGTCGGCGCCGGCCGCGAGATAGGCGCGAGCGCGGCTGAGCGCATCGTCGATGCGTTGCGCTTCGCTGGCGTTGCCGCCGATGATCCAGGCGTCGATGCGCGCATTGATGAAGATCGGCACGCCGGCGGCTTGCGCCGCGGCGCGTGCGGCGGCGATGCGCCGCGCCGCGTCGTCGATGTCGCGCAGCGTCTCGTGGCGAACGCCGTCTTCCAGATTGATACCTACGGCGCCGGCCGCAATGACGGCGCGGACGCTGGCGGCGACATCGTCGGGTGTTGCGCCGTAGCCCGCCTCGAAGTCGACGCTGACCGGCAGCGAGGTAACGCGCACGATACGCCTGATCGCGGCGAGCACCTCGTCTAGTGGCGCCCGCTCGCCGTCCGCATAGCCCAGCGACCACGCTATCCCGCCGCTGGTCGTGGCGATGGCGTCGAAACCGAGGTCGGTGAAGATGCCCGCGCTGCCCGCGTCCCAGGCGTTGGACAGGAGGAGGACACGCCGGCGATCGTGCAGCGCGCGAAAGCGCTGCGCGCGTTCGACCTGCCCTGGCCCGTCCATGCCACACCTCCCGTCTGCTGCTCCGGCAGGGCCTACTCTACCCCCGATTCGTCAACTGCTCGCGTAGCCGGGCATCGGGTGCGCGGCGCGGACCGCACCGGCGGCGGAGAGGGCGGGCTGCCCTCCCCCTCCGCACGCGCAGTCACGTTGCCGGCTGCGTCACCGCAGCGAGTCGCAACCCGTCGCCGCGACTCAAGTAGTACTCGCCTTGCGGACTGATGACCACGGCTCGATGCGCCGCACGATCGGAGAAATAGCGCCACCCGAAGCCGGGCTCGCCCGCGCCCGTCGTGTGCGATACCGCCTGCATCCCGCTGTCGAAGCTGGCGCGCGCACGCGCCGGTGAACCGTCCCGACGCTCACGGCGATCCGCATGGTCCACGCGCTGGTCGTGCTTCCCGGAGACGGATGCAAGCATGCCCGCAGGGATCCGGGCAGCGGATTGCGTCACCATCGCCACTGCCGATGGCGAAGCGGCGTCGCCCGCCCAAAGCGGCGCGCTCGCGACCGCGACTACGATGCCGATCGATGCTGTCAGTAGAGTTGCGTTCATGGTCGAATCCTCGTCTTGTCGGCCCAGTCGACATTGACTGTGCGTGCAGTGTGTGCGTACCCCGGTGTACTCCTGCTGAACGGTGCGTTCACCTGCCGTTCACCCGGCATGACGCGGCGGGTGCAGGCGCGCGGGCCATCGCCGGCGGCGCAGCACGGGCGATGTCGTACACTTTCCCTCTTTTCGACGCCTCGCCCACGCCGTTCCGGAACGACCGGCAGCGATCGCTGGGGGGAGCACGACGCCATCGCATCGAGCAGCACCCGAGGAGACTTCACCATGACCCGAGCCACACCTCCCATCGATCGTCGACGCCGCGCCTTCGCGCTGGGCGCGCTGGGACTGGCCGCAAGCCCATGGGCGGCGGCCGCTCCCGCGCCGATCGCCATCGAGGTGTGGAAGGACCCCAACTGCGGCTGCTGCAAGGACTGGATCGCCCACGTCGAGCAGCACGGCTTCAAGGTCAGCGTGCGCGACGAAGGCAACAACGCCGCGCGCGGCCGGCTCGGCATGCCGCCGCAATACGGCTCGTGCCACACTGCGCTGGTGCGTGACTACGTGATCGAAGGGCACGTGCCGGCCGCCGACATCGCGCGACTCCTGCAAGAGAAGCCCGTCGCGCTCGGGCTCGCGGTACCGGGGATGCCGATCGGCTCGCCGGGGATGGACGGACCTGCGTATCGCGGTCGTCGCGATCGGTATCAGGTGCTGCTGATCGGCAAGGATGCGAAGGCCGCTGTCTTCACTTCGTACGCGTGAGCTCGACGCGGCGGTTGCGTGCGCGACCGTCGAGTGTCTCGTTGCTGGCGACGGGGCGCGCTTCGCCGTAACCAAGCGTCGTCAGCCGTTCTGCGGCAATCGCGAAGCGCCTCACGAGCGCGTCCTTGACCGCGGCCGCCCGCCGGCGCGACAGGTCGAGGTTCGAAGCGTCATCGCCGGCAGCATCGGTGTGGCCGGCAACCTGCAGCCGCCAATCGGCATGTCGCTGCAGGATTTCGGCCATCTCGCGCAGCGCGGGCTCCGACTCATCGCGGATCGCGTCGCTGCCGAAACTGAAATAGATGCTGTACAGATCCGCCCTGCCAGCATCGGCCAACGCCTTCTCGAGTGCGCGTGCCGGCGCCACCGCCGATGCCAACGGGCACGCGTGCGAGATCTTCACCACGCGCAAGATCTCGCGCGCGCCGTGCGGCCTCGCGGGGTCGATGCCAATGCGAAAGGAAAGCGTCAGTGGATTGCGCTCGTCATCGACAAAAAAGAATTCCGCCTTGTCGCTGGAGAAGTCACCGCGGGCGTGAATCGCCGGCACTGCGACCTCCTCGCCGTTGACGAGGACCGACACGGCCACGGGGCCGGCGCCAACCCGCGCAAGCTTGCCGGGCTGGAGATAGTCATATGAATTGGGGCGCTTGCTGCGGTCGGCGCCGAGCGCAAGGCCCGGGTACGCGTTCGACACGCTGAGTGTGGCCACACCCTTGTCGCGCAGATCACGCAGCACGGCCGCCGACGTGCCGATCGCAGTCGACCCCGGAATCGTCGACGCCGACTGATCGAGAAACCTCTGGTAATAGATGCGCGCATTCGCGAGGTCCGCGACGAGTACCGTGCGCTGGATGAGCGAGCGCTTCAGCGTCGGCTGCGTCTCGAAAAGATCGGTGCTCATCACCTCGGACGAGTACTTGATCCGCACTTCCCTGTCGTCGAGCGACGCGATCGTCTTGATCGACTCGTAATCGCCCTCCTTGCCGCTGATCGCCGTCACGATCGACAGGCCGGCGCACAGCGGAATGAAGGGCGCGCCCGCGGCGGGTGCGGACCATCGGTTCCCGGCCGTGAGCAGCAACAACGCAGCAGCCCCCGCGATCGTGACCGCTACTGCCATCAGTTCGCCTTGCCTGCGATGTAACTCCCAGGGAGTCCCAGCAAGCCGTAGCCCGGTTTGAACGATGCAGGCCCGGCACGAACGACGCCATAGCCGCCATCGGCGACCCCCGCTTCGACCATGACCTGCGTCCCCGCGAAGAGCTGGAGCCACCCGCCCCGGTCCCCCTCGACCAGGACGGCGACCGGCGCGCCATCGCGGCCATTGACGTAGAACCCTGTGCGGGTGACGTCGCTGCCCGGCACCATGAGCGCACGCTGCTTCCCGGACGCATCGCTCACGAAGGCAAGCCCGCCGCCCGCGGCATTCTCGCCGATACCGGCGACGATCTCGCCGTTGTCACGATTGACGCGTAGCGAATAGCGACCGCTTGCTTCGATACGCCCGAGACGGATCCGATTCTTGCCGGAATCCACCGCCCCCTCCTCCACATCGAGGCCGGTGAACGATTTGCCGGCGCCGACGAGTACGCGCCGATCCCGCGTGGCGGCCTCGCCCCACAGCAACCCGCCGCCACTGGTGGCGCGGATGCCGGCGACAGGAGTCCCGGCCTGGTTATAGGCGAGCACGAAACGCGCGCCCCCGGCGTCTTCCGCCACCTGGAAGACAAGGCGCCCGGCCTTGTCGACGACTTCGAAGGGGGCGGTGACGCGACTCGGGCCGATCGTGCCACGGCCCGCGCCCTCGAGTGCCTGCAGCCGTCTGCCGAGGGCGACCAGCGCGGCCTCGTCGGACGCCGTACAGGTCGCGCCCGGCTTCGCCGCGGCATCGTCAGCGGGTGGCGCGGTCGCGTCGGATTCCGCGCGCTTGAAGAGGACGCGCTGCTGCCCCGCTGGACACGTGGTCCCCAATCGCGCGAGGCGCAATACGCCATCGGGTGCCACGCACGCCTGGATCACCGGATCCAAGGGCGTCTGACCGTGCGCAAGCCCCGCCATGCCTTGGGCGGCCAACAGCGAGCCCAGCATCAACGTGCGCATCCTCCATGCCGACCTGCTCTGCGTCATGCTCGTAACCTCGCGTCGACCCGCATCACGGCCGGCAACTCGGGCCCGCGGCGCAGCCCAGGAAATAGCTTCCAGGCAAGCCCGAACTCGGCACCAACGGAAAGCCGGCGCGTGGGCCAGCCAGCACGACGCCGTAGCGCCCGTCGTTCACGCCCATCTGCACCATCCCGTTGCCGGCGCGGTCGGCGATGGTGAACACCCCGCCCGTCTTGCCTTCGCCGAGAGATCCGACGGCGGTGCCACCACCATCGAAGACGTCGAGCGTGCCCTTGCCGTCGACGACCCGCAACGCCGCGCGCAGACGACCCTCGCCGTCACCGACCAGGAGTGCCCCGCTTTGCGCCCGAGATTCACCAATCCCAGCGAGTTGGCCCTCGCGCCGCGTGATGCGCAGTGCATAATTTCCAGCGGCCTGCCTTCCGAGATCGAGGCGTATCGCATCGCCCTCCTCGATCCGCAGTCCTCCGCTCGTCCCGCCCGCACCGAACGACACGACGCGCGTCGCATCCGCCGCTTGCGCCTTGAGCACGCCACCGTGTAGCGTTGCGAGGAGCGCGGCAACCGGCGCCCCGTCGCCATTGAAGACGACGATTTGCCCGGAGGCGATCGCGAGGATGCGTCGCCCGCGACGATCGATGACCTCGAAGGATGCAGCACGTTCGAGCGCCGCGATCCGTCGATCCATCATCGCGAGTGCATCCGTGCGGTGGCCGCGCGAAGGCTCTGCTGCCGGGCAGCCGACGCAACCCATGTCGGGTGCCATCCGATCCGGCGGCGCAAGGACGACGCGGCGTGCCCCCGGACCGCAGGCCGCACCATCGGCGGCCAGCCGCAAGAGCGCCCCGTCGCCTGTATCGACGCAGACGACGATGCCGTCGGCTTGCGCAGGCGTGCTCGCTGCTTGGATCGACGGTGCGCCGGCCGCGGCGGCAGCGACAGCGACGACCGCCGCGATGACGCGCGACGCTGCCAGGGCAGTGCCGGGATCGCGCGGCATCCGCACGAGGTTGGCTGCCAGCGGCGGGGCAGGCACGCCAACCTCAGCGTGCCGGCACGACGAAGCGCAACTGCGCCTCGTCGATCGTCGGATTCGCTTGCGGATCGAATGTATACGTCCGGCGGCTGACGATCTGCCCCTCGGATGCGTCCTCGGCGATTCGCCGCACGAGGAGCGTCGCAACGTCGATCCATACCGCCACACGACGCACGTTGGTAACGTGACCGGTGGCGCCGTACACCGACTGCGCCGTCCCGACGATTTTGCGGCAAGGGTGGCCGGCGATGGTGTCGGACCCGGCTTCGGTGACGTCGCTCAGCTCGGTCAAGATGCCGACAAGCCCTGCTTTGGGAAAGAGCCATGGTGTCACCATGGTGAGTGCCCCCAGCGTCGGCACGCTCCCGGTGACGAATGCCGACAGCCCCTGCCCTTTCGGGTAGTTCGCGATCGAGCCAGTCGCCTTCCACCAGGTGTGAAAGGCCTCGGCGTCGCTCCAGACGACAAAACGATCGGCGTGATTCGCCTTGGTGAAATCGAAGAGGAGCTGACGCGGCCCACGGAACACCGTCCGGAAATCGTGGTGTTCGCGGCCGAGGCCTGCCGCAGTGCCGAATTCGGCATCGATCGTTCCACTGTCGGCGTAGGAAGCCAGCGCCGCGTAGGTGGCACGGCTGCGCGCGAGGATATCGTCCGCAGCCGCGTGGCCCCCCGCCGCGTGCACGCACAGGACTGCGGCGAGCGCATACGCGCGAGCGCGCATCATCTTTGCAGCGCGGAGGCCGGCGCGCCAAACGCCGGGTTGGGCGTGGCCTGCAGCGGCTGCCGCGGCGGCAGCGGCTGCGGGTTGAGCGTGACTTTCTGGCCCGGAACCTCACCCCACTTCGGTGTTTGCGCCCGCGCGCTGTCCGGCTGGCTTTGCGCAAGCTCCTGCTTGACCGACGCTGCGGCGACCTTGCGCCCGCCCACGATGATGATCGCCCGGTCGTCGAAATGCAGCACTTCGCGCTTGACGTCGGCCGCGCGCACCTGCTTGCCACCCACGATGATGATCGCGTTGTCGTTCAACCGCGCGAGATCACCGGGCAGATCCGACGTGCGCACCAGGGTCGCGAGTGTGTCCGAGGGGCCGGCCGGCACGGTCGGCGTTGCCGCGGGCGCCGGTACGCGGGACCCGCCGCCCCCGCCGCCCATGTTGCCGGCCACCGATCCCGCCGCGGCATCGAACTTGCCAACGACACCTGTGGCCATCTGGGTCGCGGTCGCGCGCTCGCTCATCTTGTTCTGCAGTTGCGCCATGTCGAGCGAACTGCCGCTGTCGAGCGCCGAACCGACGTTCGCCTTCGCCGCTGCGGTCGTCGCCGTTGGCAGCTTGGCCGCCATCCCGCTCGCGGCTGGCGACGGTACGCTGGCAGCGGCGGCGGCCGATTGGGCAGGCCGGCTCGACGCCTGCGACGTGCGGCCGATCTCGGCCAGCACGTTCGCCTTGGCAGCCGCCGCCGCCGACACCCCGCCGAGCGAGCTTCCCGGCGCTGTCCTGGTGGTGGCGAGCGGATCGTTGGCCGTCGCAGTCGTGGTCGCGGCCGCGGCCGCGGGTGTCCCCGGTGTCGAAGCCTTCGGGTCTGTCGAACCCTTCGGGTGCACGACACCCATCGCCGGAATCGTGCCGGCCTGACGGATCGCCTGTGCCAGGGTGGCCCGCGCGGTGGCGGAGAGTCCACTCGAGGTTGCGGGGCGCAGTGTCCGCAACGGTCCGTAGAACGAAATCGCGATCTGCTTCATTTGGGCGTCGCCGGCATTGGCCGTACCGTTGTTGCAATTGACGGCGTCGTTGAGCCACGGATCCGTGGAGCAGGTCATGGTCGTGTAGACCTGTCCGGCGCCGAGCGTATTGATGTTGCC
>JADZAQ010000143.1 GCA_020852555.1 Burkholderiales bacterium
GCTCATGGTGATCACTCCCATCGTCCCTGCGCTGGTGAAAAAACCAGCAGGGTAGGCTGAACACCCGGGTCAATTTTCAGTCGGCACAACCCCCTTCAGTGGGTCAATTTTCGGTCGGCGTCAACACACCTGATTGCCGATCGTCGCCGAACCGCCAAGTTTCCCGCGTCGATACGAGAGGCGGAATACGATTCGCCTGCGGAGGCTCGTATGACGCGTCGATTCGACGTTGTGGCCGAGAAGGATTCAGCTGGATGCTTCGTCGCGTCGGTACCGGCGCTACCCGGGTGCCACACTCAGGCGAAGTCACTCTGGTACGGCGTTACCGGCGCAGTGTCACCCCGGTGAGAGGGGTGACGATGCCGTCGCCAGCCAACGATGGGTTGCAACGTCGGCGGCAAGGCGACGCCACAGGCAGTGAAGACGGGCGTTGAGCGTGCCTTTGGTCTCGGTGCGTTGTCGGCGCCCTAGACTTTGTCGACGACGCGCTCCCAGGTTTCGTGGAGGTGGCGCGCGATGATGTTGGCGAGGCGTTCCTCATCGCGGGCCTCCAAGGCGGCGATCATCTCCTCGTGTTCAGCGACTGCGGCGGCCCACTTTGCCGGCTCCTCGTTGCCGATGAAGCGGATGCGCTTGAGCCGCGCCTGGATCATTTGGTGCGTCGAGGCGAGCATGGCGTTCCCGGAGATCTGCACGATGCCGGAGTGGATCGCCTGATTGCGTCGGTAGTACTCGAGGCGATTGCGCGTGCGGTAGAACCCCATCATCTCGTCGTGCACGCGGCGCAGGTCGGCGATCTCGGCGTCGCTCGCGTGGCGACATGCCAGTCGTCCGCCAAGCGTCTCGATCGCGCCCAGGATGTCGAGCATGTCGCGTACATCCTTCTGCGTCAATTTGCGCACCACGGCACCGCGTCCCGGTACCAGTTCGAGCAGGCCCTCGCTGGCCAGGACCTTGAGCGCCTCGCGCAGCGGCGTGCGCGATACACCCAGGGCCTTGCCAAGCTGACCCTCGTGGATGCGCATCAGCGGCGTGAGTTGCCCCTCGATGACCATGTCGCGGATACGCTCGACGAGCTCGTCGTGCAGCGGTCGCCGGTTGACGGGGGCGATGGCGCCGGCGACAGGCGGGGGTGAGTCGGCTGAAGTGGGTGACGGCACGGGTCGGAGGTGTCGGCAACGCCGCCGGGACGACGGAGGGTTGACTTTATCACGGCTCGGTCTTACCGTGCATGCTGCGCGCTGCATGCAGCATGCACGTAGGTATCGACGCTTGTGGGGTGCTCGCGGTGCCCGCCCCTCGGCGTTGACTTGCACCGCATGACTGGGGTACGGCGTCGCGACGCGATGAGTTGGCACGAGCGCGACGCTCCCCCGTGAGCGACGTTCACACCCACCGACGATCGAAGGAGCCGCGCGTTTGTCCATGACACCCCACCGCTTCGAGGCAGCGCGTCCGTTGATTGCGCTCGCCACCGGCGACCCCGCCGGGATAAGTCCCGAACTGACCGCCAAGGCGCTCGCGCTCGAGGATGTCCGCGCCGCGGCGCGCCTGGTGGTGATCGGCGATCGGCGTGTGATCGAGGATGGTGCGCGGATTGCGCGCGTTGCACTCGACGTTGAATGGTGTCCACCGGATGCGCCGCTCGACGCAGCTTCGCGACCGCAAGTCATCGATCTTGGCAATCTGGATCCAGCCTCGATCGAGCGTGCGCGTGCGACGCGGCAGGGTGGCGAGTTCGCACTGGCCAATTTCCGCAAGGCGCTGTTGCTTGCGCGCGATGGGCACGTCGATGCGGTGTCCTTCACGCCCTTCAACAAATCGGCGATGCGCGCCGCGCATCCGGGTTACGACGACGAGATCGGTTACTCGCTCGACGTGCTCGGCTTGCCCGGGCCCGCGAGCGAATTCAATATTCTCGAGGGTTTCTGGAACGCGCGCGTGACATCGCACATTCCGCTGTCCGCAGTAGCGTCGCAGATCACGAGGGAGGCGATCCTCGAAGCCATCCTCTTGACCGATCGTTCGCTGCGCGAAGCGGACATCGCGACGCCACGTATCGCGGTCGCCGCGCTCAATCCCCACGCCGGTGACGGCGGGACTTTCGGGCGCGAAGAAATCGACGTCATCCGTCCCGCCATCGAAGACGCGCGCGGTGCCGGCGTTGCGGCCGAGGGGCCGTTCCCATCCGATACCGTGTTCGTGCGCGCTCGCTCGGGCGCTTTCGATGCCGTGGTGACGATGTACCACGACCAGGGCCAGATCGCGATGAAGCTGATGGGTTTCGATCGCGGCGTTACGCTGCTCGGCGGGCTTCCGTTCCCGATCACGACGCCCGCCCATGGCACGGCATATGAAATCGCCGGCAAGGGTGTGGCCAACGTGGGCGCGACCCGTGCCGCGTTGCTGCTTGCGGCAAGGATGGCCGCACGCAAACCGCGGGGGCCAGCCGAGCGCACCCCGCAGGTGCCTTGATGCGTGCGGCGCCGGCGACAACGGATCGTGCGCGCGCGGCCGGCGACCGTGGGGTCTTCGGCGCCTGCAAGGCACGAGTTGGGATCCGGCGCCGCAACCGCACCCGATAACGCACTCGAATCAACGAGACACCCCGATGCCTAACTTGCGCGAGCGCACTGACGCAGGTCTCGAGTACCGATCCTTCGGTTCTTCGACCTTCCAAGTCGGGGTGTTGGTAGTGCTCGCACTTCTGACCGTCCTGCCGCTCCTGTCGCTGCTTGTCGAGGCCTTCACCGATGCCGACCGTCGCGTGACCTTTGGCAACTTCGTGCATGCCGTAAGCGACGGCTATAACGTCGACGTCATTCTCAATACGGTATGGCTCTCTTTTCTGGTGGCCGCGTTCAGCTTGCTGTTCGGCGTGGTCTTTTCGTTCGGCCTGGCCAGGACCTCGATGCCGTTCAAGAAGACGCTTCGCGCGATCGTCCTGGTGTCGATCATCAGCCCCGGGTTCCTGACGGCTTTCGCATATATCGTCCTCATGGGACCGAATTCGGGTGCCTTCAACGAGATCCTGCGTGCGGCATTCGGCCTGACGCAGACAAGCGGGCCCCTGAACATCTACACCAGCGCCGGCTTCGTCCTGCTCAGCGTTCCGATGGGCATCGGAATCTGCGTCCTGCAGCTCGTGCCGACACTGACGAACATGGATTCCAGCCTCGAGGAGGCGAGTCGCATCGCCGGGGTCAGCATGGCGAGCACGCTGTTCAGAGTGACGCTGCGGCTCCTGACCCCGGCGCTCCTGTCCGGGTTCATTCTGACCTTCACGATCTCGCTGTCGCTGTACGGAATCCCGCAGATCCTGGGGATCGATGTCGTCTCGGTCGCTATCCGGCAGTCGATTCTCGTGGTCAACGACATGAAGACCGCGTCGGTCCTGTCGATTGCAGTGACGCTCATCGCGCTCGCGGCTGTCGCTCTCTACAGGCGGTCTATCGCCATGCAAAAGCGCTACATCACCGTCGGCGCCCGAGGTGCCAGGTCCGATATGTTTCCAGTGGGAAGGTGGAAGTATCTGATCGTATTTCTCGTCTTCGCGTACGGTCTCATCGCCTTTATCCTGCCGTACGCTACGTTGTTATACGTATCGGTCTTGCGCAACATCACGCATGGCCTAACGTCCGAAAACCTGACCGCCAGTCATTATGTCGATCTCTTTCGAGATGATTTCACGCGCGCATCACTGATCAACAGCGTCATCCTCTCGGCGGTGTCGGCGGGTGGAGTCGTTGCGCTGGGCCTCGCCTCGAGCTATTTGCTGGTGCGCATGAAATCCCGCTTTCAAGCGTCGGTCGATTACCTGTCCATATTGCCGCTCGGTCTCGCTGGGACGGCATTCGGGATTGCGGTCCTGCTGACCTACATCAATCCACCGCTGCGGGTGCTCGGTTTCGTCGGGACGCTCACCATCCTTGCGCTCGCCTACGTCGGCCATTTCCTTGCGTTCGGCGTGAGAGGGATTCAGACGGGGCTGTTGCAGATCTCCCCCGAGCTTTCGGAAGCAGCCAGGATGTGCGGCAGTGGTCCGATCCGGACGATGAAGGATGTCGACCTTCCGTTGATCAAGGGCTCGCTGGTATCCACCGGGCTGCTCGTGGCGGTGCTGTGCTTCCCCGAACTTTCGATCTCGGTCATGTTGCAGTCGGCGGACACCCAGGTGGTATCCACTGCGCTGTTGACCCGCTGGGAGGGTTCGGGTGGGCTCCAAGGCGCGTCCGCGATGGCGATACTGATTTTCGGCGTCGTCGCGATCGTGTTGTCGGTCGTCTATAGCTTGCTGTCACGTTCGAGGAGGAAGTGATGTTTTCAGTCAGGTGGAAGCCTTTCAGGAAGGAGAGTCCGATGAAACCAGATCCGAGATCGACCCGCGGCGCCACTCTGGCGGCGCTCGCGACGGCCGCGATCCTAGCCAGTGGCCCGACCTTCGCGGCCGATGAAAACGTGTTGACCATCTATTCGGGCATTCCCCGCAATCAGGCGGAAGCCGTGGTGTCCGCATTCTCGAAGGATTACGGGAAGCCAGTGTCGGCAAAGGTGCTCGACAGTCCTGTCGAGGAACTCATGGCTCAAGCCAGGATCGAGATCAAGGCGGGTACGCCGAAGGCGGACATCCTGTGGTTCGACAAGCCCCAGTTGCTGACGCTCTCGCGCGAGAGTCCGAAGCTGCTCGAACAAATCGAATCACCCCACTATGGTGATCTGCTCGATTCGGTCAAGACGGGCGACTACAGGAAGCTGGTGCCGGTGGGATTCGTGTTGTATGTGCTGAGTTACAACACGAACAAGTACTCCAAGGAGACTTCTCCACAGTCCTATGCCGATCTTCTCAAACCGGAGTACAAGGGTCAGATCGCGTTCGCCGATCCGAGAAGCTCCGCTGGAATCCATAATTTCTTCTGGCTCATCACCGATAAGCTGAAGAATCAGAAGCCCTACGGATGGGACTATTTCCGGGAGATCAAGAAGAATGACCCGAAGCTACCGACCGGGCACGGTGCGATCAGGGATCTCGTGATAAGCGGGGAACGGCCGATCGGAATCCAGTTCACCTTTTACCTTACCGGCCCGATCGAGCGCGGCGAGAAGGTTGGCTGGAACTGGCCCAAGGAAGGAGTGGTCGCTGGCGAACAGACGCTGGGCGTCATCGCCAAGGGGTCCAATCAGGTAGCGAAGGATTTCGCGGTCTGGGCGACGAGTCCCAAGGGACAGGAGGTCGTCGCGAAGTTGGTGGCCCTGGCACCGGTCAGCAAGAAGGTCGACTTCAAGTTTCCTGACGGCAAGACGGTGCAGGACATCAAGGTGATTCCGGCCGATGCCGAGGCGATTAGCAAGAATCGCGCGGAAGTCGTCAGGGAATTCGCGAAGATCATGCGTCAGTAAGCTGTCGCGCGCCGGGCGGGCCCCGGTCAGGCACCCCAGTCCGGTGTTCGGGTGGTGGCAAGCGGCTGGGCGGAGCGTGCTCGCCTGACGGGTCCCGCGGTCGACCCGATTTGCTGGGTAGTCGCACAAAGGGGTGGCACGGATGTTCTTGCGCTTGGAACGTGTTGGCAAGAAGTTCGCTTCGGTCACGGCCGTGCATGAACTGGACCTGGATGTGGCGCAGGGTGAAATCCTCGCCCTTCTGGGTCCCAGTGGTTGTGGCAAGACGACGACGCTGCGCATGATAGGCGGACTGGAGCGAACCAGCAGCGGGCAGATTCTCCTGGACGGCAAGGTGATTTCTTCGGCAGAGCAATTTTCACCGCCGGAAGATCGGAACATGGGTATGGTGTTCCAGAGCTATGCCTTATGGCCGCACTTGACGGTGGCTGACAACATCGCGTACGGGCTACGCAAACGCAAGCTCTGGAAGGGCGACGTGCAAGCGCGTATCGAGGAAATGCTTCGTTTCGTCGACATGAGCGGTTACGGAAGCCGCTTTCCCGCCGAGTTGAGTGGTGGCCAGCAACAGCGGGTGTCCGTCGCACGCGCGCTGGCGACTAAGCCCAAGGTGGTGCTGTTCGACGAGCCGCTCAGCAACCTCGATGCGAGCCTGCGCGAATCGATGCGCTTCGAGCTGCGCAGGATTCACAAGGACTCCAATCTGACGGGGATATATGTGACGCACAATCAGGAAGAAGCATTCACGTTGGGTGATCGGGTTGCCGTGATGCGTAACGGCAAGGTGGAGCAGGTCGCGACCCCGACCGAGCTGTATGAACGACCGAGAAACCGGTTCGTCGCCCAGTTCGTGGGTCTCGCCAATTTGCTGGATGGGACGATTCTCGAACGGAGCGGTGCGGATGTTCTGGTGGGCACGGAGGTGGGCTCGATCGCCTGCGCGCTCCAGCCGGAGCAGCGCTTCGGCGTCGGTGACCGGGTCTCGGTCATGGCACGACCCGAAAGCCTCATTCTGAGGCCGGCAGGACAATCGACGGGCCCCAATGGCTGGTCCGGAATCGTGAAGGACGTGGTGTTCTCGGGAGCGTTGAAGGACCACTTCATCGATTGCAACGGTGTTGGGATTCGTGCCCAGTATCTTGGCAAGGCGCGCTTCGCGGTGGGCGAGCGCTTGAGTCTCACGATCGACGCCGAGAACGCGGTGGTGATGGGCGCCGAGGATTGAAGGAGGGTTTTGCTCCGATGCCTGACGCGTTGCCGTTTTTGTCCGCCCACGAGGCGGGCGCGCTGTTTCGTTCCGGGCAGTTGAGCCCGGTGGAGCTGTTGGAAGCCAACCTCGTGCAAATCGAGGAGCGCGATCCTGAACTGCACGCTTTCGTGACGGTCGGCGCGGAGCGGGCGCGGGACGAGGCCCGGCGGTTGACCGAGGAGTTGCGTCTGGGAAGGCCGAGAAGTGCGCTGCACGGCGTGACGCTCGCCGTGAAGGACGTGCTGGACGCGGCGGGATACGTGACGAGCAACGGGGTGAGTCTGGAGGGACCGCCGGTCAGTACGAGTTGCGCCGCCGTGGAGTGTCTGGAGCGTGCCGGGGTGATCGTCATTGGCAAGACGAACACGCCTGCCTACGCGGCCTATTCCGATACCAGCAGCACCGTCGGCGGAACGACCCGCAATGCGTGGAACCCGGATTTGAGCAGCGGCGGCTCGAGCGGGGGATCCGCCGTTGCGGTGGCCAGCGGGATGTGCACCCTGGCGCTCGGCACGGATCTCGGCGGCTCGGTGCGCGGCCCGGCGGCCTGGTCCGGCATCTTCGGCATCCGCCCTTCGAGTGGCCGCATTTCCAGACAGCCGCACGGCTGGGTCGACGATACGATCGAAGTCGTGGGCGCGATGTCGCGCGACATCCGCGATCTCTCCGTCTGGTTCGCGCTCGCGCGATCGGTGCGGGACGTCGGGGTGGCGTCCCAGCGTCGCGGTACGCTCAGAATCGCCTGCTCGGAAGATCTCGACGGCCGGATCGCCGTGGCCGACGACGTCCGCAGCGTGTTCCAGCAATGCGTGCGCGGCCTGACCGACGCGGGCCACGCGGTATCGTGGAGGTCACCCCGTGTCGACGCCGCGATCGAGGCGATTCGACCGCTGAGGGCATTGCGAGCGCTGGCAACCTACGGCAAGGACGATCTGCCCATCATCGAAAGGCATAACCGGCGGTTGTTCGAGTTCGTGCGTTGGGCGCAAACGCTTTCCGGTGAGTATCTAGGGTACGGTGCGCGGATGCGTACGCTGGCCTGGCAGGAGAACCGCGATTTTTTCGAGGAATCGGATGTCTTCATCATGCCGACGGCGCAGATTTCCGGGATCGCGATGGGTCAGTTACAGCCGGCGAGCATTGCCGGCCGCAAGGTCGACGATCCACTCGAAGTGTGGCTCTCGACTTACGTCGTCAGTATCCTGGGATGGCCCTCGGTCAACATCCCGTGTGGCTGGACCGTGGACGGACGCCCCATTGGCATTCAGGTGATTGCGCCGACCGGCAGCGACGCGAACCTGCTTTCCATCTGCGAACGGCTGTGCGCACAGATGGGCTGGAAGTTCGACCCTCGGGCCGGACGGCGTGGCGGAGCAGCGAAAGACAACGACGGGGATTCGCGATGAGCAAGAAAACATTGCGCAGCGAAGCGTGGTTCGCGCGTCAGGACAAGATGGGCTTCTACTACCGGTCGTGGCTCAAGAATCGTGGATTTCCACAGGATCAGTTCGAGGGCCGCCCGGTTATCGGCATCTGTAACACCTGGTCCGAGCTGACGCCCTGCAACTCGCATTTTCGTACCATCGCCGAGCACGTCCGCTGGGGTGTTCTCGACGCCGGCGGCTTCCCGCTCGAGTTTCCCGTGCTCTCGCTGGGCGAGACGATGATGCGGCCCACGGCGATGCTGTTCCGCAACCTCGCCTCGATGGACGTCGAGGAAGCGATTCGCGCCAACCCGCTCGACGGCGTGGTGCTGCTGATGGGCTGTGACAAGACGACCCCGTCGCTCCTGATGGGCGCGTCGAGCGTCGATCTGCCGACGATCGGCGTGTCGGGTGGGCCGATGCTGCGTGGCATCCATTGCGGGACGCCGATCGGCTCTGGCACCAACACGATCTCGATGAGCGAGCAATTGCGTGCGGGTGCGATCACGCTCGCCGAGTTTCACGAGGCCGAGGCCGACATGCACCGCTCGCACGGCCACTGCATGACGATGGGCACCGCCTCGACCATGGCGTGCATGGTCGAGGCGCTGGGTGTCGGAATGCCCGGGAATGCAGCAATCCCCGCTGTCGATGCGCGACGCAACCTTCTCGCGCGCGAAGCCGGGCGCCGCATCGTGCAAATGGTGCGCGAGGACGTCGTATTGTCGCGGGTGCTGACCCGCGAAGCGTTCGAAAACGCGATCCGTACCAACGCGGCGATCGGCGGCTCGACCAACGCTGTCGTGCACCTGATCGCGATCGCGCGACGTATCGGGGTCGACCTTTCGCTCGACGACTGGGATCGGCTCGGGGAGGGTCTCGCATGCCTCGTCAACCTCATGCCATCGGGCAAGTATCTGATGGAGGACTTCTTCGAGGCCGGCGGCCTGCCGGTGGTGTTGCGCGAGCTCGGGGAGCAGGGTTTGCTGCATCGCGATGCGCTTACCGTCAACGGGCGCACGCTGTGGCAAAACAACGCCGACGCCAAGTGCTGGAAGCGCGACGTGATCCATCCGTGGTCGGCACCGTTCAAGGGTGATGCGGGCATCGCCGTGCTGCGCGGCAACCTCGCGCCCGACGGCGCGGTCATCAAGCCTTCAGCAGCATCGCCGCACCTGTTGCGCCACAGCGGACCCGCGGTGGTTTTCGAGTCGATCGAGGACCTGCACGCGCGCATCGACGACGATGCCCTCGACATCGATGAACACTCGGTGATGGTGCTGAAGAACTGCGGACCAAAGGGATACCCTGGGATGGCCGAGGTCGGCAACATGCCGCTGCCGCCCAAACTCCTCAAGCGCGGCATCAACGACATGGTGCGCATCTCGGATGCGCGCATGTCGGGCACCGCGTACGGCACGGTTGTGCTGCATGCCGCACCGGAGGCAGCCGCCGGCGGAACGCTCGCGTTGGTCGAAAACGGCGACACCATCACACTCGACGTGCCCGGACGTCGCCTGCAGCTCGAGGTCGACGAGGCGACGCTCGCGCGCCGCCGGGCGGCGTGGCGGCCGCCGACGCCGCACACCGACCGTGGCTACGTGAAGCTCTACGTCGATCATGTGCTTCAGGCCGACCAAGGCGTGGATTTCGACTTCCTCGTAGGGCGAAGCGGCGCCAGGGTGCCGCGCGACAATCATTAGACGACTCGGGACTCCGCTATGACCGCAAGCACCATACGCTACACCGGGGTGTTCCCGGTTGCCCCGACGCCATTCACCGATTCGGGTGATCTCGATCTCGACGGCCAGCGCCGCGTGCTCGATTGCATGATCGACCAGGGTGTCGACGGCATCTGTATCCTCGCCAACTACTCCGAACAGTTCCTGCTCACCGATGATGAGCGCGATACGCTGGTCGACACCTGCCTCGCGCATGTGGCCGGCCGCGTGCCGGTGATCGTCACCTGCAGTCATTTCAGCACGCGCATCGCGATGGCGCGCGCGCGCAAGGCGACGGAGGCCGGAGCGGCGATGCTGATGCTGATGCCGCCCTATCATGGCGCGACGCTGCGGGCCGACGAATCGTCGGTGCTTGCGCACTTCGCGTACATCGCCGAGGTCAGCGACCTGCCGATCATGGTGCAGGACGCGCCGCTGTCCGGAGTCGCGCTGTCGGTGCCGTTTCTCCTGCGGCTCGCGCGCGAAATCCCGACCGCGGGGTATTTCAAGATCGAGGTACCGGGCACGGCAGCCAAGCTGCGGGCACTGATCGAGGCCGGTGGCGCCGCGATCGAAGGCCCCTTCGACGGCGAGGAAGCGATCACGCTGATGGCCGACCTCGACGCCGGCGCGACCGGGACGATGTCGAGCGCGATCGTGCCCGAGTTCCTGCGGCAGGTGGTCGAGCATCACCGCGGCGGACGTCGCGACCAGGCGGCTGCGATCTACGCGCGGATCCTGCCGCTCATCAATTACGAGAACCGCCAGTGCGGCCTGCGGGCAGCCAAGACGGTATTGCAGGAGGGCGGTGTGATTCGCAGCGACGCCGTACGCCATCCGCTGGAAGCCCTGCATCCGGCGACGCGCGCCGGGCTCCTCGAGCTCGCCCGGGCGCTCGATCCGATCGCGTTGCGCTGGGGACACTGAGGATCCGCCGTTTGCCTTGCGAGAGATCGGCCCGGTAGCGCCTCGCGCACTGCGCCGGCCCGGCGCATCAGCGCCGCGAGTCGTACCGATTGCTCCGCAGCGGCGCGAGGCTGCAGGGACGCGCCGCCGCGTCTCGCGACGTTGTCACACCAGCTCCGCGATGTTCGCCAGCGCCTGGTCGGGGCCGAGGAGGATCGGCGCGATCCCGCAATTGCGCGCACCGGCACCGTCCGTTTGGGGGTTGTCGCCGATCATCACGGCCCTCTCGGCGCTGCAGCCGAAGCGCTGCAACGCGGCTTCGAACATGATCTTGCCGGGCTTGCCGATGACCCTGCAGTCGAGCGTCGGCATGCAGGCGCGGAAGATGGCGAGAATCGCGCCGGTCTCCAGCACGGGGACGTAACCGGGGCCCGGATGCGTCGTATCCGGATTGCTGGCGACGAGGGCAGCTCCGCGATGCAGCGACTCGAGAGCGTAACTCAGCTTCGCGTGCGTGAGCGTGGGGTCGCGGGTGAGCGCAACGACTTCCGCATCGTCGCGCGCGAGGCGCAGGCGCGACTCGCGAGCGTGGGCGAGGATCGCCTCGTTGGCGAGCAGGCAGATTCGGCGCCCCGCGTACTCGGCGGCCAGCACGTCGACCATCATGCTGCCGGCGAGGAGGATGCGCTCGGGATCGACGGCGAGGCCGTTGGCCGCGAGGATGTCGGCAAGCCCCTGCGGCGTCTGCGTCGAGTTGTTGGACAGGATCGCGTAGCGCCCGGCGAGGCGGTCGAGCAAGGCGCGGGCGGCCGGATGCGGTACGTTGGCGAAGGCGAGGCAGCCGTCGAGGTCGATCAGAACGAGCCCGGCGCTGTCCAGCAGGGCGCTGGCGTCACGCCTTGCACGGGATTCAACGATGGCGCGCGGCGTGGCCCGATCCGCGTCCGGCGCGACGGTCGCATCGACGAGCGGTGCCGGAGTTGCGTCACTCGTCATGTGCACCCGATGTGGCGCTCGAGCCACCGTGTCCGTTCACGTTCGTCTCGACAGGAAAAGCCGTGATTCGGTCTACAGCATGAAAGTCGCGGTGCGGTCGGTGAAATTGCGCAGATGCACGAGGGTGGAAGCGGGCTCGAGGAACACCACCGCGTAGGCAGGCGGCTCCTTGCTTCCCGGTACGCCGTCTTCGGTCACGAAATCGAGCGCGACCTGGTGGTTGGTGCCGGGCAGGTTGCTGAACGGGATGTTGTGCCAGCTGCCGCTGACCGAGCGGTGCAGGTGCCCGACGAAGATGTGCCGCACGTTGTTCCGCGCGGCGACGATGTCGGCGAAGGCGCCCTTGTCCTTCAGCGCGATCGTGTCCATTTCCTTGAGGCCCACCTCGAACGGCGGATGGTGCATGAAGAGGTACACGGGCTCGTCTGCCGCGTCGCGCAGTTGTGCATCCAGCCAATCGAGGCGCTGGCGGCAAAGCCTCCCGTAGTGCACGTTGGGCTCATTGGTGTCGAGACCGATGCAGCGCCCGGCGGGCGTCCCGATCGCGAACTGGACGAACCCGTTGGGATCCCTGGGTGCGCCGGAAAACGCGGCCTGGAACCGCCCCCGGTCGTCGTGATTGCCGATGAGCAGGTACGCGGGCACCTTCAGGCGGCCGAGAAGCTCGGCGAGCAGGTGGTAGGCGCGCTCGCCACCGCGGTGGGCGAGATCGCCGGTGAAGACGACGAACTCGGCGTCGGGGTGCTGCTCGTTGATGTCGTCGAAGCAGCTCGTGAGGCGTGCCATCGGATCGAGGCCGTAGACCTCTTCTCCGGGGGCGACGAGATGGGTGTCGGATATCTGGAGGATCTTCATGATGCCTGGCGCGCGATGGGGGATCGGACGCCGGGAAGCGCGGCTTCCCGGCGCCGGCTGCCTTACTTCGGCAGGAGCTTCTGCACGTCGGCGGCCATCGCCGAGAGCGCGGCCTGCGGTTCGGCGGACTTGTCGACGACGCTTTGCAGCCGGTCCTTGATCACCGCGATGATCTTCAGATTGTTCTCGCCCGGAAACGCGTACCACGCCGTCATGTACGGTTGCTGACTGAGCGAGGTGAGGTAATTCGGCCTCGACTCGTAGTAGGACTTCAGCATCGAGGGGTCGTTGGCCGGCAGCGAATTCGGCGGCATGTAGCCCGTGCCCTTCACCATGATCGTGGCGCCGACCGGGCCCGTGATGAACTTCATGAATTTCCAGGCGGCAGCCTGTCGCGCGGGATCCTGCGTGAACATCATCGCCGCCGCGCCGCCGGTGGGCAGCTTGGCGTTGGGGCCGGGGACCGGGAACGGCACGGTGCGCCATTTGAACTTGCCGGCGACGCCATCGTCGGCGACGCGCAGGAGCGACGTCGACTCGGTCCAGATGCCGAGCTTGCCGGCGAAGAACGTGTTCCGTGCGGCCTCCTGGGCAAGGTCCGGCATGCCGCCTTCGCGCACCATGCGGCCGAGCAGGTCGATCGCCTTCTTCCCGGGCTCCTCGTTGAAGGCGACCTTCTTCTCGCTCTCGTCCATCATCCGCCCGCCGTACGAGAAGACGAGTGCCTGCCACATCCAGTTGCCGGTGATCTGCCACGAATGGTAGAGCCCGACGTTATCGCCGCCGAGCGCCCCGATCTTTCGGGACAGGGCGAAGATCCCGTCCCAGGTGTTCGGGAAGCGCTCGGGATCGCCGCCGGCCTTCCGCACGAGATCGTCGTTGATGTAGATGATCGGTGTCGACGCGGCGAAGGCGAGCCCGTACTGCTTTCCGCCGTAGCGGCTCAACGCCATCATCGAATCCGAGAAGCCCATCCCCTTCCAGTCCTTCTCCTTGGCGATGAACGGCGACAGCTCGACCGCGATGCCACGGTCGACGAAGAGTCGCTGCAGGTTGATCGCCTGCAGCGCCACGTCCGGCAGTTGCTTGGTGATCGCCTGCCGCAGGGCGGTCTGCGCCGCATCCTCGTATTCCTTCGTCGCCGGGAGGTAGCTCACCGTGATGTCGGGGTTCTGCTTCTCGAACTCCTCCTTGAGCTGCACGAACACCTTGTCGAAGATGAAGCCGAGCGGATACTGCACCGTCACCGTCTGCTTCACCTGCCCCAAAGCCTGCCCGCCGCACAGGACGCCGGCCGCGGCGATGGCGAGCACCACCGTTTTTCGTACTGACGAGATTTTCAGCATGTTGCTCCTCCTTCGGTGTGGGGACGTCACTTGAGTCCAGTGAACGTAACGCCTTCGATGAAGCGGCGCTGGGCGATCAGGAACGCGAAGACCAGCGGGGTGATGACGACGGTGGCCGCCGCCATCAACGAGCCGTAGGCAGTGCCTTCGCCGTTGAGCTTGAGCGAGGCGATGCCCAGCGGCGGCGTGAAGAGGCGCCCGTTGTCGACGGCGATGAGCGGCCAGAAGTAATCGTTCCAGTGCGCCACGAGCGAGAAGATCCCGAACGCGGTGAGCGCCGGAATCGCGGTCGGCGCCATCACCTTCCAGACGATGCCGTATTCGCTGATGCCGTCGATGCGCGCCGCATCGATCAGGTCGTCCGGGACGCTCACGAAGAACTGCCGCATGAGGAAGATCCCGAACACCGAGATCGTGAACGGAAGGACCAGCGCGGCGTACGTGTTGAGGAGCCCGATGTGCGAGAAGAAGATGTAGATCGGCAGCGCGACGGCCTGGTAGGGAATGAGCAGGCAGAACAGCACGGCGCCGAAGAGCAGCGCGCGGCCGCGGAAGCGGACCTTGGCGAGCGCATACGCGGCCGGCATGTTGACCACCACCTGCAGCACGAAGATCGCCACGGTGACGACGGCGCCGTTGAAGAGGTAGTGGAGGAGCGGGACCTGCGTGAGCGCCGTGTGGTAGTTCTCGACGGCTCCCCAGGTCTTCGGCAGGAGGTGGAACTCGGTGGCGAAGATCTCGTTCTTCGGCTTGAGCGAGGTCGCCACCATCCACACGAAGGGAGCCGCCATGAAGACGGCGCCGCAGAGCAGGATCGCGTGGCGCACGATCCGCACGAAAACGCTTCTGCGCTCGCGGATCATGGCGTGCGCGCCCGTCGGCCCAGCACGAAGACGCGGACCGCCGAAAGCGCCAGCACGAACGCCAGGAAGACGACGATGAGCGCCGCCGCGTAGCCGTCGCGGAAGTAGACGAAGCCCTCCTTGTAGATGGTGTGCAGCAGGACCTCCGACGCCTTGTTCGGCCCGCCGTCGGTCAGGACGTTCACCGTGTCGAACACCTGGAAAGCGCGGATCGCCGTGATGACCACGGTGAACACGGTGACCGGGCCGAGCATCGGCCAGGTGACGAGCGCGAAGCGGTCGAGCGCGCTCCTGGCGCCGTCGACGTCGGCCGCCTCGTAGAGCTCGCGCGGGATCGCCGTCAATCCGGCGAGGAACAGCACCATGTTGAAGCCGACGCTCTGCCAGATGCCGATGCCACACAGCGTGTAGAGCACGAGCGAACGGTCGTGCAGCCAGTCGTGGCTGCCGAGGCCGATCGAGCGCAGGAAGATGTTGACCACGCCGAAGCGCTGATCGAGCATGAACTCCCAGACGACGGCCATCGCGATCAGCGTCGCCATCACCGGAAGGAAATACGTGGAGCGGTAGAAGCCGCGCAGCGAGGTGTCGACCTCGATGAGCAGCGCGGCGCCGAGCCCGAGCGCCACCGAGGCGGGCACGACGACGGCGACGTAGATGAAGGTGTTGACGAGCGAGACGCGCACCGTCTGGTCGTGCGCCATCTCGACGTAGTTGTCGAAGCCGATGACCGCCAGCGAGCTTGCGCCGAGCTGGTAGTCGGTGAAGGAGAGCAGGATCACCGAGACCAGCGGCACGATCAGGAAGACGAGCATCAGGAGCACCGCCGGCGCGGTCAGGACGAGCACGCGCAGGGCGTGCCGCCAGCTGCGGTCCGGCGCGGATCGAAGCGCGACGGCGCCAGCCGCGGCGAGCGTCGCGTCACGCATGGATGCGCTCGAGCCGATGTGCCGCCGCGGGCCGCAGCCGCCGTCCGTCGCTGTCGAAGAGCAGCGCGTGTCCGGGCGCCACGGCGAGGCCGATCCGGCCCCCGAGCGGATGCAGGTGCGCCTCCGCCGGGTCGCAACGGGCGATGAGCGGCGTCGCCACGCCGTTCACCCGGACGTGCAGAAAGAGATCGGAGCCGAGGTTCTCGCGGAAGGTCAATTGCCCACCGAGACCTTCGCTGTCCTGGGTCACGAGCAGGCGACCCGGCCGCACGCCCACCTGGAGCGGCGTGCCATTGGGAAGTCCGCTGGCGACCGGCAGGATCGTGCCCAGGACGTCGACCCCGTTCCCGGTGGCGACGGCCGGGAGGACGTTGATACGGGGCGTGCCGACGAACTGCGCGATCCGCAGGTCGTCGGGGTCGCCGTAGATGGCGCTTGGGGAGGCGATCTGCAGCGGTACCCCGCCGGCGATCAGCACGACGCGGTCCGACATCGTCATCGCCTCGACCTGGTCGTGCGTCACGTAGATGAAGGTCACGCCGAGTTCCCGGTGCAGTTGGGCGATCTCGGCACGCATGTGCACGCGCAGTTCCGCGTCGAGATTCGAAAGCGGCTCGTCCATCAGGAAGGCGCGCGGCTTGCGCACCATCGCACGCGCCAGCGCGACGCGCTGCTTCTGCCCCCCGGAGAGCTGCGCGGGCTTGCGCTGGAGCAACGCCTCGATGCGCAGCGACGCGGCGACGGCGTGAACTGCCGTGGCGATGTCGGCGTTGGTGCGGCGCACGCCGGGCAGCAGCCCGGCGCCCGGGACGCGCTGGTACGCGGCGAGGCGACGCATGCGCAGCGGCACCGCGATGTTGTCGAACACCGACAGGTGCGGATACAGCGCATACGACTGGAAGACCATCGCGATGTCGCGCTCGTCGGGGCGCAACGCGTCGACGACGCTACCGTCGATCGTCACCGATCCGGAAGTCTGCCGTTCGAGGCCGGCGATGATGCGCAGCAGCGTCGACTTGCCGCACCCCGACGAGCCGAGGATGGTGACGAACTCGCCCGGGCGGATGTCGAGTTCGACGTTGCGCAGAACCTGGACGTCGCCGAACTGCTTGTTGATTCCGTTCAGCGACACCGCCCCGCTGGAGGTGTTGCCGGTCACGCGGTCGATCCGGATCCTGTCAGGCTCTGCTGCGAGCATTGCGCGGTTCATCCGTGGCGGCGTGACTGCCAGGCGACTGGCAACGGACGCCGCCGTTCGTGGGCCCACCTGCGGTGTCGCGCGTGGCTGCGCGCCGTTCGCAGGACCGAAGCCTTACTTTCGCGCATGCTAACAACTAAAATGCGGTTTGAGAAGTCCTCAATCGATGCTGTACGATAAATGTGCTTATCTCAATGCCGCGCGGTGCGGCAGGGTACGCGTCGGCGCGTTGCCCGCCGCCCTCCGTATCCATCCGCCATCGAGGACGAATGTGACAAGCCAACGCACCGCAGCCGCCCGGCCACGATCGGGCGCCGTCACCCGCAAGGAACGCAAGCCGCCGGCCGCGGCGACGGCGACGAACGTTTCGATGCTGACGCTGGTCCGCCATTCGAGCAGGGGATTGCCGCCGACGGCGCGGCGGATCGCGGACTTCATCGACGTGCACGCGGAGGAGGTCATCCGCATGTCGATCACCGAGCTCGCCGAGCAGACGCGATCGAGCGAGGGCAGCATCGTGGGCCTGTGCCAGCGGCTCGGCGTCAAGGGATTCCAGGAGCTGAAGATCCTCCTCGCCCGCGACCTGGTCGACCCCGTTCGCATCATCCAGGAGGACCTGCACGAGACCGACGACGTCTCGCAGGTGGGTGATCACGTCTTCGCCGCGCACATCGCCTCGCTGCAGGAGACGCGCAAGCTGCTGTTGGGCGACTCGCTGAAGCGCGCGGTCGGGATCATCGGCGCTGCGCGGCGGATCGAGGTCTACGGCATCGGCAGCTCGGCGCCGATCGCGAGCGATCTCGGTTACCGGCTGCTGCAGATCGGACGCGAGGTCAAGGTCGTGACCGACTCGCACATCCAGGCGGTGAGCGCGGCGATGACCGACTCGACCACCGCGGTCATCACCATATCGCACTCGGGGAGCACGATCGAAACCGTGCTCGCCACCAAGCTCGCGCGCGAGGCAGGCGCGCACACGATCGGGATCGCGTGCCTCGGCAAGTCCCCGTTGGAGCGCCACTGCGAAATCGTGCTCCACACCATCGCCAACGAGACGCGCTATCGGCCCGAAGCGATGAGCAGCCGCGTCGCGCAACTCGCCATCATCGACACGCTGGTGAGTTGTTGCGCTCTTTTTGATGCGAAGCGATCGATCAGCAAGCTCGAGCTGAGCGCGCGCGTCCTCGCGGAAAAGCGCTTCTGAGCCTGGATCGGAGGACGCTGCACTGGGCGGACTTCCGCTCGGGCCGAAGCGCGTTGTTTTCCGCCGCGCCCGCCCGCCGGATCCGAGGCGCTACACTCGCGGCTCGTGCCCTTCTGCTTCATCCCTTCGAGGATCCGCCATGACTGACACCGTGAAGTACGTGCTCGACGAATCGCGTATCCCGCGCGCCTGGTACAACCTGCAGGCCGACCTGCCCAAGCCACTGCCGCCGGTGCTGCATCCGGGCACGAAGCAGCCGGTGGGTCCGGATGATCTCGCGCCGCTCTTTCCGATGGAGCTGATCCTCCAGGAAGTGACCCAGGAGCGGGAAGTGCCGATTCCCGAACCGGTGCGCGACGTGTACCGGCAATGGCGGCCGTCGCCGCTCTTTCGCGCGCGGCGTCTGGAGAAGGTGCTGCAGACGCCGGCGCACATCTACTACAAGTACGAGGGTGTGTCGCCCGCGGGCAGCCACAAGCCGAACACCGCGGTGCCGCAGGCGTTCTACAACCGCGAGGCGGGCGTGCGCAAGCTCGTGACCGAGACCGGCGCCGGCCAGTGGGGCAGCTCGCTCGCCTTCGCCGGCGCGCTGTTCGGTATCGACGTGCAGGTGTTCATGGTGCGCGTCTCGTACGACCAGAAGCCGTACCGTCGCGCGCTCATGGAGACCTACGGCGCGAAGTGTGTCGCCTCGCCGTCGAACCTCACCAACGCCGGGCGCGCGATCCTCGCGCAGCGGCCCGACCATCCGGGAAGCCTTGGCATCGCGATCTCCGAGGCGGTCGAGATCGCCGCGCAGAACGACCACATCAAGTACGCGTTGGGCAGCGTGCTGAACCACGTCCTGCTGCATCAGACGATCGTCGGGCAGGAGGCGATCGAGCAGTTCGCGATGACGGGCGACTATCCGGACGTCATCGTGGGCTGCACCGGCGGCGGCTCCAACTTCGCGGGGCTCGCCTTTCCGTTCATCGGCGCGCAACTGCGAGGCGGCAAGAAGATCGACGTGATCGCCACCGAGCCGACGGCGTGCCCGACGCTGACGCGCGGGCGCTATGCCTACGACTTCGGCGATACCGCGCACCTCACCCCGCTCACCAAGATGCACACGCTGGGCTCGACGTTCACGCCGCCGGGCTTCCACGCCGGCGGCCTGCGCTACCACGGCATGGCGCCGCTGGTGTCGCACCTGCAGGAGCTGGGCCTCAGTCGCTCGCTCGCCTATACCCAATCGCGGGTGTTCGACGCGGGCGTGCAGTTCGCCCGCGCCGAGGGGATCGTGCCGGCCCCCGAGGCCAATCACGCGGTGCGCGGCGCGATCGACGAGGCGATCCGCTGCCGCGAGGAGGGCGTCTCGCGCACCATCCTCTTCAACCTCTCCGGCCACGGTCACTTCGACATGCAGGCGTACATCGACTACTTTGGTGGCAAGCTGAAGGACCTCGCCTACGACGAGGCCGAGCTCGCGTCGGCGCTCGCCGGTCTGCCGAGCGTCGCCGAGCCGGCGTAGCGCGCACGCGTGCCGGTCCTCGCGGGCCCGCTCGTCACCTTGCGTCCGCTCGAGCGGGCTGATGCGCCGGCGCTGGTCGCCGCTGCTGCCGATGGGCGGCTGTGGGCGCTGCCGTTTACCGTCGTGCCGTCGGCGGCGACGATCGGCGACTATCTCGAGCGCGCGTTGCGGGGTCAAGCCGAAGGAACCGTCATCCCCTTCGCGGTGACGTTGACCACCTCCGGCACCGTCGTCGGCTCGACGCGCCTGTGGAAGATCGACCGCGAGCATCGCAAGCTCGAGATCGGACACACCTGGTACGCGTCGACGTGGCAGCGCACCGGTGTCAACACCGAGGCGAAGTACCTGCTCCTCGAGTATGCGTTCGAGGTGCTCGGCTGCGTTCGGGTCCAGTTCACCACCGACGTCCTGAACGAGCGTTCGCGGCAGGCCATTCTGCGGCTGGGCGCCGTCGAGGAAGGCGTGATCCGCAACGAGCGGATCATGCCGGACGGCCGCAAGCGTACGTCGGTCCGCTTCAGCATCATCGACGACGAGTGGCCGCGGACCCGGCAGCGGCTGCAGGCACGCCTGCGCGACGCGGGCTGACACCTCACCCCGGGAGCTTGCCGGAACGTGCCGGCGATCGGGGGGGCGGTCGCGGTCCGGCGCGGCCGCTCACACGCGATCGAGCACGATGGTGATGAGCAGCAGCGCGTCGGTCACCGCGGTGAGCGCGTGCGGGTCGCGGTTGGGCAGGTAGAGCATCGTGCCCGGCGTGAGCCGGCGCACCTCGCCGCGTGCCGCGAAGTCGACGCTCCCTACGAGGCACTGCACGACCATGAGCCCGGCCGCGGCGTGCGTGTCGACGACCTTGCCCGCCGGCAGCGCGTAGCGAAAGACCTGCAGATGCTCGGTGCGCACGAGCGTGTGCGATCGCTCGGGCCCGATCGGCCCCGAGCCGAAGACGTCGATCAATTCGCCGGGAGCGGAGTGGGTGAGGGCCATGGCATTCGTCGCGGCAGGTCGTGTCGGTGGGTAATGCGCATCGCCACTATACGCGGCCGGGCGACGGCGTCGAGGCATCGTGGCGGGCGATCGTGCCGATGCGGCCGCCAGCGGAGATCGTTTCGCGGCGACGCGATCGTCGCGACAGCGCGGCGCGGCGATGTGGGCAGGGCTCGCCCACCGTTAAGCGCGTAGCGTCGGACGCGCCCGATGCTGCGCTAGAATCACCACTCCCCTCTGCAGCGAACCCCCATGCGAGTCTTCAATTTCAGCGCCGGCCCGGCGGTGCTGCCCGAATCCGTATTGCAGCAGGCCGCGGCCGAAATGCTCGACTGGCGCGGCAGCGGCATGTCGGTCATGGAAATGAGCCACCGCGGCAAGGAGTTCATCTCGATCGCCGCCAAGGCCGAGGCCGACCTGCGCACGCTGCTCGCGATCCCTGCGAATCACAAGGTGCTCTTCCTGCAAGGCGGGGCGATCGGCGAGAACGCGATCGTGCCGATGAACCTGCTGGGCGATCGGAAGAGCATCGATTTCATCAACACCGGCGAGTGGTCGAAGAAGACGATCAAGGAGGCGAAGCGCTACGCCAAGGTGAATGTCGCGGCGTCGTCCGAGGATCGCGCTTTCACGTACGTTCCGGCGCGCGAGACGTGGCAACTCGATCCCGACGCGGCGTACGTCCACGTCTGCACCAACGAGACGATCGGCGGCGTCGAGTATCACTGGACGCCGGACACCGGCGACGTGCCGCTGGTCGCCGACATGTCGTCGCACCTGCTGTCGCGCCCGGTCGACGTCGCGCGCTACGGCGTCATCTACGGCGGTGCGCAGAAGAACATGGGGCCCGCGGGACTGACCGTCGTGATCGTGCGCGACGACCTCCTCGACCGCGCGCTGCCGATCTGCCCGTCAGCGTTCCACTGGAAGGAGCAGGCGGAGGCGGAGTCGATGCTCAATACGCCGCCGACCTACGCGATCTACATCGCCGGGCTCGTCTTCGAATGGGCGCTCGCGCAGGGCGGACTCGCCGCGATCGAGCGCAGGAACATCGCGAAGGCGAACGTTCTCTACGACGTGCTCGACGCAAGCGGTTTCTACGCCTCGCCGGTGCGCCGCGAAGACCGCTCGCGCATGAACGTGCCGTTCAAGCTGCGCGACGACAAGCTCGATGCGTCCTTCCTCGAGGGCGCCAAGGCGCGCGGCATGATTCAATTGAAGGGCCACCGCTCGGTCGGCGGCATGCGCGCCTCGATCTACAACGCGATGCCGATCGAAGGGGTGCGTGCGCTCGCCGAGTACATGCGCGACTTCGAGCGGAGCCACGGCTGACGCGATGACGTACCGCATCCTCACGCTCAACGCCATATCGGCCAAGGGCCTCGCTCGTTTTCCTGCCGACCGCTATGCGATCGGCAAGGCTCAGGACCACCCGGACGCGATCCTCGTGCGCTCGCACGACCTGCACGCGATGACGATTCCCGCGAGCGTCAAGGCGATCGGCCGCGCGGGGGCGGGAACCAACAACATCCCGGTCGCGGCGCTCTCCAAGCGCGGGGTGGCGGTGTTCAACGCGCCGGGCGCCAATGCGAACGCGGTGAAGGAGCTCGTGTTGGCGGCGATCCTGATGGGGGCGCGCAACCTGGTGCCCGCGCTGCGCTATGTCGAGCGCCTGGACCGCGCTGCCGCCGACCTCGAGGCGCGCGTCGAGGAAGGCAAGAAGCAGTTCGCGGGTGTCGAGTTGCCGGGGCGCACGCTGGGCATCGTCGGGCTGGGTGCGATCGGCGGCCTGGTGGCGGATGTCGCGATCAAGCTCGGCATGAAGGTCGTCGGCTTCGATCCGGAGATCACGGTGGACGCCGCGTGGCGGCTGCCGAGCGCGGTGCGCAAGGCGCACTCGATCGACGAGGTCCTGAAGGTCGCGGACTTCCTGACGCTGCACGTCCCGCTGCTGCCGGTCACGCGCCACCTGGTCGATGCGCGCCGGCTGGCGCTTGCCAAGCCATCGATGGTGCTCCTCAACTTCTCCCGCGACGCGATCGTCGATGAGGAAGCGGTCGTGGCCGCGCTGCGCGAGAAGCGGCTGAAGGCGTATCTGACCGATTTCCCGAGCGCCACGCTCATCGGCGAGCCGGGCGTGGTCGCGCTGCCACACCTCGGCGCGTCGACCGCCGAGGCCGAGGACAACTCGGCGGCGATGGTCGTCGATCAGCTGCGCGAGTTCCTCGAGCACGGCACGATCACGAACTCGGTCAACTTCCCGAACGTCGACATGGAGCGCGAATCGCAGCACCGGATCGCGATCGCCAACGCCAACGTGCCGAACATGCTGGGCCAGATCAGCTCGACGATGGCGCACGCGGGCCTCAACATCGACAACATGGTGAACCGCTCGCGCGGCGAGATGGCGTACACCCTCGTCGACACCGACCGCGCCGCCGATGCGGCGACGGTGGCGGCGATCGCGGCGATTCCCGGCGTGCTCTCGGTGCGGGCGATCACGCTCGCCTGATACCGGCACCACGCCGGTCAGCCGGCCGCCTTGCCGAGCAATTCCTCGACCGCGCGGCGCGCCTCGTCGATCGCCGTGTGCGCGTACGGATCCCAGCTGGCATCGGCGTTGGCGAACGCCACGCGACCGGCGCGCCGGCGGGCGAGCGCCGGGATCTTGCCGCCGTCGCCGTCGTCACCGTCGAGCGCCGAGCCCGCGTACGAGTAGCCGTGACCCCAGCGGTTGACGGTGATCGCGAGGATGTCGCGGTCGGGGTCGAAGCCGCCAGGTCCGACGACGCGCGTCAACTCGTCGCGGGCGCGCGCCTCGAAGGTGGCGAAGGGCATCGCATACAGCTCGGTGCGCGCGGCGCGCAGCCGCGTGCGCAGGTCGATGCCGGCGCCGCGTACGACCGGCACGTGGACGAGATGGAGCACCATCGGCTCGTCGGGGTCGCGCGGGAAGCGGTAGTCGCCGAGGCTGACCGGATAGTCGAGCTTGATGCGCGAATAGAACCCCATCGGATTGGTGACTTCGTGCACGCCGCGGGCGACCCACGACCGCCAGTTGCGCACCACGACCTTGACGTAGACGAGCGGCGCCTTGACGTTGGCCGCCAGCGCCTCGCGCTGTCGCACGGGAAGCGCGGGCATCAGGTACGGGATCATCATGTGGTAGCCGGCGACGATCGCCCTGGCCGCACGAACGCGCGCGAACTGGCCATCGCGCACGTAACCCACGTCGACCGCACCGCCGCGATTGCGCACCGCGACAACCGTGCTGTTCAGCCGCAGACGGGTCGGCGCGCCGGCACGGTCGAGCCGGCCGTAATCGAACGATGCGGTGACGATGTCGTCCATCGTCGTGCCCGGCGCGACCCCGGGTACGAGCTTGCGCACCATGAGGCGTGCGAGCGACGCGTTGCCGTCGGGGAAGTGATGGATGTACGGCTCGTCCATTTCCTTCACCGCATCGTCGTCGCGCTCGATGCCGACGCCGCGGAAGCCCGGGTAGCCGGTGTCGAAGGCCTCGCGCGCCGACACCGCATCGGTGCCGACGGCGAAGAAGTCGAGCGGACGGCCGTAGAAGACGTCGGCGGTCGCCCCGTCGAGATCCCAGTGCCGGACCAGCCAGTCGCGGTAGCTGATACGCTCGAGGTAGGCTTCCTTCTCCTTGACGGTCTTGCCGGCGAGCGGGTCGCGCGTGGCGGTGAATACCTCGATGAGCTTCGCGCGCGACGCGTCGGGCAGCGGGAAGTCGCCGACGAACGCCTCGACGCTGCGCGCATTCATGCGGTCGGGTGGAATGTCGTCGGCGACCATGCGCAGCGGGTCGCCGGTGACGAGCCGGTCGACGCCGAACGCCTCGCGCGTGAAGAACACGCCGCGCGACAGGCCGAGCGACGGATAGAGCGTGCGGTCGAACGCCGTCTCGAAGCGCGCGGGGTCGACGCCGAGTTCGGCGAGGAACGCCCTCGCACCCTCGCTCCACAGCGTCGTGGGCGATTGCAGCGACTCGCTGCCGCCGTAGCCCAGCAGGAGCCGACCGCCGACCTCGAACTCGTTGCGGCGCGCGTGACCGCCGAAATCGGTGTGGTTGTCGAGGATCAGGATGCGCGCCTGTGGCCGGCGCCGCCGCCAGTACGTCGCGGCCGCGAGCCCCGAGATGCCCGCGCCCACCACGACGAGGTCCATCCGTTCGCTCGCCGCGACCCGGTCGAGGTCGTAGCGCTTGCCGTCGCGCAGGTCGTGCGCGGCCTCGTACGAGCCGGGTCCACTGGCACCGAACCCCGTCGCCGCCGGCGGGTACGCCGCGCCGGCTTCGCGCGCGTGGAGCAGGCCGGCAGGGGCGACGCCGGCGACGATCGCGATCGCTAGGCCGTTGAGGAAATCACGTCGGGTGACGCCGTCGCTGCTCGCTGCCATGCGCGGATGATACAGTCCTGCTGCGATGATTCCCCTCTCCATCCTCGATCTCTCGCCGATCTGCGAAGGTGGCACACCAGCGCAATCGTTTGACCACACGCTCGACCTCGCGCAGCACGCCGAACGCTGGGGCTATCGCCGCTACTGGCTCGCCGAGCACCACGGCATGCCAGGCATCGCCAGCGCCGCCACCGCGGTGCTGCTGGCTTACGTCGGCGCGGGGACTTCGTCGATCCGCATCGGGGCCGGTGGCGTGATGCTGCCGAACCACGCGCCGCTGGTGATCGCCGAGCAGTTCGGCACGCTGGAATCGCTCTATCCGGGCCGCATCGACCTGGGCCTCGGGCGCGCACCCGGCTCCGACCCGACGACTGCGCGCGCGTTGCGGCGCAACCTCGCCGCCGACGTCGACGACTTCCCGCAGGACGTGGTCGAGTTGATGGATTACCTCTCCGCCACGCCGCGCCAGACGGTGCGCGCGGTGCCCGGGGCGGGGCTCGAGGTGCCGATCTGGATCCTGGGCTCGAGCCTCTACGGCGCGCAACTCGCGGCGGCGCTCGGCCTGCCGTATGCGTTCGCCTCGCACTTCGCACCGGCGCAGATGATGCAGGCGATCGCGGTCTACCGCGAGCGCTTCCGGCCGTCGGCACAGCTTCCCAAGCCCTACGTCATGCTGGGCTACAACGTCTTCGCCGCGGCGAGCGACGATGAAGCGCGCCTGCTCGCGAGCTCGGCGCAGCAGGCGTTCGTCAACCTGCGCAGCGGACGGCCGTCGACGCTGCCGCGGCCGCGTGCCGGCTACTTCGAGGCGCTGGAGCCGGCGCAGCGTGCCATGCTCGACGACGTGCTGGGATGCTCGGCGATCGGCACGGCGCAGACGGTGGCGCGCAACCTGCGCGACTTCATCGCGCGCACGCAAGCCGACGAGCTCATGATCACCTCGAACATCCACGATCACGCCGCCCGGCTGCGCAGCTACGAGATCGTCGCGGCGCTCCGCGATGCGGCCTGACTGACGGATCTTCGAGACGCGGCGCGGGGGCTGCGCGCGCTGGCCGGCGACGCGCGACTGATACCATCATCGACAAGGAGGAGGCAGCGATGAATCGACTGGATTTCGAGGGGCGGACCGCGGTCGTGACCGGCGGTGCGGCAGGAATCGGCCTCGCGGTGGCGCAACGGTTCGTGCAGTCAGGGGCGCGCGTCGCGCTCTGGGACCGCGATGCGCAGGCGCTCGCGAAGGCCGCCGCGGCACTGGGTCCGGGTACGGTGACGCAGGCATTCGATGTCGCCGATGCGAGCGCGGTGGAGCAGGCCGCGGCGGCAACGGCGAGCGCGTTCGGCGATCGCATCGACGCCCTGGTCTGCTCCGCGGGGATCGCCGGGCCGAACAAGACGACCTGGGAGTTTCCGATCGACGAATGGCGCCGGGTGTTCGACATCAATGTCCACGGCGTCTTCTACTGCAATCGCGCGGTGGTGCCGGTGATGATGAAGGGGGGCTACGGGCGCATCGTGAATATCGCGTCGATCGCCGGCAAGGAAGGCAATCCGAACGCGTCGGCGTACAGCGCGTCGAAGGCGGCGGTGATCGGGCTCACCAAGTCGCTCGGCAAGGAGCTCGCGAAGACGGGCATCTGCGTCAACTGCATCACGCCGGCGGCCGTGCGCACGGCGATCTTCGACCAGATCACGCAGCAGCACATCGACTACATGCTCTCGAAGATCCCGATGGGCCGTTTCGGCACCGTCGACGAGATCGCGGCGATGGTGTGCTGGCTCGCGAGCGAGGATTGCTCGTTCTCGACCGGGGCGGTGTTCGATCTGTCCGGCGGGCGCGCGACGTACTGACGCGAACGGGTGGGTGACGGCAGCCGCGGGCCGCCACTCCAGTCGGTGCAGCAACTGATCGAGCTCGCGAAGAAGGAGCCGGGCAAGCTGCGCGCATTGGCCGTGACCACGCCGAAGCGCTCACCCTCGGTGCCGGACCTGCCGACGATGATCGAGGCGGGCGTGCCGGGATTCGAGTCGCAGGGCTGGTTCGCGCTGCTCGCCCC
>JADZAQ010000144.1 GCA_020852555.1 Burkholderiales bacterium
GCACCAAACCGATCGGGCGCGCGATCGGGTAGCGGCGCGCCGTTCGCCCGCAGCGGCGATGCACCGCTGCCGCCGACCCGCGCGCGGCCGACCTCCTCCGCCCCACGCGCACCGATGTCCCTGCGCCTCACCGACTTCGATTACGACCTCCCGCCCGAGCTGATCGCGCAGGTGCCGACGGCCACGCGCGCCGCGTCGCGGCTGCTCCACGTCGACGGCGAAACGCTCGCCGACCGCCGCTTCAGCGATCTGCCCGGGCTCCTCGCGCCGGGTGATCTCGTGGTGCTGAACGACACGCGCGTGCTCAACGCACGGGTGCTGGCGCGCAAGCCGAGCGGCGGCCGCGTGGAACTCCTCGTCGAGCGCATCATCGCCGAGCGCGAGGCATGGGTGCAGCTGCGCGCGAGCCACCCCCCACGCGAGGGGGCGCCGCTCGATCTTCCCGACGGCGCCAGCGCCCGCGTGCTCGGACGCGACGATCGCTTCTTCCACCTTGCCTTCGACATCGCGGCACCACTGCACGCGTGGCTCGCGCAGCACGGCGAGCTGCCGCTGCCGCCGTACGTGCAGCGGGAAGCGAACGCGAGCGACGACGAGCGTTACCAGACGATCTACGCCCGCGCGCCCGGCGCGGTCGCGGCGCCGACCGCGGGGCTGCACTTCGACGAGGCCACGTTTGCCGCACTCGCGCGGCGCGATGTGCAGCACGCATTCCTCACCCTGCACGTGGGCGCGGGTACGTTCCTGCCGGTGCGCGAGGAGGAGGTGTCGCGCCACCGCATGCACGAGGAACGCTACGAACTGCCGGCGGCGACGGTGCGCGCGATCGCGGCCGCGCAGGCGCGCGGAGCACGGGTGATCGCGGTGGGCACCACGACGCTACGCGCGCTCGAGGCGGCGGCGCAGGGCCCCGCGGGCCTCGTCTCCGGACCGGGAACGACCTCGCTCTTCATCACGCCGGGATTTCGCTTTCGCGTGGTCGACCGGCTCCTCACCAATTTCCACCTGCCGCGCTCGACGCTGCTCATGCTGGTGAGCGCCTTCGCCGGACCGGCGCGCATCCGTGCCGCGTACGCGCACGCGGTAGCGGCGCGTTACCGCTTCTTCAGCTACGGCGACGCCATGCTGCTCGACCGGGCGCCGACCCGCGACAACCCCGGCGGGTGACGTCGGAACCCGACACTTCGTTGTCAAAGCGTCGCCTTCACCCGACATCGGTCGATCTGCCCTTGTTCCGAAGCAACAATCCTCGCGCGAGAGGCTCTTTTCCGCCGATTTTCGTTGGCAGCGGGCGCGGTACGCGCTAATCTGCCGGCAACTGGATTCTTGACGAAATCCGCGATCGATTGACCGGTCGACGGATTTTGCGCATTCGATGAAGCCTCACCTGTTGCGCGGGTCGCTGGGCGGCGCGCTCGCCCTGATCCTGGTTCTCGCGTTCCTGACCCCCCTCGCGCACGCGGCGCGGGTGGGTGTCCTCTCGAACAAGTACGCGACGCAGACGGCTGTCGACTTCGGCAACCGGATGCCGATGCACAGTTTCACCGGCATCGATACGTCGGCGGTACCGCCGACGCTTCCCTCGCTGCTCGCATCCTTCGACGTGCTGCTCGTTTTCGAGGACAGCACGTTTCCGAACGCGCCCGCGGTCGGCAACGTCGCCGCGGCATTCGCGAAAACCGGACGTGCCGTGGTGCTCGGCACCTTCTACGAGCAGGATCGTTCCGACGGTGCGCCGGGGAACTCGCCGCACGGCTGGGGTGACCTCGAAAAGCTCGATCCCAACACCACCGACGGCGTAGGAACCCCCTACGCGCCGCGATCGCTCGATCCCGCGAGCATCAGGGGGCATCCGCTCACCGCCGGCGTCACGACGTTGACCAGTGCGAAATTCGCGGGCGGTAACAACGCCAAGGACGGTACGATCGTGGTCGCCACCTGGAACGTCCCCAATGCGCTGGGCAAGCCCGATCCGGCGATTGCCTTTCGTCTCACCGGGCCGGCCTGCGTCATCCACGTCGCCATCGCTCCAAACTATCCGCTGCTCAGCGTCGGCGGCGCCGATTTCGGCGGCGACTTCACCCGGGTGTGGCAGAACGCCTTCGACTTCGCCGCGAGCGGCTGCAATCCACCGTTGGGGTTCGCGCCAGGCGGCAATCCGGCGAACGTGCCGACGCTATCCGAATGGGCGCTCGTCCTCACCTTCCTCCTGGTCGGTGGTGCCGGTGCGTGGACGCTGCGCCGGCGCGAAGCGCGCCGCGTGGCGCGCCGCGAACGCTGACCGCACGGTAGCGCCGCCGCACTTGGCGCCCGCCTGGGCGCCGCCACCCATGCCCTTCGAGATCCTCGCCACCTCGGGAGCGGCGCGCCGCGGGCGCCTCACGCTTGTCCACGGCACGGTCGACACACCGGCCTTCATGCCGGTCGGCACCTACGGCACCGTCAAGGCGATGGCACCGGACGAACTCGTGCAGATCGGCGCGCAGATCGTGCTCGGCAACACGTTCCACCTGTGGCTGCGCCCTGGACTCGAGGTCATCGCTGCGCACCGAGGCCTGCATCGATTCATGGGCTGGGAGCGGCCGATCCTTACCGACTCGGGCGGCTTTCAGGTCTTCAGCCTCGGCCCGCTGCGCAAGATCAGCGAGGCGGGCGTGACCTTCGCCTCGCCGATCAACGGCGACAAGCTCTTCCTCACCCCCGAGATCTCGATGCAGGTCCAGCACGTCCTCGACTCCGACGTGGTGATGGTGTTCGACGAGTGCACGCCCTACCCGGCGAGCCGCGACGAGGCGGCGGCGTCGATGGAACTGTCGCTGCGCTGGGCGCGGCGCTCGCACGCCGAACACGCGCGCCTGCGCAACCCCAACGCGCTCTTTGGCATCGTTCAGGGCGGGATGCACGAGGACCTGCGCGCCGCTTCGCTCGCCGGACTCGTCGACATCGGGTATCCAGGCTACGCGATCGGCGGGCTGTCGGTAGGCGAGCCCAAGGAGGAGATGCTGCGGGTGCTCGCGTATACCGCACCGCGGATGCCCGCCGACCGCCCGCGCTATCTCATGGGAGTGGGCACGCCCGAGGATCTCGTCGCCGGCGTGGTCGCCGGGGTCGACATGTTCGATTGCGTGATGCCGACCCGCAATGCGCGCAACGGCTGGCTCTTCACCCGCTTCGGCGACATCAAGATCCGTAACGCCCGGCACCGGACCGATACCGCGCCGCTCGACGACAGTTGCGCCTGCCCCACCTGCCGGCGGTTCTCCCGCGCCTATCTCCACCACCTGCAGCGGGTGAACGAGATCCTCGGCGCCCGGCTCGCGACCCTCCACAACCTCTTCTACTACCAGACGCTGATGGCGGAGCTGCGCGACGCGGTGGCCGCCGATGCGCTGCCCGCGTACGTCCAGCGCTTCCACCGGGAGCGGGGTCGCGTGCTAGAATAACCAGTTGTTCGCAAAGAGGATTCATCGCAAGCTCTCCCGCATCGCGATGACCCGGCGCGATCTCGCGACCGCCGCCGCGGCCGCGCCGCCCGGCGTGGCGGCGGTGGACGTCCTGGCGAAAGCCCTGCGACCCCGTTACGCCCACGACCCTTTGGAGGACTGTTTCCGTGATCAGCCCCGCCTACGCGCAGGCCGCCGCCCCGGCCGGCGGCGACTTGATGTCGTTCCTGCCCATCATCGCGATCTTCGTCGTCTTCTACTTCCTGCTCATCCGCCCGCAGCAAAAGCGCGCCAAGGAGACGAAGGCGATGCTCGCTGCCCTGCAGAAGGGTGACGAGGTGGTGACCGCCGGTGGTGTCGTCGGCAAGATCGCCAAGCTCGATGCGCAGTACGCGGTGGTCGAGGTGGCGCCGAACGTCGAGATCACCGTCCAGCGCGGCGCCGTCGCGCAACTCCTGCCCAAGGGCACGATCAAAGCGCTGTAGCGTCCCCTTCTTCTCGCGCGGAGCCCCTTGCTCCGGCGCGCCGTGCCCCCGAAGGCGAAAGTCGCCATGAACCGCTATCCCGTCTGGAAATACGTCGTCATCGTCGTCGCGCTCCTCATCGGCGCGCTGTACACGCTGCCCAATTTCTTTCCCGACGTGCCGGCGGTGCAGGTGTCGTCGACCAAGGCCAAGGTCGACACCGCGACCCTCGGCACCGTCGAGGAAGCGCTCAAGGCGGCCAACGTCGTCTTCCGCGGCACCACCCTCGACGCCACGGGCATCAAGGTCCGCTTCGCCGATCCCGACACGCAGCTCAAGGCGCGCGACGTCCTGCAGACGAAGCTCGGCGACAACTACATCGTCGCGCTCAACCTCCTCTCTTCGTCGCCGCAGTGGCTATCGGCGATCGGCGCGCTGCCGATGTACCTCGGCCTCGACTTGCGCGGCGGCGTGCACTTCCTCCTGCAGGTCGACATGAAGGCGGCGCTCGACAAGGCGGCCGATCGCTACACCGCCGACCTGCGCTCGCTGCTGCGCAAGGAGAAGATCCAGTACGGCGGCATCGCCCGCGAGGGCGGCAACGTGGTGATGCGCTTCCGCGACGACGCCGAGCGCAACAAGGCGCGTGCGGTCATCACGCAGAACTTCCCCGACCTCACGTTCCGCGAGGCTGAGAACGCCGGCGACCTGCGCCTCATCGCGAGCCTCAAGCCTGAAGCGCAGAAGCGGATCCAGGACGGCGCCGTGGCGCAGAACATCCAGATCCTGCGCAACCGGGTGAACGAGCTCGGGGTGGCCGAGCCGATCATCCAGCAGCAAGGCGCCGAGCGCGTCGTCGTGCAACTGCCCGGCGTGCAGGACACGGCGCGCGCCAAGGACATCCTCGGCCGCACCGCCACCCTGGAGATCCGCATGGTCAACGACGACCCCGGCGTGCTCGAGGCGGCGCTCGCGGGTCACGTGCCGATCGGCAGCGACCTCTTCACCGAACGCGGCGGGCAGCCGCTCGTGGTGCGCCGGCAGGTGGTGCTCACCGGTGACCGCATCAACGACGCGCAGCCGGGCTTCGACCAGCGCACCAACGAGCCCGCGGTCCACATCAACCTCGACGGCGCGGGCGCCAACATCTTCAAGGAAGTCACGCGCGAGAACGTCGGCAAGCGCATGGCGATCGTCCTCGTCGAAAAGGGCAAGGCCGAGGTCATCACGGCACCGGTGATCCGCGAGGAGATCGGCGGCGGACGCGTGCAGATCAGCGGCCGCATGACGACGCGCGAGGCCAACGACGTCGCACTCCTGATGCGCGCGGGCGCGCTGGCGGCTCCGATGGAGATCGTCGAGGAACGCACCGTCGGCCCCTCGCTCGGCGCCGAGAACATCGCCAAGGGCTTCGACTCCGTCATGTACGGCTTCATCGTGCTGGCGATCTTCATGTGCGCGTATTACCTGCTGATGGGCGTCATCTCGACGATCGCGCTCGGCGTCAACCTCATGCTGCTGGTCGCGCTGCTGTCGATGCTGCAGGCGACGCTGACGCTGCCTGGCATCGCGGCCATCGCGCTCACGCTGGGCATGGCGATCGACGCCAACGTGCTCATCAACGAGCGCATTCGCGAGGAACTGCGCTGGGGCTCGACGCCACACGCCGCGCTGCAGTCCGGCTACGAGCACGCGTGGCGCACGATCGTCGACTCGAACGTGACGACGCTCATTGCCGGCATCGCGCTCTTGATCTTCGGCACCGGCCCGGTCCGCGGCTTCGCCGTCGTGCACTGCCTCGGAATCCTGACCTCGCTCTTCTCGGCGGTGTTCGTCTCCCGCGGCATCGTCGCGCTGATCTACGGCGGCCGCAAGAAGCTCGACCGCATCTCGATCGGGCAGGTCTGGAAGCCGGGCGCGGCGGCGGCGGCGCCGACCAAGGCGTAGGCCGCCACGGCGCCGGTCCCCGCAACCGACGATCGAGCAGCACCCACACGATTTCCCGATGATCGAGCCGCCCGCAAGGCGGCGATCGCCGGAACGACAGAGGCAACGCGATGGAATTCTTCCGCATCAAGCGCGACATCCCGTTCATGCGGCACGCGCTCGCCTTCAACGTGATCTCGGTGGTCACGTTCCTGCTTGCCGTCATCCTCCTCGCCACGCGCGGCCTCAATTTCGGCGTCGATTTCCGCGGCGGAACGGTGATCGAAGTGCAATACGCACACGCCGTCGACTTCAATCGCGTGCGTGCCGCGGTCGACAAGCTGCAACTCGGTGAATTCTCGGTACAGGCGTTCGGCCGCTCGGATACCGCACTCATCCGCCTGCCGCTCAAGGAGGGCGTATCGAGCGCGCAACTGTCCGAGCGGGTGATGAACGCGCTCAAGGCCGACGACCCGTCGGTGACGCAGCAGCGTGTCGAATTCGTCGGTCCGCAGGTCGGCAAGGAGCTCTACGAGAACGGCGCCCTCGCGCTGCTGCTCGTGTGCTTCGGCATCGTCGCCTACCTCGCGATGCGCTTCGAGTGGCGCTTCGCCGTGGCGACCATCGCCGCCAACCTGCACGACGTCGTGATCATCCTCGGCTTCTTTGCCCTCTTCCAGTGGGAATTCTCGCTCCCGGTGCTCGCCGCGGTTCTCGCGGTCCTCGGCTATTCGGTGAACGAATCGGTGGTCATCGCCGACCGGATCCGCGAGAACTTCCGCAAGATGCGCAAGGCGAGCGTGACCACCGTCATCAACAACGGCATCACCAGCACGATCTCGCGCACGATCATCACCCACGGCAGCACGCTGATGATGGTGATGTCGATCTACTTCTTCGGCGGCGAGACGCTACACCATTTCGCGCTGGCCCTGGCGATCGGCATCTGCTTCGGCATCTACTCCTCGGCGCTGGTCATGGCTGCGCTCGTGATGTGGATGGGGGTCTCGCGCGAGGACCTCGTCAAGCCCGAGCGCAAGGCGAGCAGCGCCGACAAGGTCCTCCCGTAGCAGGCTCGCGGCGCGGCCCACCGCTCCCGCGCCGACCGCTCGTGCCGGTAACCGCCTCCGTTCCCACCGTCCGCGCGGCGCGGGCGGCATTCCAGCGCGGCGCACTCCCGTGATCACCACGTTCTTCTACGCGATCCTCTCGCTCGACCAGACGCTCGCGACGCTCGCCGTACAGTATGGCCCGTGGCTGTACGCGCTGCTCTTCGCCATCATCTTCGCCGAGACGGGCCTCGTGGTCTTTCCGTTCCTGCCGGGCGACTCGATCCTCTTCATCGCCGGCACGGTCGTCGCGGTCGCCGGGCTCAATGTCCACCTCCTCGTGTTGCTGCTGGTGATCGCCGCGATCCTCGGCGACTCGGTGAACTACGGCATCGGCCACTACCTCGGCCCCAAGGTCTACGATCGACCCGACACGCGCTGGTTCAAGCGGGCGCACCTGCGCCGCACGCAGGCGTTCTACGACAAGTACGGCGGCGTGACGATCGTCATCGGCCGTTTCGTGCCGATCGTGCGCACCTTCGCGCCGTTCCTGGCCGGCGTGGCCGGGATGGCCTACCGGCGCTTCCTCGCCTTCAACGTCGTCGGCGGCGTCGCGTGGATCGCGTCGCTGGTGTACGCCGGATACCTCTTCGGCAACATCCCGGTGGTGAGGGACAACCTCTCGTTCATCGTGCTCGGCATCATCGTGCTGTCGCTGGTTCCGGCCGCGCTCACCTTCTGGCGCGAACGTGCGGCGGCGGGACGAGCCGGCTGACCTGCGCGGGCCGGGTCGGACCGGCGGCTAGATCCGCCGCGCGAGCTCGACCGCGCGGCCGAGGTACGTCGCCGGCGTGAGCGCGAGGAGCTGCGCCTTCGCGTCAGCGGGAATCGCGAGGCCGGCGATGAACGCGTGCAGAGAGTCGCGGGTCATCCCGGTCTTCCCACGGGTGAGCGCCTTCAATTGCTCGTACGGGTTCGCGACACCGTAGCGGCGCATCACCGTCTGGATCGGCTCGGCGAGCACTTCCCAGTTGGCGTCGAGGTCGGCGGCGATGCGGTTGGTGTCGACGGTGAGTTTGGCCAACCCCTGGCGCAGCGACAGCCAGCCCAAGAGCGCGTGGCCGAGCGCCACGCCCACGTTGCGCAGCACCGTCGAATCGGTGAGGTCGCGCTGGAAGCGCGATACCGGCAGCTTGTCGGCGAGGTGGCGCAGGAGCGCGTTGGCGAGCCCGAGGTTGCCCTCCGAGTTCTCGAAGTCGATCGGGTTGACCTTGTGCGGCATCGTCGACGAGCCGACCTCACCCTCGCGCAGCTTCTGACGGAAGTAGCCGAGCGAGACGTAACCCCAGACGTCGCGGTCGAGGTCGATGACGATCGTGTTCGCCCGGACCACGGCATCGAAGAACTCGGCCATGTAATCGTGCGGCTCGATCTGCGTCGTGTACGGATTGGGCTCGAGGCCGAGCTGGACCACGACGCGGGCCGCCAGGCGCTCCCAGTCGACGTCGGGATACGCCGCGACGTGCGCGTTGTAGTTGCCGACAGCGCCGTTGAGCTTGCCCTTGATCGGCACGTGCGCGAGCGAGGTCACCTGTCGCGCGAGGCGCGCGGCCACGTTCGCGATCTCCTTGCCGAGCGTGGTCGGGGTTGCCGCCTGGCCGTGCGTGCGCGAAAGCATCGCCACGTCGGCGTGCGCGTGGGCGAGAGCGCGCAGGTCCTCGACGACAGCGCGCAGCGCCGGCAACAGGATCGTGTCGCGGGCTTGCGCGAGCGCCAAGCCGTAGGCGAGGTTGTTGATGTCCTCCGACGTGCACGCGAAGTGGATGAATTCCGACGACCTCGCGACCTCGGGAACATCCGCGAAGCGCTCCTTCAACCAGTACTCCACCGCCTTCACGTCGTGGTTGGTGGCGCGTTCGATCTCCTTCACCCGCACCGCATCGGCCGGCGCGAAGCCAGCGACGACGGCATCGATCGCGCCGCGCACGCCCGCGGAGAATGGTGCGAGTTCGCCGATGCCGGGCTCGTCGGCCAGCGCGACCAGCCATGCGAGTTCGAC
>JADZAQ010000145.1 GCA_020852555.1 Burkholderiales bacterium
GATCGACTTCTTCTCGGGATCGAGGTGCGGCGCGCGCGGCTCGCCGCCGTAGGTCGCGCGCACGTAGTCCTCGACGATGCGCTGGAACTCCGCAGCGATCGCCTCGCCCTTGAGCGTCACCGTCTTCTGCCCGTCGACGTACACCGGCGCGACCGGGACCTCGCCCGTCCCGGGCAGGCTGATGCCGACGTTCGCCATCTTCGATTCGCCGGGCCCGTTGACGACGCATCCCATCACCGCGACCTTCATGTCCTCGACGCCGGCGTAGCGCGTACGCCACTGCGGCATCTTCGCGCGCAGGAACGCCTGGATGTCGCCGGCGAGCTCCTGGAAGAACACGCTGGTCGTGCGGCCGCAGCCGGGACAGGCGCTCACGAGCGGCGCGAACGAGCGCAGGCCCATCGTCTGCAGGATCTCCTGCGCGACGACGACCTCCTTGGTGCGATCGCCGTTCGGCTCGGGCGTGAGCGACACGCGGATCGTGTCGCCGATGCCTCGTTGCAGCAGCACGGCCAGCGCCGCGGTCGATGCGACGATGCCCTTGCTGCCCATGCCCGCCTCGGTGAGCCCGAGGTGCAGCGGATAGTCGCAGCGCGCGGCGAGGTCGATGTAGATCGCAATCAGGTCCTGCACGTGCGAGACCTTGCACGCGAGCACGATGCGGTCGCCCGGCAGGCCGATCGTCTCGGCGAGCTCCGCGCTTCGCAGCGCCGAGGTCACGAGCGCCTCGCGCACGACGGCATCGGCGTCGCGCGGCGCGCTGGTCCTCGCGTTGTCGTCCATCAGCTCGGCGAGGAGTTCCTGGTCGAGGCTTCCCCAGTTGACGCCGATGCGCACCGGCTTGCCGAACTCGATCGCCTTCTCGACGATGGTCGCGAACTGCGCGTCGCGCTTGCGCCCGCGCCCGACGTTGCCCGGGTTGATGCGGTACTTCGCCAGCGCCTTCGCGCAATCCGGGGACTGCGTCAGCAGCTTGTGGCCGTTGAAATGAAAGTCGCCGATCAGCGGCACGCGGCAACCGAGCGCATCGAGGCGCTCGCGGATGCGCGGCACGGCGTTCGCGGCTTCGGCCGTGTTGACCGTCACCCGCACGAGCTCGGACCCCGCGTCCGCCAGGGCTTTCACCTGCGCGACGGTGGCTGCGACGTCCGCCGTGTCGGTGTTGGTCATCGATTGCACGACGATCGGCGCATCGCTGCCGACGCGAACGCCGCCGATGTCGACGATTCGCGTGCGGCGGCGCGTGAACGGGGAGGGGACCGTCGTGCTCACAGGGTTCGGGCGGAGAGGGGCGGGGCAGTCGGGAAGCGCTGCGACGGCCGGACGCATCATGATATCAAGGCGCTGAGCGGGCTTCGTCCAAGCGAAGCGAATCGCGCCAACGCCGTGGACGGCGTCCGTCAACGACGTTCCCGGCGAATCGACGGCTACCCCGATTGTGCCGCCGCGAGCAGCTTCTTTTCCGCGAGAAACCCGACATTGAAGAGCCGCCCCATGTACAGCGACCCGCGGTCGCAGAGGACCGTGACGATCGTGTGCCCGGGGCCGAGTTCGCGCGCCACGCGCACGGCCGCGGCGACGTTGATGCCCGTCGAGCCGCCCAGGAACAGCCCTTCCCGGCGCAGCAAGCCGTACACGGTGGAAACGCACTCGGGGTCCTCGATGCGGACCGCGTCGTCGATCGGCGTGCCTTCGAGGTTCGCGGTGACGCGACTCGAGCCGATGCCCTCGGTGATCGAGCTTCCCTCGAGTTCGAGCACGCCGCGCTCGACCCAGTTGTAGAGCGCGCTGCCCATTGGATCCGCGAGCACGATGCGCACGTCCGGCTTACGTTCCTTGAGGTAACGCGCCACGCCGGCCAGCGTTCCGCCGGTGCCGGTGGCGCACACGAAGACGTCGACGCTCCCGCCGGTGTCACGCCAGATCTCGGGCCCGGTCGTCTCGTAGTGCGCGGCGCGGTTGACCACGTTGTCGAACTGGTTCGCCCAGACGGCGTTGTCCGTTTCCTCGGCGATGCGCTGCGCGATCTTCACGTAGTTGTCGGGATCGCGGTACGGCTTCGCGGGGACCGGACGCACGTCGGCGCCGAGCGCTCGGAGCAGCTCCATCTTCTCGGGCGACTGCGTTTGCGGAATGACGATGATGCAGCGATAGCCGCGCGCCCGGCACAGGTGTGCGAGCCCGATGCCGGTGTTTCCGGCGGTACCCTCGACGACCGTGCCGCCCGGCCTCAGCGCACCGCGGCGCTCGGCGTCGTCGATGATGTAGAGCGCGGCACGATCCTTCACCGAGCCGCCCGGATTGAGGAACTCCGCCTTGCCGAGGATTTCGCAGCCAGTCTCCTCGGACACCGAGCGCAGCCTGATCAGCGGCGTGTCGCCGACCGTGCCTGCAAAGCCATCCCGAACCGGCATCTCCAGCACCCTTCATCTGCGGGCGAAACGTCATTGTGCGCCGTCGCCGGATGCGAGGGCGGGCAGGTGCCTGCGCGCCTGCAGCGTGCGCACCCGGTTTGACGCTCGAGAGCGCTCCGCGCTATAATTACCATCCTGCCGCGGGGTGGAGCAGTCTGGCAGCTCGTCGGGCTCATAACCCGAAGGTCGCAGGTTCAAATCCTGCCCCCGCAACCAACCCAATCTTGTTTCCGGCCGCCAGCATCAGGGCGGCCGGTTGCATTTCAGCGCTCGCCCAGCCGACCGTCCGCGTCGATCGATCGTGATCTCGTCGCCAAAGGCCGCGGCGCTTGCTTGGCGGCCATCGCTCGCAGTTGTATCACCGCCTCGGGCACTGCCTTGGTGGAATACCGGACTTCCCTAATTGTCGTGGACCGCGGGGGTCCTGAACATGGCTGCTGACGGCTCGGCCCGATTGCGGCCGCTCTTCACCGGCGAACGGAGAAACGACATGGCGATAGCGAGCGCGATATCCAGGCGTTTGCAGTGCGCTGCCGTTGGAGTCTTCGCGGTGGCGCTACTGGCTTCGTGTGCGACGACGGAGAGTGTTTCATCATCGGAGCCGGAAACCCTCGTCGCCGAAGCGCAGACGACGCTGAACAACTTCCTGCGCGATCCGGATCAGACCTGGGTTCAGCGGAATCTCGATCGAGCCAAGGCCGTGTTGATCGCCCCGCGGATCGTGAAGGCGGGATTCATATTCGGTGGATCGGGTGGCAGAGCCCTGCTGGTCGCGAAGGACGGGCGCACCTGGGTTGGACCGGCCTTCTATAACCTCGCCACGGCAAGCGTCGGATTCCAGGCGGGTGTCGAGGTTTCCGAGGCGGTCATCCTCGTGATGACCGACAAGGCGTTCAACTCGCTGATGGCGAGCTCGTTCAAGCTCGGCGGTGACGCCAGCATCGCGGCAGGTCCCGTCGGTGCGGGGGCGAAGTCCGACGTCACCGCGGACCTGATCGCCTTCACGCGTTCGAAAGGCGTTTACGGCGGACTCAATCTCGATGGCACCGTCGTTCACGCCAACACGGCATGGAACGATGCTTACTATGGTGGCAGCAACGTGCTTCCGCCCGACATCCTCATACGCAAGACGGTGAGGAGCCCGAAATCGGCGGCATTGCTTGCCGAGGTGACCAAGGGGGCGAAGTAATCCCGGCGGTCACGCAGAAGCCAACACGGTACGCACGCCGAATGCGGCTGTGCACTTCCCGATCGACCCGCAACCAACGAGCGAGCAAACAGCCCGGCCCTCGCGCCGGGCTTGTCGCTTTCGCGGTTGATGTAGCCGCAGTGCAGCGGAAATCGCGCGATTGAGCGACATTGCGTGAAGTCGCGCACGGCGAAGTCGCACAGTCCAGCCCCGGGTGCGTGCGACCGTCCTACCTCGGCGGCAGCACATAAAGCGTCGTCGCGAAAGTCAGGTACACCACGAGCGCCAGCGTGCCGGTGAACCACGCGCTGCGCCCGCCGTTGGACACGAGCGACGCGGTCAGCGTGGCGAACAGCATCATCGCGATCGCCCCCGGCCAGAATTCGAGCGTCATCGGAGCGGGACCGACGAAGTAGCTCGCCATCACCAGCACCGGGGCGACGAAGAGCGCGATCTGCACCGAGCTGCCGAGCGCGATGCCCACCGACAGGTCGAGCCGGTTCTTGCGCGCGCCGGAGAAGGCGGAGGTCATTTCCGCCGCGCCGCCGACGAGCGCGACGACGACGAATCCGACGAAGGCGTCGGTCATGCCCATCGCCTTCGCTGCGTCCTCGACCGAGGCAACGAAGATCTCGCTGACGAGCGCGACCAGCACGGTCACAACCGCGAGCGTCGCCAACGCGAGACCCATCGGCCAGGGTGCGTGCCCGTCGCCGGCATGCGTTGCAGCCGAGCCGAAGAATTCCGGATGTGTCCGCAGCGAAAACAGGAGGCCGAGCGCGTACGTCATGGCGAGGATGAAGGCGAGGTACAGGCTGAGGCTCTGCGTGACCGATCCCGCCGGGTCGTTGTCGACCCTCGCCACGACCGAGGGCAGCAGCAGCGCGATCGTCGCAAGGAAGAGCTGGCCGGCCATCAGGCGTGCGTTGGCGGCGTTGAACGTTTGCGTGTGGTACTTGAGCCCGCCGAGCAGGAACGAGCCGCCGAGCATGAACAGCGTATTGCAGACGATCGCGCCGGCGATCGACGCCTTGACCAGCATATGCTGTCCCGCGGCGAGCGCCGTCAGCGCGATCACGAGCTCGGTGAGGTTGCCGAGCGTGGCGTTGAGGAGGCCGCCGATCGTATCGCCGGTCCTGGCGGCGACCGACTCGGTCGCGTGGCTCAGGAGCGCGGCCAGCGGTACGATCGCCAGCACGGCGAGCACGAACAGGATCGTGCCGGACGCATGCGCGTGCTCGGCGGCGATGACGATCGGCACGAACGCGAGCAGCCACAGCAGCGGGTTGCCGCGCACTTCCCTCCAGAGCCGGTTCACGCCGGGCCGCCCCAAGGGACCGGCTGCGCCCGTTCGCGGGACGGGCAACGCAGCGAGCGCGGGAGTCGTTTCATCCCGGCTCGCGCCTAGAAGCCGAGTCCTAACGAGAGGATGACGTAGCGGCTCGCCGTATCGGGGTTGAACGCATAGAGGCTGACCGTGGCCGCGCCGAGCAGCAGCTGCGCGAAGACGCCGCGCTGGATATCGCGATCGCTGTCGACGACGCGGGTGCGCTGGCCGACGAGCCCGAGCCGCAGCCACTCGGCCGGGCGCCAGCCGAGCTCGCTCCACATGTAGAGGTAGCTGTCGTCGGCGATGTCGAGATCGCGAACGTACTCGGCTTCCAGGTACGCGTCGAAGTTGCGCCACGCCACCGAGGCTTCGACCCCGGGAATGACGCCGCTCGCATCGCCGAACAGGCCGCCCAGGACAGGCGTCACCTCGTAGCTCACATCGTTACCCCCGGCGAACTTCCACCCGGCGAAGAGCGACGTCGACTTGCGCGCCTCGTAGTTGTAGCGCGCCTCGAAGCGCAGCGGGCCGTGGTTGAGCGCGGCGACGCCGACGCCGAAGTCGGGCTGGTCGCGCA
>JADZAQ010000146.1 GCA_020852555.1 Burkholderiales bacterium
ATCTTCCCCGGGTTCATGATGTTGTCCGGGTCGAGCGTCTTCTTCAGCGCGCGCATCACGCTGATGGCGTCGCCGTGCTCGGCGACCAGGAAGTCCATCTTGCCCATGCCGACCCCGTGCTCGCCGGTGCAGGTGCCTTCGAGGCTGAGCGCGCGGTTGACCAGACGCTCGTTGATCGCGTGCGACTCGTGCATCTCCTTGGGGTCGTTCGGGTCGATCAGGATGATCAGGTGGAAATTGCCGTCGCCCACGTGGCCGAGGATGTGGATCGGCATCGACGCGGCGCGCATGTCGGCCTCGGTCTCGGCGATGCATTCGGCCAGGCGCGAGATCGGCACGCACACGTCGGTCGACACGGCGCGCGCGCCCGGGCGGGTCTGCAAGCCCGCGAAATAGGCGTCGTGCCTGGCCTGCCACAGCTTGGTGCGCTCCTCCATCGTGTGCGCCCAGCGGAAATTGTCGCCGCCGTTCTCCTTGGCGATCGCCTCGACCATCGCCACCTGCTCGGCGACATAGTTCTTGGTGCCGTGGAACTCGAACATCAGCGTGGGCGTCACCTTGTGGTCGAGCTTGGAGTACTTGTTGACCGCCTCGACCAGACTCGCGCCCAGCAATTCCACTCGGGCAATGGGTATGCCGGACTGGATGATGGCGATCACCGTGTCGATCGCCGCCTTCACGCTGGGAAACGGGCAGACCGCCGAGCTGATCTGCTCGGGAATGCCGTAGAGGCGCAGCGTCACCTCGGTGATCACGCAGAGCGTGCCCTCCGAGCCCACGAACAGGCGCGTCAGGTCGTAGCCGGCCGCCGACTTCTTGGCGCGGCGCGCGGTGCGGATCACGCGCCCGTCGGCCAGCACCACGGTCAGGCCCAGCACGTTCTCGCGCATCGTGCCGTAGCGCACCGCGTTGGTGCCGGACGCGCGCGTGGACGCCATGCCGCCCAGCGAGGCGTCGGCGCCCGGGTCGATCGGGAAGAACAGCCCGGTGTCCTTGATGTGATTGTTCAGCGTCTTGCGCGTGACCCCCGCCTCCACCGTCACGTCGAGGTCCTCGGGATTGACGCGCAAGATCTTGTTCATCCCGCTGACGTCCAGGCAGATGCCGCCGTGGATCGCCAGGATATGGCCTTCGAGCGAGGTGCCGGTGCCGTAGGGGATGACCGGCGTCTTGTGCCGGGCACAGATGCGGACGATCTCGCTGACCTCCTCGGTGGACTGCGCGAAGACCACCGCGTCGGGCGGGGCGTAGGGAAAATAGGACTCGTCCTTGCCGTGATGCTCGCGCACGCCCGGCGAGGTCGAGACCCGCTCCCCGAAGCGCCGCGTGAGCTCCTCGACCGTCGCGCTGTTGCGTGGCGCTGCCTTGGCGACCATGGGCTACCCGACTTTCGTATGCTGGCAATTTGAAATCATTCTAGGCGATGGCCGGAGGCGCTACAAGCGCGGGCCCTCGCCGTCAGGACCCGCGCGCGAAGGGATCGACCAATTGGACCCCGGTCCGCTCGAACCCGCGCTTGTCGCGCGTTGCAACGACAAGGCCGTGTTCGAGCGCAGTTGCGGCGATCATCAGGTCCGTGCTCTCGTACCCGAGTTCGCCCGAAAGTTGCCCCCATCGGCGTGCGATCTTCGCGTCAACGGGAATGATCCGATCGGCATAGGCAACCAGCGTTTGCTCGATCCATTCCGACAATGCACGTGCGTGAGGCGGATTACGCGATCTCTGGGCCGATGCTCCGCGTTCGACCTCCGCAATCGTGGCGACGCTGAGAAACAAATCCCCCGTCGGGCGGGCCCGAAGCCATGCGACCACTTCGAGCGATGGCCGCGGCCGGCGCATTTCCGACAGGACCATGGTGTCGAGGAAGTACCTCACCACTCGATATCGCGCATCCTGACCTTCATGCGCTTGATCGGCGGACCTTTCGGGATTGCCAGAAGGTGCTCGACAAGACTGGGGCGCGCCTGCGGCTGCGATTTTCGCAGCCGCTCGAACTCCTCCGCCGCAACGACGACGACGGCGGGGGTGCCGCGCTTGGTAACGGTCTGCGGCCCGTCGCGCCGCGCGGCTTCCACCACCGCGCTGAACTTGTTCTTCGCGTCCTGCACCGACCAGGTCGCATCCATGCCTGCCTCCTGGCTAGCTAGCTGGCTAGCTAGATATAGGCCTGCCGCCGCGCCGGTTCAAGTGCGCTGTGCGCCCAATACGACCAGCTTCAGCGCCACGTTGCCGCCCTGGGGATCGACGAACTGGGGCAGAAAGGCGAGGAAGGACGGGAGGAAGGGCAGCAACTCCGGCATCAATGGACCTCAGCGGTACTTGAACTTCGGGCTCCAGTCCTCAGCGCCCGCGCGCAGCAGGTCGAATATATGCCAGACCGCGCAGAAATCGTCGCCCGGGCTGAAGCCGGTGTCCGATACGCGCAGGATGCGTCCGCCCTTCTTCTGGAACACCGAGATGCCGGGCAGGTAGCCGCCGCTTTCCGAGCGATAGCCCATGTCCTCGGCGAAGCTGGTGCCGCGATGGCTGACCATCGGGAAGCGCCAGCCGCGGCTCTTGGCGAATTTCCGCTGCGCTGCCGGCGCGTCGGGGCTGGAAACCACGAAGGCCGCGCGGTCGGCCAGGTGCTGGCATACGCCATTGAACCCGTCCGCCCACAGCGTGCAGTAGGGACAGGACGCGCCCATGTTGTGGATCACGAACAGGTCGCGCCTGGTCCCGAACAGGTCGGACAGGCGCGTCGGGCCGGCGGTGGTCGCGAAGGCGTAGTCCTGCACCGGCTCGGGCTCCGCCTTCGCCTGGATGTCGCGCATCCGCGCGCGGATGGCCGCGATCTTGTCGCGCTGGGCCGCCAGCCGCTTGCTCGCCTGTGCGTATTTCATCGTGGCTCCTTCACGTCTCGTAGCGGTCGCGATAGCGCAGCCACGACATGGTGTGGCTGAGGCCTTCCTCGTCGCGGCCCTTCGGCACCAGGTCCAGATACTGGTAGGCCGCGTTCATCAGGTCGAGGCCGCGCGCATAGCAGGAATAGGTGTGGAACACGTCGCCCTTCGCGTCCTTGCAGAAGACGCTGATGCCCGGCATCTCCGTCGTCGCCGCGAGCGGCGCGTAGTTGTACTGGAACTCGCCCTTTGCCATTTCCTCGGGCGTCGCCGAGACGTGGTAGTCGAAATTGAAGTCGTTGCCGGCGCAGGACACCCATTTGAAGGTCCAGCCCATGCGCTGCTTGAACGCCTCCAGCCTGGCCAGCGGCGCGCGCGAGACGGCGATCATGGTAACGTCGCGATGCGACAGGTGCACCACGTTGCGCTCGAAATTATCGGCCCAGAATGAGCAGCTCTTGCACGGGTTTTCCGCCTTTGGCCCGTACATGAAGTGATAGACGACGAGTTGCGACCTGCCGTCGAACAGCTGCGCCAGGGATTCCTTTCCATCCGGCCCGTCGAAGACGTAGTCCTTGTCGACCCGCTCCCACGGCAGGTCACGGCGCGCCTGGCTTAGTTCGTCGCGCAGCCGCGTGAACTCCTTCTCCTTGGCCAGGAACCGCTTGCGCGCGGCGATCCAGTCCTTGTGCGGGACGACCTTGTGGTTCTCGATCATGCTCACTTCTCCTCTCGCTTTGACTGCCTCTTGGCGGCGGCGGCGCGCCGCGGCTTGGGCTTCTCCAGCGTGGCCGCCAGCAGGTCGAACTGCGCCTGCCAGTACCTGGTGTAGCGGTTGATCCACACCGCGGCGGCGAAGATCGGGCCGACGTCGAGGCTGCATCGGCTGATGCGGCCGGTGCGCGCCTGCCGCACCAGCCCGGCGCGCACCAGCACCTGGATGTGGCGCGACACCGCCTGCAGCGAAATGTCGAACGGCGCCGCCAGTTCCGAGACCAGCAGCGGCGCCTTGTCCAGCCGCGCCAGGATCGCCCGCCTGACCGGATCGCTGAGCGCGAAGAACACGCGGTCGAGCAGCGCCTCGTCCGGATCGGCGTCCCGTTCGATGTAGGCGACGTTTTCGGACGTGGCTGCCATATCAGGCAGATTATCAAACGATCTGTTGATAGTCAATCAATCAGTTGACTATAACGCCATGTCGGCACATGGACGCGAACGGGGAAATCCGGCGCCGCCCCCCGGCAATGCGGACCGGACGCCTAGAGGATGTAGGGCACGCCGCTGCAAACCGAGGCAACCACCAGGAAATTGGCGGTCATGCTGCCCCAATGCACCATTCGCAGCCGCCGCATTGCCCTATCGTCACCGGCCTGACACGCGTGCTGCTGGGCGTCGATGCGCGCGAGCGTCCCGCGCCGCAGGACCAGGGCGCCGGCCGCGAGCAGCAGCATGCCGGCCATGAAGCCGGGGCGGCCGCTGGCGGCGAAAGCCGCGGTGACGACCAGGGCCGTGACGGCGACCATCCGGAAATAGGCGTTGAATAGGCCCCGGAACAACTGCGCGACCTCGGGAATGTCGAGCCGCACGAACAGGAACGGAATGGATGCGAAGGAAAAATAGAGCAGCGAAAAAAGAACGATCACAACGGCGTAGAGCGGCACGAAGTTGGGCACCATCCGAGCACTCCGGAGAAGCGGCTGCCGCGATTGATCTTAGCGACCGGCTTCACGCCTGCCAAATCAATGGCGATGCGGTCCGGCTTTGCCCTTCGTTCGTGGATCGGGACGGCCCCGCTATTCCGCCGCCTGCTTGACCGGCTTGTCCGCGCGCCTTGCCCCCGGCGGGCCGTAGCCGCCGCCACTCGGCGTCTGGATCACGAACACGTCGCCCGGGTTCATCTCGGCCTTGTCGCAGGCCGTGAGCTCGACGCGGCTGCCGTCGGTTCGCTCGACCCAGTTGCGGCCGGCGATGCCCGGCGCCCCGCCCCCGAGCCCGAAGGGCGGGATACGGCGATGGTTGGCCAGGATCACCGCCGTCATCTTCTCGCGGAAGCGCACGCGGCGGATCGTGCCGTCGCCGCCGCGCCATTGCCCCGCCCCGCCCGAGCCGCGGTTGATCGCGAAATCCTCGAGGATCACCGGGAAGCGCCATTCCAGCACCTCGGGGTCGGTCAGGCGCGAATTGGTCATGTGCGTATGGACGGCCGAGGTGCCGTCGAATCCCGGGCCCGCGCCCGACCCGCCGCAGATCGTCTCGTAGTACTGGTAGGTGTCGTTGCCGAAGGTGAAGTTGTTCATCGTGCCCTGCGCGCCCGACATGACGCCGAGCGCGCCGGACAGGCAGTCGGTGAGCGCCTGCGACGTCTCGACGTTGCCGGCCACGACCGCAGCCGGATAACGCGGGTTCAGCATCGACCCTTCCGGAATCACGATCGACAGCGGCTTGAGGCACCCGGCGTTCATCGGGATCTCGTCGTCGACCAGCGTGCGGAACACGTACAGCACCGCCGCTTTGCACACCGCCGAGGGTGCGTTGAAGTTGGTCGGCTGCTCGGCGCTGGTGCCGGTGAAGTCGATCGTCGCCTCGCGCTTGTCGCGGTCGACCACGATGCGCACGCGGATCGTCGCGCCGCCGTCCATCTCGCAGGCGAACTCGCCGTCACGGAGCGCACCGAGCACGCGTCGCACCGAGGCTTCCGCGTTGTCCTGCACGTGCTTCATGTACGCGCGCACGACCGGCAGCGTGAAGTGCGCGACCATCTTCGCGAGCTCCTCGGCGCCCTTGGCGCATGCCGCGACCTGCGCGCGCAGGTCGGCGAGGTTCTGCTCGACGTTGCGCGCCGGGTAGCGGCCGCCGGCGAGGATCGCGCGCATCTCGTCGTCTAAGAAGCGACCCTGCGCGACGAGCTGCACGTTGTCTAGCAGCACGCCCTCCTCGTCGACGTGGCGGCTGTCCGGCGGCATCGAGCCGGGGGTGATGCCGCCGATGTCGGCGTGATGGCCGCGGCTGGCGACGTAGAACTCCGGCGCCTTCGATACGGCACTCTCGTCCCCCGTCCCTCGCCCCTCACCCCAAACGTCTCCCCGCACGCGGGGAGAGGGAGCCGCAAGCTCCCCTCTCCCGGCGACATAGGGCAGCGATGGAGGCGAGCGCAGCTCGCCGGATGAAGCGGGAGGGGTCGGGGGTGCGGGCAAGAACACCGGCGCGATCACCGTCACATCCGGCAAATGCGTGCCGCCGTTGTACGGCGCGTTCAGCACGTACACGTCCCCCGGCTGCATCGTTCCCGCGCGTTGCGCGATGACCGTCTTCACGCTCTCGCCCATCGAGCCCAGATGGACCGGCATGTGCGGGGCGTTGGCGATCAGGTTGCCTTCGGCATCGAAGATCGCGCACGAGAAGTCGAGCCGCTCCTTGATGTTGACCGAGTAGGCGGTGTTGGCGAGCGTCACCCCCATCTGCTCGGCGACTGCCATGAAGAGGTTGTTGAACACCTCGAGCAGCACGGGGTCGGCGGTGGTGCCGAGCGCATGGCGCCGTTGCACGGCCTCGACGCGATCGAGCAGGAGATGGTCGCGCCCGGTGAGCGTCGCCCGCCACCCCGGCTCGATCACGGTGGTGGCGTTCTGCTCGCGGATCACGGCAGGCCCTCCGATCGCGTCGCCGGGACGGAGGTCCTCGCGCGCGTACACGTTCGCGTCGCGGAACGCGCCGCCGGTGTAGAGCCGGTTCACCTTGATCGGCGCGAGCGCACCCTCGCGCTTCGCGAACTCGGGCCTTTCATCGGCGACCGACTGCGTGCCGCCGACCGCCTCGACCCCGATCGCCTCGATCACCCAGCCGCGACCGGGCGTCAGGAAACCGTACTGCTGCCGGTAGCGCGACTCGAACGCCGCCACGATCGCCGCCTCGTCGCGTGCGGCGGGCACCTCGATGGTCGTGTCGGTGCCGTCGTACTTGACGTGCAACGTGCGCGTGGCGGCGATCCGGCTTTCGGGAACGCCCTGCTTTGCGATCTCCTCGCGCGCCGCCTGCTCGATCGCGGCGAAGGCGTCGCCCAGCGCATCGAGCGCGGACTGCGACAGCTTCGCCTCGACCGCCTGCTGGCGCAAAGCGCGCACGTCGGCGAGCCCCATGCCGTACGCGGACAGCACGCCGGCGAACGGGTGGATGAACACGCGCTCCATGCCGAGCGCGTCGGCGACCGCGCACGCGTGCTGGCCGCCGGCGCCGCCGAAGCAGCACAGCGTGTACTCGGTGACGTCGTAGCCGCGCGCCACCGAGATGTGCTTGATCGCGTTCGCCATGTTCTCGACGGCGATGGCGAGGAAGCCGTCCGCGATCGCTTCGGGCGTGCGATGAATGCCGGTCGCGGCCTGGACTTCGTCCGCGAGCGCGGCGAAGCGCTCGCGCACGACGTCGGCGTCGAGCGGCTGGTCGCCGTCGCGCCCGAACACGCGCGGAAACAGCGCCGGGTCGAGCTTGCCTACCATGACGTTGCAATCGGTGACGGTGAGCGGCCCGCCGCGGCGATACGACGCCGGCCCCGGGTTCGCGCCGGCGGATTCGGGTCCGACGCGAAGGCGCGCGCCATCGAACGTGCAGATCGAGCCGCCGCCCGCGGCGACCGTGTGGATGCGCATCATCGGCGCGCGCAGGCGAACGCCGGCGACTTCGGTGACGAACGCGCGCTCGTACTCGCCGGCCCAGTGCGTGACGTCGGTCGACGTGCCGCCCATGTCGAAGCCGATGATCCGGTCGAAGCCCGCCAGCCGGGATACCTCCACCGCGCCGACGATGCCGCCGGCGGGCCCCGAGAGGATGGCGTCCTTGCCCTGGAACAGGTGCGCGTCGGTCAGGCCGCCCGAGCTTTGCATGAACTGCAGGCGCGCGCTTCCCGCACCGCTGCCGCCGAGATCGCGCTCGACCTCGTCGACGTAGCGGCGCAGGATCGGCGACAGGTAGGCGTCGACGACCGTCGTGTCGCCGCGCGAGACCAGCTTCATCAGCGGCGAGACCTCGTGCGAAGCCGACACCTGCTCGAAGCCGATGTCGCGCGCGAGATCGACGACGAGCCGCTCGTGCTGCGGGTAGCGATAGCCGTGCATGAAGACGATCGCCACCGCCCGCACGCCGGCCGCATGCGCAGCGCGAAGATCGTGCTCGGCCGCAACGAGGTCGAGTGGCGCGACGATCTCGCCCCGCGCACCGATGCGCTCGTCGACTTCGATCACCCGCTCGTAGAGCAGGCTCGGCAGCTCGATGCGCCGCACGAAGAGCTTCGGCCGGTTCTGGTAGCCGATGCGAAGCGCGTCGGCGAAGCCGCGCGTGACGAC
>JADZAQ010000147.1 GCA_020852555.1 Burkholderiales bacterium
CCGGAGGCCGTGGTCGACATCGCGACGCTCACCGGCGCCATGGTGATCGCGCTGGGCCACGTGGCGAGCGGGCTCTTCAGCAACAACGAGGCGCTCGCCCGGGCGCTCGTCACCGCCGGCGAGGATGCGCACGATCGTGCCTGGCAGATGCCGCTGTGGGACGACTACCAGGAAGGGCTCACCAGCAATTTCGCCGACTTCGCCAACGTCGCGGGGCGTGCCGGCGGCAGCATCACCGCCGCCTGTTTCCTCTCACGCTTCACCAAGAAGTACGATTGGGCGCACCTCGACATCGCGGGCACCGCGTGGAAGGAAGGCAAGGAGAAGGGAGCGACCGGCCGTCCGGTCGCGCTGCTTGCCACCTGGCTCGCGACGCGGCAGAGCGCGGCCGCGTAGCGAGCTCCTGGTCGATGACGGTCATCGATTTCTATCACTCCGCGGCTGACCGTCTGGCGGTGGTGGTGCGGCTGGTCGCGAGGGAAGCGACGGCACGCACGCCGATGCGCATCCTCACGCCGGACGCCACGGCCACCGAGAAGGTCGATCGGCTCCTGTGGGCCGCGCCACCCACGGGCTTCCTTCCGCATTGCCGGATGGACAGCCCGCTCGCGTCGGCGACTCCGGTGTGGATCGACCACCGGCTCGAGCACGCCGGGCCGGCGAGCATCCTGGTGAATCTGTGCGCCGATCCGCCGCCGTTCTTCAGCCGCTTCGAGCGCCTGGTGGAGGTGGTGACCGCGGATGACGCCGACGTGCTCGCGGGCCGCCAGCGCTTCCGCTACTATCGTGAGCGCGGATACGAATTACGCGCGCACGACGCGGGTGCGTGGACCTGATCGCATGCCGACGGCGCGCGAACTGCTCGATCAGGCCGACGCGCTGATGCGGCGCAACCGCACGCCGCAGCTCGACGACATTCCCGTGCTCACCGACGTTGCGCAGGTCGTGCCCGAAGCGCGCGTGCTGCGCGGCCGCGGCGTGCAAGCGCGTGCGCCGGCGTCGGCGCCGGCGCCGGATGCACCCGCGCTGCCGGACGACGCGGACTCCGTCATCGCACCCGATGAGGGAGACTCCATCGTCAGCGCCGACGAGGGCGGCGTACCCGCTGCCGAGGATGCCGACGATTCCGTCGCCATGGCGGACGAAGGCGATTCGCTTGCCGCGCCGGACGAAGGCGATTCGCTGGCAGTATCGACCGAGAGCGACTCCCGCGTCGCGGCGCATGATGATTCGCTCGTCACCATTGACGAGGACGATTCGCGGGTCGGGCCGGAGGAGGGCGACTCGATCCCGATGCTGACCGAGCGCGTGCTGCCCGCGCGGACCGCGGCTGTCGAGGTGCGGGACATGGCGGAGCTCGAGGTCGCCAGCGCGTCGTCGGCTTGGCTGCCAGGCCCGTCCGCCGCGGCACCGTCGGCGGTCGGCCGCGACGACGCGTACTGGCAGGGTGTCGCCGAAGACGTTCGCATGCAAGTCTTGCAGCGCATCGACATCTTCACCGACGCCGGCCTGCGTGAGCAACTTGCCGCGCGCCTGCAGCCGATCGTCGATCGCGCGAGCGCCGATCTCGTGGCCACCATCAATCAGCACGTGGGCGATCTCCTGCGCGCCTACGTCGCCGAAGCGATCGAGCGCGAGATCGAGAGCTGGCGGCGCAGCCACTGAGGCGGCACCGGCGCGCAGCCCTTCGCGGTGCGCCCCGCCGCAGGGGCGGCTACTTGAGGACCCACTGCGGCGTTTCGCCGCCGGCGCTGCGCGACACCTTCACGCGGTATTCGTAGCGATCGGGCCGATACAGACCCTGGATCAATTCGATCGGCCGCTCGTCGGCATTGCGCACGATGCGGGTGAGCTTGACGAGCGGGGCGCCGACGTCGACGTGCAGCAAGCGCGCCACCTCGACGTCGGCGAGCGTGGCGCTCACCCGCTGCTCGGCGGCGCCGGCCTGCACGCCGGCGGCGACCAGCGTCGCGAGGACGGTGCGGTTGCCGATGCGGTCGCGCGTGACGAGGGCCGCCTCCGGTTCGCGCAGGAAGCAGCGCGTGTACGAGAAAGGGCCCTGGCGATCGGAGCGCACGCGTTCGATGGCAACGCCGACCGATCCCACCGGGCACTCGAGGAGCTGCGCGGCCTCGGCCGGCAGGGCGAGCCGCTCGAACGAGAGCAGGCGCACGTGCGTCTTGCGCTCGACATCGGCGACGGCCTCCAGCAGGCCGCCGAAATTGAGTCTCCCGGGGGCCTGCGCCGCAACGGCAAACGTCCCGCGACCACGGACCCGGACGACGAGCTTCTCCTGCTCGAGCAGGCGCAGCGCATTGCGGATCGTGACGCGCGCGACGGCGAACTCCGCGGCGAAGGACTCCTCGGTAGGCATCGCCCGTTCGGGCGGCCAGGCACCGGCCAGGAGCCGCTGCCGCAGCAGCGAATAGACCTGGTAATAGCGGGGGACGACGTCGGAGACGAGCTGCGGGCGCGTGGCCGCGGCTGCACGCGTTCGCGGCGACGCTCGCCCGCCGGGCGCTGCTTCCTGCGTGTTGCGCCGCCGCGTCGCGCGCGCTGTGTGGTTCGCCATCGAAAGCCTGCCAGGACGTGGGTGCGATCGGTCGAGGATCGATTCTCGCATGCCGGCCGCGGCCGCCGGGTGGCGACGTATTGACAACGCGGGCCGGGGTTATTAGTATGCATCATAGAACAACATACGTCCTATCCAAGATACATGAGCGACACGATCGCCGACGCACGGAGACCAGCCATGACAGCGACTACCGGAATCGAGAGGGCCAGCGCGGGTCCGCGCGCGGCCGCCTACGGGCAACGCGCCGCGGTGGTCTTTCCCGACGCGCGCCTCACCGCCGCCGACACGCGGCCGGTGCCGCTGGTGATGGCGCGCGGCGCCGGCGACCGGATCCACGACGTCGACGACCGCGAGTACCTCGACTTCCACCTCTCCTCCGGCGCGCTCGTCGCCGGCCATGCGCATCCCGAGGTGCAGGCGGCGCTGCGCCAGCAGGTCGAGGCGGGTGGCAACTTCGGCGCGCTCAACGTCGCGGCGATCGAGCTGGCCGAGCGCATCGTCGCCGCCGTGCCGTCGATCGAATGCGTGAAGCTCGTGGTGTCGGGTACCGAAGCGACGCTGCACGCGATTCGCATGGCGCGCGCGTATACCGGCCGCGATCTCATCGTGCGCTTCGAGGGCGCCTACCACGGGCACCTCGACATGGTTTCGCTCAGCAACAAGCTGGCGTCGCTCGGACCCGCCGATCGGACGCGCATTCCCGATACGCACCCGATCCCGGATTGCCCGGGCATCCCGCAGGCGATCCAGGACCTGTGCCTCGTCGCCCCCTTCAACGACGCCGCGACGCTCAAGCGCATCATGGCCGAGCACGGCAGCCGCGTCGCCTGCGTGATCATGGAGCCGTTCCAGCGCTTCATCGCGCCGCAGCCGGGTTTCCTGCAGGCGGTGCGCGAGATCACCACCGAGCACGGTGCGCTCCTCGTCTTCGACGAGATCGTCACCGGTTTTCGTTTCGGACTGGGCGGGGCACAGGAGCATTACGGCGTTCGCCCCGACCTCACCACGCTGGGCAAGATCATCGGCGCGGGCTACCCCAACGGAGCGATCGGCGGCCCGGCCGCGATCATGAAGGCGCTCTTCGGCAAGAGCGCGCGCGCGCCGGTGTACCTCGCCGGCACCTTCGCGGGACAGGCGGTGGCGGCGGCGGGGGGTGCCAAGACGCTCGAACTGCTCGCCCGCCCGGGTGCGTACGAGCACCTGTTCGCGCTCGGCGAGCGTGCCCGCGCCGGTCTGCGCGAGGCGCTCGCGCGGCGCGGCATTCCCGGCCGCGTGTTCGGTATCGGTCCGCTCTTCCACCTGCACTTCGACGATGCCGACGTCGCCAACGCCCGCGATGCCCTCGGCGAGGACAAGGCGCTGCGCAAGCGGGTGTGGGACGGCCTCCTCGCGCACGGTGTGCACATCACCGGCGCGCGCGGCTTCGTGAGTTTGCAGCATTCCACCGCGACGGTCGATGCGCTCGTCGAGCGCTTCGACGCCGTGCTCCACAACCTGTGAGGTAATGCCCGTGATCGAAATCGGAATCGATGTAGGCGGCACGTTCACCGACGTCGTGCTGCTCGACCGTGCGGCGGGACGAGTCGAGGTCGCCAAGACGGCGTCGACACCCAAGGATCAGTCGATCGGCATTCTCAACGGATTGGTGCGGCTCGCCGTCGATCCGGGGAAGATGGATCGCTTCGCACACGGTTCCACGGTGGCGACGAATACCGTCCTCGAGCGGAAGGGCGCGCTGGTCGCGCTGCTGACCACCGCCGGCTTCCGCGACCTCCTCGAGATCGGGCGGACCAACCGAAGCAAGGTGTACGACATGAAGCTCGCCAAGCCGGCGCCGCTCGTCGCGCGCCCGCTGCGCTTCGAGATCCGCCAGCGCCGCTTCGTCAACGGCGAGACCGCGGTCGCCCTGCACGAGGACGACGTGCGCGCGGCGGCGCGGGCGTGCGTCGCCGCCGGCGTCGAGGCGGTGGCGATCTGCTTCCTGCACTCGTATCTCGACGGCAGCGACGAGCAGCGCGCGGCCGAGATCGTGCGCGAGGTCGCGCCGTCGCTGCACGTCACCACCTCGGCCGACGTGGTGCGCGAGTACAAGGAATACGAGCGCTTCTCGACGGCGGCGCTCAATGCTTACGTGATGCCGGTCATGGATCGCTATCTCGCCCGGCTCGAGTCGCGCCTGGCCGAGGCGGGGTGCCACGAGCCCATCGAGATGATGAAGTCGTCCGGCGGACTCATGCGCGCCAGCACCGCGCGGCGCTATCCCGTCGAGACGCTGCTCTCCGGGCCGGTCGCCGGGGTCATGGGGGCGATCCATATCGCCGAGCGCGCGGGCTTTCCCAACCTCGTCACCTACGACATGGGCGGCACGTCGACCGACGTGGCGCTCATCGCCGACGGCAAGGTCACGCGCACCGCGGAGACGCGCATCTCGAACCTGCCGGTCAAGACGCAGATGATCGACATCAAGACGGTGGGCGCCGGCGGCGGCTCGATCGCGAGCATCATCGCCGGGCGCACGCTGAAGGTCGGCCCGCACAGCGCGGGCGCCGACCCCGGTCCGGCGTGCTACGGCAAGGGCGGCACCGAGCCCACGGTGACCGACGCCAACCTGATGCTCGGCCGTCTGTCGTCGAGCTATGCGCTGGGTGGCGAGATCACGATCCAGCCGGAGCGCGCGCGCGCCGTCATCACCGAGATCGCGGAGCGCTTGGGGCTCACCCCCGAGCTGATGGCCGACGGCATCCTGAAGCTCGTCAACGTCACCATGGCCTCCGCGATCCGCGAGATCTCGATCCAGCGCGGCCACGATCCACGCGACTTCGCGCTGATCGCCTTCGGCGGCGCGGGTCCCATGCACGCCTGCGACCTGGCGCGCGACCTCGCGATCCCCCGCGTCGTGGTGCCGCCGGCGCCGGGCAACCTGTGCGCCTTCGGGCTGCTCGTGACCGACGTCGTCGCCGAGCGCTCCGAGACGCTGCTCGCGCATACGTCGATGGTCGACGCCGGCGAGCTCGCGGCGCGCTTCGAGCGTCTCGCCCGCACGGCGGTCGATGAGCTGCAGAACGACGGCGTGCCCGGCGACACCATCCACGTGACCTGCACGGCGGACATGCGCTACGTCGGGCAGAAGTCCGAGCTCGTCGTACCCGTCGATCTCGGGCAGTTGACGATCGCCAACATCGACGAGGCGTTCTTCCGCGTCTACGCGGAGCGCTACGGCCACGAGCGGCGGGTGGCGCCGACCGAGATCGTCAACGTGCGGGCCATGGCCACCGGGGCGATCGAGAAGGCCGACCTCGCGCGGCTCTCGCCGCCGCCTGCCAACCCGCAATCCGACGCCGACGGCATCCTCGAGCGTCGTCGCGTGTTCTTCGCGCAAACGGGCTGGGTCGAGTGTCCCGTGTACGACCGCTACCGGCTCGCCGCCGGACGCCACGTCGACGGGCCGGCGATCGTCGAGGAGCTTGGCGCGACGACCGTCGTGGGCCCCACCGACAGCTTCACGATCGACGCGCAGCACAACCTTGTCGTCACGATCGGCAACGAAAGGAGCAACTGACATGGTCGATCCGATCACTCTCGAGGTCATCCAGGAGCGCCTCATCTCGATCGTGCGCGAGATGCGCGCCACGCTCGCGCGCGTCGCGTATTCCTCGGTCCTCTACGAAGCGCGCGACTTCTCCTGCGTGGTCATGAATGCGCGCGGCGACGCGGTAGCGGTCTCCGAGGACAATCCGGGCCACATCATCCCGCTGCCGTGGTCGGTGCGCATCGCCATCGCGCGCTTCGGCGATGACATCCACCCGGGTGACGTCATCCTCATCAACGACCCGTATTCCGGCGGAACCCACCTGAACGACGTCGCGGTGATCTGCCCGGTCTTCGTCGACGGCAAGCTCCTGCTCTTCCCGGCGATCCGCGCGCACTGGGCCGACGTCGGCGGCATGACGCCGGGGAGCCTTTCCGGAACGTCGACCGAGATCTTCCAGGAAGGCGTGCGCATCCCGCCGATCAAGATCTACGAGCGCGGCAAGCTCGTGACCGGCGTCGCCGATCTCATGTTCGCGAACATGCGTGTCGAGCCGGAGCGCCGCGGCGACCTGCAGGCGATGCTCGAGACCTGCCGCACCGCCGAGCGGCGCATCGTGGAAATGGTCGGCAAGTTCGGCATGGGCACGCTGCTCGAGTCGATCGACGTCATCCTCGATCGCACCGAAGAGCACATCCGCGAGCTCGTCGACCGCATTCCCGACGGCAGCTACGTCTACGAGGATTATCTCGACGCCTCCGGCACCAGCCACGATCCGGTGCTGCTGAAAGCGCGCATCGATATCGCCGGCAGCGACATCAAGGTCGACTTCACCGGCACCGCGGCGCAGGTCGCGGGCCCCATCAACGCCTCGCTGGCGGTGACGACCACGGCGGTATTCACGATCCTCAAGACCGTGCTCGATCCCGATCTGCCGGTGAACCAGGGCGCCTTCCGGCCGGTGACCGTGACCGCACCGCTGGGGACGATCCTCAATGCGCGCTTTCCCGCCGCTTGCGGCGGATTTGCCGAGATCCGGCGGCGCACGCAGTCGGTGGTGATGGGCGCACTGTCGCGCGCCTTGCCCGACGCCATTGCCGGCGACGTGAAGGGGACCGCCAATCACTGCTACGTCGGCGGCCTCAACCCGGCGACCAACGCGCACTTCATCTTCTACGAATACCCGGCGGGCGGCACCGGCGGCTATCGCGAGGCGGACGGCTCGTCGGCATTCCGCTCCTTCGACGAGGGCGACTTCTCGTCGATCCAGCCGGTGGAATCGATCGAGAACGAATTGCCGATCGTCATCGAGCGCACCGAGCTGCGCGTCGATTCGGGCGGCGCCGGGACGAGCCGGGGCGGGCTCGGCATCGAGCGCGACGTGCGCCTGGCGACCGACCGCGCGACGTACTCGGTGCTCTCCGATCGCTGCGTGATCCCGCCGTACGGCGTGCACGGCGGCGGAGCGGGGGCGCCCAACAGCTTCACCTACCGGCGGGGCCGCGACGAATACCAGCCGGGCAAGGTTCCCGGCAAGGCGACCGGTTGCCCGCTGGTGCGCGGCGACGTGGTGCTGATGCGCTCGGCCGGCGGCGGCGGCTTCGGCGATCCGCTCGCCCGCGATCCGGAGCGCGTCCGCGACGACGTTGCCACGGGTTACGTCACGATCGACGCCGCCGGTGCCGCGTACGGTGTGGTGCTCACCGTGCAGGGCGAGGTCGACGTGGTGGCGACACGGGCCCGGCGTGCGGAGCTCGCCGCGCGGCGCACGACACTCGCCGTGGCGGCGCCCGCGCTCGCCGCAGACGAGTACCGGCACGGGCGGCGCTACGTGAAGCTCAATCCGGCGACGGCGGCGCGCCTGCGCCTGGCGGTCGACGCCCCGGTCGAACTCGTGGTGCCGGTCGGCGCGCCGCTGCGCGCGTGGATCGACACCGATGCTGCGACCCCCGAGGGCGAGTTGTGGATCGGTGCCGAAGGCGGCGCGATGATCGGTGTCGTCCCCGGTGATCGCGTCGAGGTGCGCGCGCTGCCCCTCGGTACGCGGCTGCGGATGGCGGTCGATGCGGCGCCGACCAGCGTGGCTGCCGAGCGCGAAGTGGTGAAGGTATGAGGCGCTCGCTGGCAACTCACCCTCGCCGGTGCCACCGGAGGATCGACACATGAGCGCTCCCGCAGCGTTGGCCGCCGGTGCACCGTTCGACTTGGGCTTCGCCGGCAAGCGCGCCGTGGTCACCGGTGCCGCCGGCACCATCGGCAGCCTCGTCTGCCGCGAGCTCGCCGCGCAGGGTGCGACCGTCTACGCGCTCGATCTCGCCGCGCCGCAGTTCGCCGCGCCGCAGCTCGCCGCCGCCAACATTCGCGGTTTCGCGGTCGACGTCCGCTCGGCGCCGGCGATCGGCGAGGCGGCGAACACGATCCTCGCCGATGGTCCGCTCGACATCCTCGTCAATGCTCACGGCATGCAGATCCGCGCGAGCGCGCTCGACTGCACCGACGAGATGCTCTCGACGATCCTCGACGTGAACCTCGGCGGCTGCTGGCGCCTGTGCCGCGCCTTTGGGCCGGCGATGCGCGCGCAGGGCGGCGCGATCGTGAACATCGCGAGCATCAACGGGATCGTCGCCGCCAAGACCGGCGCCGCGTACGGCGTATCGAAGGCGGCGCTCATTCACTTCACCCGCATCCTGGCGTTGGAACTCGCCCCGAAGGTGCGCGTCAACGCGGTCGCGCCCACCGCCGTGCGCTCGGCGATGACCGAGGACCTCTTCGTCGATCCGGCGTACGAGGCGGGGAAGAACGCGGCGATTCCCCTGGGCCGCGTCGCCACCGCCCGCGATGTCGCGGACGTCGTGCTGATGCTCGCGTCGGAGCGAACGGGTATGGTGACCGGCCAGACGTGGAACGTCGACGGCGGAATCTCGCTACCCTGAACGAATGCAGTCCATGCCATCCGGCATGGCGCAGCGTGCGCGGCACCCGGCAGGGGTGGCGCGCACGCGGACCATTTCACCTGCCGTGTTCGTTTCACAAGGAGACATCGCGTGTTGACTGTCAATAGGTTGAGCCTCGCCGATGCCAAGATCATTCTCGACGCCTGCGAGCAGAAGGCGATCGAGGTCGGTACTCCGAAGGATATCGCCGTCGTCGACGAGAGCGGCCATCTGATCGCCTTTCGCCGCATGGACGGGGCGAAATTCTCTTCCGTCGAGATCGCGATCAACAAGGCGTTCACGTCCTCCGGCGGCGGCCGCGCGACGCGCGATTACAAGGCGGTGGCCGGCCCCACCGGTGCTGCGTTCGGTCTGCACACCCAGTTCCAGGGCCGCTTCACGATCCTGGGCGGCGGCATCCCGGTGCTCGTGGACGGGCAGATCGTCGGCGCGGTGGGAGTGAGCTCGGGCGCTGCCGACGAGGACCATGCCGTCGCCGAAGCGGGGATCGCCGCTTTCACCAAGGCGCAGGGGCGCGGCTAGCGCGGCGGTCTATCGCCGCGGGCGGAAGATGTCGATCCGGCGATGATTCCAGTCGCCGAGGTCGCTCTCCGTGGCGTCGATGAAGAACTTCCCCGGCTTGATTCCAGGGAGGCCGGACGGCGAGAACGCAAACTGACTGGCGTCGCGCGCGCGCTCGACGATCGCCCAGAGCACGTCGGCGGCGCGACGTGCTCCCACGTCGCGGTTGACCGCGACGAAGCCGCGAACGCTGGAGATCGCCCATAGCCGCTCGGCGAGTGCCGCCGGACGAAACCCATCGGCGACGACCAGCACACCGAGCCGCCCGCCCGCATGGTGCGGCAGTTCGTAGCGCAGCAATTCCGGTGTGTCGCGCTTGATCCGCTCGAGGACGGCGCGCGGCCCGAGCGTCACGAGTTCGACGTGCTCGCGCGACACGCCGCCCGATACCGAATGGAACCAGGGGTCACGCCGGACGTGGAGCGCGTCGACGACGCACGTCGGGTTGCGCGCGCGCAGTGAATACAGGCCCTTCTGGTCGCCGACGGGACCTTCGCGCGCGTAGCGGGGGACGATGCGCCCGGTCAGCACGTATTCGCAGCCGACGGGAATCGGCAGCGCATCGTCGGTGAAGCCGAGTGTGTTCCCGGCGAGCGCCTGCGCGACCGCGAGCTTGTCGACGTCGGCGCCGACGTTCACGCAGCCGAGCAGCGTGATGGCGGACGGTGCGCCGACGAGGATCGCGACCGGCAGCGTGTCGCCCCGTTGCAGCGCCGTCTCGACGATCCGGCGGATCCGCGTGGTCGCGGGATTGACCAGGAGTTCGTTACCGCCATCGACGGCCATCCGCACGAAGCACAGGTGATGCACCCCCGACGCCGGATCGCGCACCAGCAGGATGCTCGAGGTGAGGTACGGTGCCGCATCGTGCCGGCTGTAGCGCATCACCGGCAATTGTCGCGGGAGGTCGGGGGAGCCGATCACGTCGACGTCGTCGAGCGCGGTGGCGCGCCGCACCGGTGTCGCCGGATTGGCGATCGCCTGGTCGAGCCGCGCGAAGAGCGTTGCATAGTCAGGCGCGCCGAGGGCGCGGCACACGCGCTTCGCCGAGCCGTAGAGGTTGCCGACGATGCGCGCGGGCGTGTCTTCGACGTGCTCGAAGACGAGCGCGCGGTTTCCGCGCCGCTCTTCGTGGCGGACTCGTTCGGGAAGTGCGCTGCGCCCGATGATCGCCTCGACCCGGCTGACGTCGCCCGCCGCCTCGCACGCCTTCACCACCGACCTGAAATCCACGTCTTCCTCCGTGCAGGGCACTGCGGGTGCAGCGTTCGGACCACCGGGCGGCGCTGCGGGATGCGACGCCACCGGCATCGTTGGCGTCGCTACCTGGCGTGCGGCGCGTCCGCCGCGCCGGCCGGCGCCAGGACGCGGTCCTCGATGCGGCCGACGAGCCGGCCGTACGCCGCCGAGGTCACCCGCTTGATCTCGATCCACTCGGCATCGGCCAGGAACGACGCCCACGCGCTGCGCATCGTCGCTTCGTCCGGCCAGGCGAGGAGGTAGACGAATTCGCGCGCACCCGGCATGCCCGCCTCCCACCTGCCGACCAGCGTGAAGCCGTGCCGCCGCATGATCGGCGCGGCGTGCTCGTCGAAGCGGCGCAGGAACGCGTCGCGCGTCACGTCGGGGATTTCGTAGATGCGCAGTTGGTGGATCATCGCGGGCGGAGCGGGCGTCGGTGCGGGTGGGTGCGAAAGCGATGGCGTGTCACTCGCCGCGGCACGACCGCGGCTCGAGACGAATTGTATTCATTATAATACCTATTCGCCGATTCCGGTTCCCGTGGCGAAGGTGCGGGACGCCGTTTCGCGCCAGTCGCCGCGGTCCGGTGCGGTCGGGGTCGATGCGATCGACGCATCCGCGGCGCGCCAGCGGGAGGGCTTGCCCGTCGCTTGATCCGGTGCGGGCGGGGGCGCAGGCTACAATTTCACCCTTTCGCATCCCTCTTCCCGGGCGTCGCTGACGCGCGGCGCACATCAATGGAACTTGCCAAGAGCTTCGAGCCCCGAACCATCGAGGCCAAGTGGTATCCGCTGTGGGAATCGCGCGGCTGGTTCAAGCCGTCGGCGGATACCGCGGCCACGCCGTTTTGCATCCAGCTGCCGCCGCCCAACGTCACCGGCACGCTGCACATGGGCCACGCCTTCCAGCAGACGCTCATGGACCTCCTGGTGCGCTACCACCGGATGCGCGGCGACAACACGCTCTGGCAGGTCGGCACCGACCACGCGGGAATCGCCACGCAGATCGTCGTCGAGCAGCAACTCGCGCAGCAGCAGAAGACGCGTCACGATCTCGGTCGCGCGAAGTTCGTCGAGCGCGTATGGGCCTGGAAGGAGGAGTCGGGCTCCGCCATCACGCGGCAGATGCGCCGCCTGGGCGCCTCGGCCGACTGGTCGCGCGAGCGCTTCACGATGGACGAAGGGCTGTCGGCAGCCGTGCTCGAGACCTTCGTGCGCCTCTTCGACGACGGCCTCATCTATCGCGGCAAGCGTCTCGTCAACTGGGACCCGAAGCTGCGCACCGCGGTATCCGATCTCGAGGTCGACAGCGAGGAGGAGCAGGGCAAGCTCTGGCAGATCCGCTATCCGCTCGCCGACGGCAGTGGTGCCATCGTCGTCGCCACCACGCGGCCGGAGACGATGCTGGGCGACGTCGCGGTGGCGGTCAATCCCGATGACGACCGCTACACCGCGCTGATCGGCAAGGAGGTGGCGCTGCCGCTGACCGGGCGCACGATCCCGGTGATCGCCGATGCCTACGTCGATCGCGAGTTCGGCACCGGCGCGGTCAAGATCACCCCGGCGCACGACTTCAACGACTGGGCGATCGGCCAGCGGCACGGGCTTACGCCGATCTCGATCTTCGACCTCGACGCAACCGTCAACGACAGCGCGCCCGAGCGGTACCGCGGGCTCGATCGCTATGCCGCGCGCAAGGCGGTGCTCGCCGACCTCGCCGCGGCCGGGTTGCTGGTCTCGGAGAAGGCGCACGCGATGGTCGTGCCGCGTAGCGGCCGCACCGGCGAGGTGGTCGAGCCGCTGCTCTCCGACCAGTGGTTCGTCGACATGCGCAAGCCCGCGCCGGCGACGCACCCGTTCTTTCCCGGCAAGTCGATCCAGGACCTGTGCCTCGCCGCGGTGAGCGAGACCGGATTGCCACCCGGCGCGCCGGGCAGCGGCGAGACGGTGCGCTTCGTGCCGCCCGAATGGCTCAACACGTACCTGCACTGGATCAACAACATCCAGGACTGGTGCATCTCGCGGCAACTGTGGTGGGGACACCAGATTCCGGCATGGTACGACGATGCCGGCAACTGCTACGTCGCGCGCAACGAAGCCGATGCGCGTGCGAAGGCGAAGGCCGCGCTCGGTCGCGAGCCGGCGTCGTTCACGCGCGATGCCGACGTGCTCGACACCTGGTTCTCGTCGGCATTGTGGTGCCACTCGACGCTGGGCTGGCCGGAGCCGACCAAGGAGCTCGCCACCTTCCTGCCGTCGTCGATCCTCATCACCGGTTTCGACATCATCTTCTTCTGGGTCGCGCGCATGATCATGACGACGACCTACTTTACCGGCCACGTGCCGTTCCGCGACGTCTACATCAATGCCATCGTCCGCGACGAGGAAGGCAACAAGATGTCGAAGTCGAAGGGAAACGTGATCGACCCCATCGATCTCGTCGACGGCATCGACCTCGAGACGCTGGTCACCAAGGCGACGAGCAACATGATGGATCCGCGGCAGGCCGAGAAGGTCGCCGCGCGCACCCGCAAGCACTACCCGGCCGGTATCCCGGCGTTCGGCGCCGACGCGGTGCGCTTTACCTTCGCCTCGCTCGCCACGTTCAATCGCACGCTCAACTTCGACTTGAACCGCTGCGACGGCTACCGCAATTTCTGCAACAAGCTGTGGAACGCGACGCGCTTCGTGCTGATGAACGTCGAGGGCCAGGACGTGGGGCTCGACGAGGCGCAGCCGCGCACGCTGTCCTTCGTCGACCGTTGGCTCTTGGGCCGCCTGCAGCAGGCCAAGCACGACATCGCGAACGGCATCGACACCTTTCGCTTCGACCTCGCCGCGCGCGCGCTGTACGAGTTCGTGTGGGACGAGTTCTGCGACTGGTACGTCGAGCTCGCCAAGGTCCAGCTGGCGATCGCCGATGCCGATGGCGACGCGGCGGCGGCGCGCGGCACGCGGTCGGTGCTGGTGCGCGAGCTGGAGGCCACGCTGCGCCTCGCGCACCCGTTCATCCCGTTCATCACCGAGGAGCTGTGGCAGACGGTGGCGCCGCTCGCCGGCAAGCGCGGCGAGACGATCTCGCTGCAGCCGTTTCCGAAGGCCAGCTTCGATCGGGTCGATGCGACGTCCGCCGCGCGGATGCGCACGCTGAAGGAGCTGGTCGGCGCCTGTCGCGCGCTGCGCGGTGAGATGAAGCTCTCACCCGCGCTGCGCCCGCCGCTGTTCGTCGTCGGCGACGCGGCGCGGTTGGGCGAGTTCGGTCCCTACCTCGTGGCGCTCGCCAAGGTCGCGGCGGTGAACGTCGTGCCCGATCTGCCGGCCACCGACGCGCCCACCGCGATCGTCGGCGAATTTCGCCTCATGCTGCACGTCGAGGTCGATCGCGCCGCGGAGCGCGCGCGCATCGACAAGGAGATCACGCGTCTCGAAGGCGAGGTCGCGAAGGCCACCGCCAAGCTCGGCAACGACAGCTTCGTCGCGCGGGCGCCGGCCAGCGTCGTGGCGCAGGAACGCGAGCGCCTCGCGACCTTTGCCGCGACGCTGGAGAAACTACGCGACCAGGGGCGTCGGCTCGCCGCGTAGGCGGCGTGCGCGTCGGCGGCGCGTCAGGCGCCTTGCGTCTCGGGCGCCTTGCGCTTCATGAGGAGCGCCGGGACCTCACGGGGCTTGCCGCGACGCACGCCGAGGCTTGCGTGACCACGCGTGGCCCCGCCATTCGCCGGCGGCGTGCCGCGCCCGCGGTCCGGCAGCGGCTGGTCGGGATTGCGCGCGTACGCTTCCTCGCGTTCCTGCTCGCGTCGACTGCGACCGACGGGCGCCCGCCCCGCATCGCTGTGCGGTGCGTCGTGGCGCGGCGGCCGGGTCGCCGTGCGCTCGCGTGGGGCGCGTGCGTCGTCGCGACGCGTGGTCCGCTCCGTGCTGCGTACGGTGGCGGCGCGCGCGGTTGCGGCGACCGGATCGAAGCCCTCCTTCGTGCGCACCTCGATCTTCTTCTTCAGGAGCTTCTCGATCTCGACGAGGTATTTTTCTTCCTCGGGCGCCACGAACGAAATCGCTTCGCCGGACGCGCCGGCGCGGCCGGTACGGCCGATGCGGTGGATGTAATCCTCGGGGACGTGCGGCAACTCGTAGTTCACGACGAGCGGCAGGTCGTCGACGTCGAGGCCGCGGGCGGCGACGTCGGTAGCGACCAGGACTTCGAGTTTCGCATCCTTGAACGCCTGCAAGGCGTCGAGGCGCGCGTTCTGCGTCTTGTCGCCGTGGATGGCAGCGGTGGCGAGCCCGTCGCGCTCGAGCTGCCGCGCGAGCCGCGACGCGCCGTGTTTGGTACGCACGAAGCACAGCACCTGGCGCAGGCCGCGCGAGGTCACGATCTCGGTGAGCAGTGCGCGCTTGGCGTCCTGCGGCACCTTGTACACCGCCTGCTCGACGGTCTCGGCAGCCGTGTTGCGGCGCGCGACCTCGATCAGTTCGGGCTTGTTGAGGAGCGCGTCGGCGAGCTTCTTGATCTCGTTGCTGAAGGTCGCGGAGAAGAGGAGGTTCTGCCGCCTGGCGGTGGCGGGCAGGAGCGCCATGATCCGCTTGATGTCGGGGATGAAGCCCATGTCGAGCATGCGGTCGGCTTCGTCGAGCACGAAGATCTCGACCTGCGACAGGTTGACGCTCTTCTGCTCGACGTGGTCGAGGAGGCGGCCGGGTGTCGCGACCAGGATCTCGACACCGGCCCGCACGATGGGCAGCTGCTGCCGGATGTCGACCCCGCCGTACACGCAGGTCGAGCGCAGTCCGGTGTATTTTCCGTATTCCTTGACCGACTCTTCGACCTGGATCGCCAGCTCGCGCGTCGGTGCGAGGATCAACGCGCGCACCGGATGGCGGGCTGGGGAGGGGCTGGTGTTGGCCTGCGGCTGCAAGCGGTGCAGGATCGGCAGCGCGAAGCCTGCCGTCTTGCCGGTGCCCGTCTGGGCGCCGCCCATGACGTCCTTGCCGTCGAGGATGGTGGGAATCGCCTGCGCCTGGATCGGCGTGGGCTGCGTATAGCCGGCTTCGGACACAGCCCGCAGCAACTCGGGGCTGAGCCCGAGCTCGGTGAAGCTCGTGGCACTCATGGAAAACTCCTGGCGCGGCCTACCGCGTTCGCGGCTTCCGGTCCAGGCAGCGTGCATTGACGTTGCAGAGGGAAGGGCGCTGCCGGAAGGGTGCGTTGAACCCCGGGAAACCGACGGCGCTTCGATGGGCGGTGACCGGAACGGCCGCCCGACTTCGCCATTATAGCAGGACTTGCACGTAGCGGTATTTCCAGGCGACGGCGCCCCCGGTACCATCGAGTGTTGCGGGATCGCGCACGCCTTCCACGCGCCGCTGGCCCCCATCGACCACGCGGCCATCGCGGCGAGCGCGCCGGCATTCGGATTTTCCACATCGATCGACGAGGAGAAGCGATGGCATTCAAGACGTACAGGCGGTCCTTGGCGGCGCTCGTCGTCGCTGCGGCGGTGGTCTGCACCCCGGCGGCATCGGCGCAGGACTATCCCACACGGCCGGTGAAGATCGTGGTCGCCTCGGTCGCCGGCAGCGCGCCGGATGTCCTCGCCCGCCTGATCGCCGAGAAGCTCGGCGCGGCACTCGGCCAGCCGGTGATCGTCGACAACAAGCCCGGTGCGGGCGGCGTGGTCGGCATCGACGCAGTCGCCAAGGCGGCACCCGATGGCTATACGCTCGCCATCGGTCACGACGGGACGATGGCCATCAATACCATCGTCTACAAGTCGTTGCCGTACGATCCGGCGACCGACTTCGCGGCGATCGCGCCGCTCGGCCTCAACGAATTCGTGCTGCTCACCAATCCCGCCACCGGCGTGCGGACGGTGAAGGAGATGATCGCGTACGCCAAGGCGCGACCGGGCAAGGTCTCGTACGGATCGGCCGGGGTGGGCACGCCGAACCACCTCTTCATGGAGCAACTCCTCAAGGCGGCCGATGTGTCGATGACGCATATTCCGTACAAGGGCGGTGCGGCGGCGGTCGCCGATCTCGTCGGTGGGCAGACCGAGTTCATGCTGGCGGGGATCGCGCCGGCGCTGCCGCACCTCAAGGCGGGCAAGTTGGTCGCCATCGCAGTGACGCAACCCACGCGCTCGAAGGTCCTGCCCGACGTGCCGACGGTGGCCGAGACCATTCCCGGCTTCGGCATGAAGACGTGGTTCGGCCTCTTCGCGCCGGCCAAGACGCCGCCGGCGATCGTGCAGAAACTCAACGCCGAGGTGCGCAAGGTGCTTGCCGACAAGGACGTTCAGGACAAGCTCACCGCGCAGGGCATCGTCATCGAGACGGGCGATCCGGCGACGCTCGCCGCGACGGTGAAGAGCGACATCGCGCGGTACAAGGCGCTTGCCCCCTCGATCAAGCTCGATTCCAATTGATGCCCGCCGGCCGGCCGAACTTCCTCGTCTTCGTCACCGACCAGCAGCGCGCCGATCACCTCGGCTGCTACGGCAACGCCGTCGTGCGTACGCCGCACATCGACGCACTTGCCGCGGCCGGTGTGGTGTTCGATCGCTTCCACGTGGCGGCGCCGGTGTGCATGCCCAACCGCGCGGCGCTTGCGACCGGCCGCATGCCGTCGGTGGCGGGGGTGCGCATGAACGGCATCCCGCTGCCGCTGACGGCGCGCACGCATGTCGATGCCCTGCGCGACGCCGGCTGGCGCACCGCGCTCGTCGGCAA
>JADZAQ010000148.1 GCA_020852555.1 Burkholderiales bacterium
CGGGCAAGCTGCGCGCATTGGCCGTGACCACGCCGAAGCGCTCACCCTCGGTGCCGGACCTGCCGACGATGATCGAGGCGGGCGTGCCGGGATTCGAGTCGCAGGGCTGGTTCGCGCTGCTCGCCCCCGCGGGGACGCCGCAGGCGATCGTCGACAAGATCAACCGCGAGGTGAACCGCATGCTCCAAACCGACGAATTCAAGGCGAAGCTGGTGGCACTCGGCGCCGAGCCGGTCGGCGGCTCGCCGGCGGACTTCGCGGCGCACATCCAGAGCGAGTCGGATCGCTGGGGAAAGGTCATCAAGACGGCCGGGATCAAGGCGGAGTGATCGGCGCGTTGCCGGGCGCTCACGCCCGGCAACGCTCGAGTCCCCTCCAGTCGAACTCGATACCGTGGCCCGGCCGGTCGGGGGCGATGGCGACTCCATCCTCGATGCGCAGCGGATCGGCGATGTAGCGATCGAGGCCAAAGCCGTGTGCCTCCAGGTACGAGCGATTGGGCGCCGCGGCGAGGCAGTGGACGGTGATGTCGTGAGCGCCGTGCGACGTGACCGGCAGGTTGAAGGCTTCCGCGAGCTTCGCCACCTTCATGAAACCGGTGACGCCGCCGCACACGGTGACATCGGGCTCCGGAAAGGTCACCGCGCCAGCCGCGATCATCTGCTTGAATTCGTAGAGCGTGTGCAGATTCTCGCCGGCGGCCACCGGCAGGCCGCCTTCGCGCACGACGCGCGCGTGGCCATCGACATCGTCCGGGATGGTCGGCTCCTCGAGCCAGTAGACGTTCGACGCCTGCAAGGCGCGCGCAGCACGGATCGCCTCGTCGGGCGTCCAGCGCATGTTGGCGTCGACCAGCAGCGGGAAGTCGGCGCCCAGGTGCTCGCGCATCGCTGCGACCCGTGCGATGTCCTCGGACAGGCGGGGCCGGCCCACCTTCATCTTGATCGCCCGGAAGCCACGGGCCAGGTTCTGGTCGGTCTGCTGCAGCAGGCGTTCCAGAGGGAAATGCAGGTCGATGCCGCCTGCATAGCAAGGCACGCGCGCGTCGTTGCCGCCGAGCAGCGTCCACAGCGGCGCACCGAAGCGGCGCGCCTTGAGATCCCACAACGCGATATCGATCGCCGCAATCGCCATCGAGGCGGCGCCGCCGCGCCCGCCGTAGTGGGTCGCCCACCACATTTTCTGCCACAGCGCCTCGATGAGATCGGCCCGCTCCCCCTTGATACGCGGCGCGAGGTCGCGCGTGATGGTGGCGTGGATCGCACCACCGTTGCACCCCACGGTATACGTGTAACCGACGCCTTCCGCACCGTCCCGGTCGCGGATGCGCACCGTGATCAACTCGAAGTGCGTCATGTCACCGTGCGTGCTGTCGGACAGCGTGACGGGAAGGGCGATGCGGTGATGGTCGGCCTGCAGATGCGCGACGGGGCTCATGCATGTGCCTGGCGGTCGAGGCGTTCCGGGGCGAGATCGATCACGAAATTCGCGTCGAAGCGCGCGTTCTCGTTGACGCCATCCTTGGCGTACCCGCGCGGGTTGCACAGGACGCGGGTGCCGTTGACGAAATAATCGAAGCTGTCGTGCGTGTGGCCGTGGATCCACAGGCGCACCCGGCCCCCGTCGAGGAGGCGCTCGGCGGCCGAGACGAAGCACGCATTGAAGAGCGAATCGGCAAAGCGGGGGTGGATGCTCAGGAGCGACGGCGCGTGGTGCGTGATGACGACCGTGGCGCCGGCGTGCGGCTGGGCGAGCCTCTCCTCGAGCCAGTGCGCCTGCGCATCGAAGAGTGCGGTGGAATCCTCCGGCGTGAAAACGCGGCCTGCCTCGTCGTCCACGCGGATCCGGCTGAAGTCGCGGATGAACGCGACTGCTTGCTCGCGGGCCGCGCGCCGCGTCGCCTCGTCGGCGAAGAGCCGGAAGTCGGTCCACAGCGTCGTGCCGAGGAAGCGCACGCCACCGCAGACGACCTCGTCGCCGGCCAGCACGCGCACGTTCGTTCCCGCGCTCAGGCGCTTGAGTTGCGCGATCGTTCCCGGAATGCTGCCGCCGTAGAACTCGTGGTTGCCGGCGACGAAGAGCACCGGCTTGCCCAGCGTCCGCATCCATTCGATCGCGCGCTCGGGTCGGGCGACGTCGCCGGCGATGACGATCACATCCGCGTCGTTGGCAGGCGGATCGAGCGGACCCGCGCTCAGGTGCAGGTCGGAGAGGATGTTGAGCTTCATCGCGGTACCGTCGGCCTGGAGGTGGCGTATCGCGCGATGGTATATCGAAGCGCAGGCGGGCGGCGCGATGCGCCGCCTACACGAGCTCGCGCTTGCTGCGCAGGAGCGCCGCGAGCACCACGAAGGCAGCGGCGCAGAAGGCGAGTGGCGCGAAGGAGAGCGCGGGAATGCCGCTCGCATCCCAGGCGATGCCGCCGATGATCGCGATCACCACGGTGCCGCCGTAGCTCAGCGTGAAGGTGCCCGCCGCAGTCCGCGCGACGTCCTCGGGCTCGCACAGGAGCGGCGGCAGCATGAGCGCGAGGATGAGACCGGTGGCTTCGCAGAAGCCGAGCAGACCCGCCCACCAGACCGTCGTGGCCCCGACGTCGAAGACGAGGCCCAGAATCGCGACGAGCGAGACGACGCCCGACACGTAGTACGGCCAGGCCTTGCGCTGCAGGCGATCGGCAACGGCGAGCAGCAGGAACGAGGCGGGGAGTTGGCCGAAGTTGAGCGCAGCCAGTGCGCCGCCGATGAGGTCGGAGCGGCCCTTGCTCGCAAGGTAGATCGGAATGAAGGTGTTGGCGCCGAAGTAGATCGCATTGATGCAGCCGAAAAAGGCGCCGAGCCGCCAGACGAGGCCCAGATGCCAGTCGGGCAGCCACTTGAGCGGCACGTTGGCGGGCACGCGCATGACGTCGGGCGTGCGCGGCGCCTTCCACCAGACGACGAGCGCGATCACCGCGATCGGGATCGACCAGAAGACGAGCGAAGCGCGCCAACTGCCACCGACCAGCGGGAGCACCAGCGAGATCGTGAGCAGCGTCGGGAACACCTCGCCGACGAGGAGACCGTTGGTGTACAGCGCGGTGCCGAGGCCGATGCGGCGGGGCATCCACGCCCGCACGATGGTTGGCATGATCGGCTGCAGCATCGCCACTCCCGCCGACATGACGATCGTGGTGACGATCAGTATCGCGTAGGTATCGCTCCAGCCCCGCAGCGCCGAGCCTGCTGCGGTGATCGCGATGCCGGTGACGAGCGCGTTGAGGAGGCCCAACCGGACGACCAGCAGCGATCCGGCGAGCGCGGCGATGGCGAGCAGCGCCGGCGGAATGCTCGAGAGGATCGCGACTTCCGTCGCCGAGAGGTGGAAATCGTCGCGGATGAACGCGAGGATCGGCGGCACCGCGAGGATCGTCAGCCGCAGCGCGTTGCCGGCGAGCCAGAGCAGGAGGGCAGCGGTGATCGTGTCCGCGCGCACGGAGCGCGCCGGCGCGTTCGTCGACGGAGGCATCGGAAGCGGTAGCGGAAGACAGAGGCGCGCGCAACATGCGCGCCTGGGCGATGGCGTGGCCGCCATTGTAGACCGGCGGCGCGGAACGCCGCGTCTGGCGGGCCGGCGCTATCGTCCGCCGCGCTCCTCGAGCGCGACCCAGCGCGCGAGCTTCTCGGCGAGGAGATGCTCCAGTTCGGTCGTGCGCTCGGCGTCGCGTCGCATCGCTTCGTGGCCGGCCTGGTGATAATCACCGGCGCTCATGCGCTCGTGCAGCGCCTGCTGCTCCGCCTCCAGCGCCGCGAGTTCGGCGGGCAGCGCGTCGAGCTCGCGCTGCTCCTTGTACGAGAGCTTGGTGCTGGTGCGTTCCGGGCGCGGTGTCGACGCGCGTGCCGCCGCGGCCGATGTGGGTGCGCTGCTCGCCGGCACCCGGCGCTGCGCGAGCCAATCGCTGTAACCCCCGGCGTATTCCTGCCAGCGACCGCCACCTTCGGCGACGATGGTCTGCGTGACGACGTTGTCGAGGAAGGCCCGGTCGTGACTCACCACGAGCAGCGTTCCCGGATACGCCTGCAGGGTCGCTTCGAGGAGCTCGAGCGACTCGATGTCGAGGTCGTTGGTGGGCTCGTCGAGGACGAGGAGGTTGGCGGGCTGCGCGAAGAGGCGGGCGAGGAGCAGCCGGTTGCGCTCGCCGCCGGAGAGCGTGGCGACCGGCGCCTGCGCGCGTGCCGGCGGGAACAGGAACTCGCCCAGGTACGACAGTACGTGCTTGCGGCCGCTCGCCGTCTCGATCCACTCGCTGCCCGGACTGATCGTCTCGGCAAGCGTGCGTGCGGGGTCGAGTTGTGCGCGCAGCTGGTCGAAGTATGCCACCGTGAGTTTGGTGCCCAAGCGCAGCGAGCCACGATCCGGCGGGATGGTCCCCAGGATGAGCTTGAGGAGCGTCGTCTTGCCGGCACCGTTCCTGCCGATGATGCCGAGGCGATCGCCACGCTGCACGACGAGGTCGAGGTCGCGCACCACGACGTTCTCACCCCAGGCCTTGGTCACGCCCTCGAGTTCGGCGACGAGCTTGCCGGAGCGCCGCCCGGCGTCGAGGGTGAGCGTCACGTTGCCGACCCGCGCGCGGCGCGCGGCGCGCTCCAGGCGCAGCGCTTCCAGCCGGCGCACCCGACCTTCGTCGCGCGTGCGCCGCGCTTCGATCCCCTTGCGGATCCACGCTTCCTCCTGCTTCCAGAAGGCGTCGAACTTGCGGTTCGCGACGGCCTCGGCGGCGAGCTCGTCGGTCCTGCGTGCGGCATACGCCGCGAAGTTGCCGGGATACGAGCGCAGGAGGCCCCGGTCGAGATCGACGATGCGGGTGACGACACGGTCGAGGAATGCGCGGTCGTGCGTGACCACGATCGCGGCGGGCTGCCGCCGCACGAAGTCCTCGACGAGCTCGATGCCGTCGAGGTCGAGGTGGTTCGTGGGCTCGTCGAGCAGCAGGAGGTCGGGGGCGAGGGCGAACGCCAGTGCCAGCGCCGCGCGCTTGCGCTCGCCGCCTGACGCCGAGGCTGGGGAGGCCGCTTCGTCGAGCCCGAACCGGTGCAGGAACTCGACGAGCCGCGCCTCGCGCCGCCAGCGCTCGCGTTCGTCGTCGACGCGCAGCGCATCGCCGGCACGGAGCACGAGGCTCTCGCGCAGCGATGCGGCGGCGGGGAGCGTCGGCTCCTGCTCGACGAGCAGCGTGCGCAAGCCGTCACGGCGCGTGCAGCTGCCATCGTCGAGGTCGAGTGTTCCGGCGACGATGGCAAGGAGTGATGACTTGCCGGTGCCGTTGCGGCCGATGAGGCCGATGCGCTCGCCGTCGTCGACCACGAGCGCGGCACGATCGAGCAGCGGAACGTGGCCGAAGGCGAGCTCGGCGTCTTGTAACGTGACCAGTGGCATGACCGTAGGATAATCGCAGCGGTCCGGCCCGCGCGTCGTCGGTTATCGTGGGCCCTTCATTCGAACGAGCGATGGAAAGGAAACGGCATGGCCAAGGCGTATTGGGTCAGCGTGTACAGGGCAATCCATGACCAGGACAAGCTCGCGGCGTACGCGAAGCTCGCCGGTCCGGCACTGCTGGCCGCGGGTGGGCGCTTCGTCGCCCGCGGGATACCGGCCAAGGTCTACGAGGAAGGCATCGAGCAGCGCACGGTGATCGTCGAATTCGACAGCGTGGCGCAGGCGATCGCGGCGCACGACTCGCCCGCGTACCAGGAGGCGCTCGCTGCACTCGGCAACGGCGTATCGCGCGAGATCCGCATCCTCGAAGGCGCATAGCAGCACGCGCCGGGCGGGCCAGCGGCGCCCCCGCAGGCCGCACTGCCGCGCCGCCCCAAGCGGCGAACTGCGCCCCCTTTGGGTGCAGCGAGCGTCGGGGGCGTTCATCTCCTATCCCGGCCCGGGGTACGCCCGATCGAGGCCGGCGACGAAGGCATCGAGGTCGCCGCGCGCGAGACGCTGGATGCCCGCCGCCGCATGGCGGCCGCCACCGGTGGGGAACTGCCGGCACAGCAGGTGTGCGCCGGTAGGCTGCACGCGTGGTGCGCGCACGCTCACCACGAAGTCACCGTGCGGATCCCGGGTCAGGATCGCGTGCGCGAGCGCCGGCTCGCGGCGGGCGAGGTCGTTGCCGAGGATGCCGCGGATGCGGCGTGTCCACGTGGCGTCGGGGAGGATGTAGACGAGCGCACCACGCAGACGGTGCGTCGGTTCGATCGCGGCGGCGGCGGCGAGATCGTGGCGACGCGCCGAGTCGATGCGCGCGAAGATCGGGTCGCTGCGCACGAAGCGCAGCGGATCGCCTACGCTGAGCAGCGCGCGAAAGAGCGCATCGGGGGCGACGACCGCATCGTCGAGTCGCTCGCCGTACGTGTTGTAGGTCAACCCATCCGCAAGGGCGGCGAGCTCGCCCCATGCCGCCGCCGTGAGCCCCAGCGGTGATGCCAGCGTGCGTGCCGCATCGCCCAGATTGTCGCCGAGTGCCGCGACGACCGCCCAGATGCGCTGGGCGCCGCCGAGATGACGGTCGACGAGGATCCCCGTGCACACATCGGGTGCGGGATCGAGATGGGCGACGAGCCCCGCCGGTAGCGGGTCGGGGCCGGCATCGTGGTGGTCGAAGTACTCGACACTCACCCCGGCAGTCAGCAACCGTTCGACCGCGGGTCGATTCACCGCGAGCGAGACGTCGAGCACCACCACCGCATCGCCGGCGACGGCGGGCACCCGCTCGACGAGGCGGAGGTCACGCTTGGGTCCCGTGACGAGGACGGTCTCGGCGGGGTGTGCGAGCCGGAGCTGCAGGAGCGAGGCGATGCCGTCGGCGTCGCCGTTGAAGACGTCGTAGCGGGTCATGGGCGGGCGGCAAGCGCAGCGTGCGAAAGGCTCGGGTCGCAGCGTAGCAGACCGGCAGCGGGCATCGTCTCGGGCGGGCGCGTTACACTAGCCGGCCTTCGCACAACCCCACGGGACGCATGGATTCTCCCGTCCTTGCCGATCGAGCCGGTCCGCTCGGGCCACGTCGTCCTCCCGTTCCTGGTCCAGCGACGCGTATCCGAACATAAGCGCGAGAGGCGGCTCGTGATCACGCTCGACCAACTGTTCGCATCGTCGCCGCTGCGGCACGTCACGTTTCGGCGCTTCTATCTTGCGTCGATCGGCGTGGCGATGGGCTACACGATGCAGGCGACGATGGCCGCCTGGCTCATGGCGACCATGACCCCGTCGGCGCTGATGGTGGCACTCGTGCAAACGGCGAGCACCGCGCCGGCGATCGTCTTCGGCCTCGTCGCCGGAGCGCTCTCCGACATCATCGAGCGGCGCTGGGTGCTCCTCGCGACGCAGTTCCTGTTCCTCGGCGGCACCGTGGTGCTGGGGCTCGCCACGTTGTTCGACGTGATCGCGCCGTGGCCGCTGCTCTTCCTCACCTTCTTCATCGGTGCCGCTTTCACCTTCTATCAGCCGGCGCAGTCAGCGTGCATCAACGAACTCGTCGAGCGCCCCGAGGTCCCCAAGGCGGTCGCGCTCGGCGCGGTGGCGATGAACGTATCGCGGGCGATCGGTCCCGCGATCGCCGGTGCGCTCATGGCGTGGATCGGCGCGGGCAGCGCCTTGCTCGGAAGCTCGATCCTCTTCATCGGCATGGTCTTCGTCGTCCGCGGCTGGGAGCGCCAGCCTCCGGTGCTGCCGGGCATTCCGGAGACGCTCATCGCGGGCGTCGGCAGCGGCGTGCGCTATGCGCGTCACTCGGGTCCGATGCGGGCGATCCTCCTGCGCAACTTCATCTTCTCGATCTGCGCCGCGGCGCTGTGGGCGCTGCTGCCGGTGATCGCGCGCGACCAGTTGGGCCTGGGCGCCGGGGGCTTCGGCCTCATCTTCGGCTGCTTCGGCGCGGGTGCGGTCACCGCCGCGCTCGCCATCCCCGAGCAGTTGCGCAAGCACTCGCTGCACCGGGTCGTGCTGGCGGCATCGCTGCTGTGGATCATTGCCACCGCGCTCATGGCGGCAGCGACGATGGTGGTGTTCGCCGTGGTGGCGGCGTTTGCCGCGGGTGCGTCGTGGGTCGGCGTCTTCGCGAGCCTGTCGGCCGGCACGCAGAGCGCGGCGCCGGCGTGGGTCCGCGCACGGGCGGTGGCGATGGCTTTCGTGACGGTCCAGGCGAGCCTCGCCGTGGGCAGTGTCCTGTGGGGGGCGCTGGCGTCGTGGCAAGGCATCCGCGTCGCCCTCATCGCCTCGGCGGTGCTCTTCCTCGTGCTGCTCTGGCTGCTGCGCAACGTGCGCGTGCGGCTGGGTGGCGACAAGGACGTGCTGCCGGGTGACCAGGGGCCGGCGCTGGAGATGGAGCGCGAGCCCGAGCCCGACGACGGCCCGGTGCTGATCCAGATCGAGTATCGGATCGCTCC